>NZ_CP136862.1:3708485-4020733 GCF_045689225.1 Methylocapsa polymorpha | reverse complement strand
AGAGGCGCCGAGAAAGATCCGATCCGCACCGTGCGCGGCGCGGGCTATTCCTTCGATGAGACTTTTGGCAAGACGTGCTGAGGCGCCTGCGGCGAGCCTCTCTTGCGCGGTCGGCGGCTTGCGACTCGGCGACTATCGGGATCAGGCCGATTTCTGGATACGTCGCTCGCGCCGCCGATCCTGCTGCGGCACATAGGCGATCCGGGCATGATGTGAGCAATAGGGTCCTTCGCCGGGCGTCTTCCTGGCGCCGCAATAGCGGAACTCCGCCGCTGTCGGATCGCCGATTGGCCAGCGGCACATCGACTCTCGCAATTCCAAAATCGTTACGGGTTCCGACATCGACACCACTACGTCTCTGCTCGGAAGCGGGGCAGGCGCTTCGAGCGCGGCTGGCTTTATGGCCAATGCGGTATTGCCTTGGACCATTGGACTGGTCGGGCGCGGATTTGGCGCGCGAGAAGGAGCTTTCTGCTGCGGCCGCGGACTGGGCGAGGTCACGCCGCCGACCTTGGTGCGGCCGGACAGGCCGAGCCTGTAAACCTTGCCGATCACCGCGTTGCGCGTAAGCCCATTCGCGAGTTCGGCGGCGATCCGGCTGGCGCTCATGCCTTGGAGCCAAAGCTTTTGCAGCAGATCGATTCGTTCATCGGTCCAGGACATCGACGCCTCCTAGAATTTCGCCAATATTGGCTCTTGGTCATATGGAGCTGCGCTCATTCCAAAATCACTTCGCCTGCAGAGACGCGGCCGTCGGCTCTGATCCGCCGGCGTCATTCGCGGCATTGGATTTCAAACAAACTTTGCGGCACGAGATGTCGTAGTTCATATGCAAGAAGCTACACTAGCCGTAGAATCCCTTGCAAGCTTCGTAAGGCTGCGGCAAATGTTTTCAACAGGAGCTTGCGCAATAATCGCGATCCGCGGCACGCTTCGGGAATCGCGCCGGCTCCAAGATAGAGGTCTCCGCGCGGCGGCTTTGAACCGCTTTTTCGATTGCCGCGCCGGCGCGAAATGTTCGCCAAGCAGCCCGCGCCTTCGCTCCTGTCCAAAGCGTTCCTTATATTCATCTGGTCCGGTTTTTTCCTCAATGCGGTTCGGGCTCGATATGCAGTCAGCAAGATTGCCGCCTCGACCGCATTGGTCATGATCGTAAGCTGAGCTTGCGCCGGGCTGGCGCATTACGTTGAGGCGCGGCGGCGCGAGCGTTCCGACGAGGAGAACGGCATGGTTGAACCAGGCTTGAACGAGGCGACCGTTGAGGGGCCGCTCGGGGCGGATGATCTGCGCAAGATCGATTCCTATTGGCGCGCGGCGAATTACTTGTCCGTCGGGCAGATTTATCTCCTGGACAATCCGCTTTTGCGCGAGCCGCTCCGGCCCGAGCATGTGAAGGCGCGGCTTCTTGGCCATTGGGGGACGACGCCTGGCCTCAACTTCATCTATGTCCATCTGAACCGCGTCATCAGGGCGCGCGACCTCGATGCGATCTTCGTTTGCGGACCGGGCCATGGCGGCCCAGGCGTCGTCGCCAATACCTATCTCGAGGGGACCTATAGCGAGATCTATCCCGACATCTCGCAAGACGCCGAGGGCATGCGGCGGCTGTTTCGCCAGTTCTCGTTTCCCGGCGGCATTCCGAGCCATGTCGCGCCCGAAACGCCCGGCTCGATCAATGAGGGCGGCGAGCTCGGATATTCGCTTCTCCATGCCTATGGCGCGGCGTTCGACAATCCCGACCTGCTCGTCGCCTGCGTCATCGGCGACGGCGAGGCCGAAACCGGCGCGCTCGCGGCCTCCTGGCATTCCAACAAGTTTCTCGACCCCGTCCATGACGGCGCCGTCCTGCCGATCCTTCATCTCAACGGCTATAAGATCGCCAACCCGACGATCCTCGCGCGCCTGAGCCACGAGGCGCTTGCCGATCTCCTTTCCGGCTATGGCCATGAGCCTTTTTTCGTCGAGGGCTCGGATCCGGCCGAGGTCCACCAGAAAATGGCGGGGACGCTCGACGCCGCGCTCGACCGCATCGCCTATATCCAGGCTGAGGCGAGAGGCGGAAATAAAGAGACGCTGCCGCCGCGCTGGCCGATGATCGTCTTGCGAACGCCGAAGGGATGGACTGGTCCGAAAGAGGTCGATGGGCTCAAGACCGAGGGCTTCTGGCGGTCGCATCAAGTGCCGATCTCGGATGTCCGCGGCAATCCCGCGCATCTGCTGCTGCTCGAGGATTGGATGCGAAGCTATGCGCCGGAGAAGCTCTTCGACGCGGCGGGCAAGCTCATTCCGGAGCTCGCCGCGCTCGCGCCTGACGGCGCGCGGCGCATGAGCGCCAACCCGCACGCCAATGGCGGGCTTCTCATGCGGCAGCTGCGATTGCCCGATTTGCGCGATTACGCCGTCGCGGTGCAAACGCCGGGCCGCGCGCAGGCCGAGGCGACGCGCGTCACGGGCGAATATCTGCGCGACGTCATGCGGCTGAACGCCGAGACCCGCAATTTCCGGCTGATGGGTCCGGATGAAACCGCCTCGAACCGGCTCGACGCCGTGTTCGAGGCGAGCGACCGCGTATGGATGGAGCCAATTCTGCCCGAGGACGTGCATCTCGCGCATGAAGGCCGCGTCATGGAAGTGCTCAGCGAGAATCTGTGCCAGGGCTGGCTCGAAGGCTATCTCCTGACCGGCCGCCATGGCTTCTTCTCATGCTACGAGGCCTTCATCCATATCGTGGACTCTATGGTCAACCAGCACGCCAAATGGCTCAAGGTCGCGCGCGGGCTCGGATGGCGGCGGCCGATCGCCTCGCTCAACTACCTGCTCACCTCGCATGTCTGGCGGCAGGACCATAATGGCTTCAGCCACCAGGACCCCGGCTTCATCGATCATGTCGTCAACAAGAAGGCCGACATCGTGCGCGTCTACCTGCCGCCGGACGCCAATTGCCTGCTCTGGGCGACCGATCACTGCCTGCGCACCTACAATCGGATCAATGTGATCGTCGCCGGCAAGCAGCCCGCCCCGCAATGGCTTTCGATCGAGGAGGCGCTAACGCATTGCACGGCTGGGATTGGCATTTGGGACTTCGCCAGCAACGATCAGGGCGGCGAGCCGGACGTGGTCATGGCCTGCGCCGGCGACGTGCCCACGCTCGAGACTCTCGCCGCGGTCAATCTGCTGCGCGACCATCTGCCGTCGCTCAAGATCCGCGTAGTGAACGTCGTCGATCTGATGACGCTTCAGCCGAAGGAAGCGCATCCGCACGGCCTCACCGATCGGGAGTTCGACGCGCTTTTCACCACGGACAAGCCGGTGATCTTCGCCTATCACGGCTATCCGCATCTCATCCACCGGCTCACCTACAGCCGCACGAACCACGCCAATATTCATGTCCGTGGCTATATCGAAGAGGGGACGACGACGACGCCCTTCGACATGACGGTCTTGAACGGGCTCGACCGCTTCCATCTCGCGATAAGCGTCATTCAGCGCGCGCCAGGCCTCGCGACGCCGGCGGCGCATGTCATCCAGCGCTTCCGCGATAAGCTGATCGAGCACAAGGATTACATTCGCCGGACCGGGGACGACATGCCGGAAATCCGCGACTGGGTCTGGCCCTATCAAGCCGACGCGGCTTGATGATCGAAAGTCGCCGAGCCGATATGACGAGGCGCTTTCGTGGGCCTATCGAAGCACGACGACCTTGGTCCCGATCTTCACCCGCTCGGAAAGATCGACGACGTCCTGGTTGGTCATCCGAATGCAGCCAGAGGACACGGCGGCCCCGATCGTGTCGGGCTCGTTCGAGCCATGAATGCGATAGAGGCTCGAGCCGAGATAGATCGCGCGCGCGCCGAGCGGATTGTCAATTCCGCCGGCCATATGGCGGGGCAGGTCGGGGCGCCGCTTGAGCATTTGCGGCGGCGGGGTCCAATCCGGCCATTCGCGTTTCCGCGTCACGGTCTTCACGCCGGACCAGGTGAAGCCCTCCCGGCCGACGCCGACGCCGTAGCGAATCGCTTCCCCATGCCCGAGGACATAATAGAGGCGGCGCTCCTTCGTCGAAATGACCACCGTGCCCGGCTTATAGTCGCCGCTCCAGGCCACGACCTCGCGCGGTATGGCCTGCTGCCGAAACAAGGTGAGGAAATCCGCAAGCGGACCGCGTTCGAGCGGATTAAGGCTTGCGAGCTGAACGCCCTTGAGCGGGTTGTCGAAGGCGAAAGCCGGGCCTCCGCTCAAAAGCGCGAGAAAGAGGCCGACGCGGGCGAATGTGCGGAGCATTGTTATCCTCAAACGGCGTCGGCGTTGGAAGCGACGCGAGAACCGTTACTTCTTTCGGTATTTTGGGCCAAAATAGGGCGTCGGCTTCGGCTGCAGCGGAGATTTGCTCTACCTCTTGGTCGGCCGCCAGATCTTGCCGACGCGTAGGGTCATGCGATGCGGCCAGAATTATTCCATAAGCTCAAGGATCATGCGGTGGAGATCCGGCAAGCCTAACGCCAGCGGCGCCGCTGATTGTCGCGGCCATCGTTCGTCTCCCCCAAGCCGCCTGTCCGTCATTGACAAGCCAAGGCTCCGAATGTGACAAGGCGCTAATTTCCGTCGATTGACGCCTATGTCGCCACCAAACCGATCATTAGACTTTTCGTTGGCGGAGAATTAGGGAGAACTTCGGGCGAAGCGACGCGAATGCGCCGCCGCCATCCGGTGCAACGGCTCCAGTTCGCAGTTCAATCCTAAAGGCGCAGATGTTCATCAGAATTCTCGGATCATCCGCCGGCGGCGGCTTTCCGCAATGGAACTGCAATTGCCGCAACTGCGCGGCGGCGAGGGCGGGCAAGCCCGGGTTTCGGGCGCG
Source organism: Methylocapsa polymorpha (assembly GCF_045689225.1). Taxonomy (GTDB): domain Bacteria; phylum Pseudomonadota; class Alphaproteobacteria; order Rhizobiales; family Beijerinckiaceae; genus Methylocapsa; species Methylocapsa polymorpha. Next base: position 4,015,875 of record NZ_CP136862.1, on the reverse strand, counting down.
GACGCAATCCTCGCTCGGCGTCAGCCGCGACGGGGCGAATTGGATCTTGCTCAACGCCTCCCCCGATCTCGGGGCGCAGCTCGTGCAAAATCCTGCGCTTGCGGCGCGCATCGAGGGCGCCTCTCGCAACAGCCCGATCAAGGCGGTCGTGCTGACGAATGGCGACGTGGATCATGTCGCGGGCTTGCTGACGCTGCGGGAGGCGCAGGCCTTTTCGATCTATGCGTCGAGGCGGGTCCTGGACGTGCTCGCGGGCAATGCGCTTTTTGACGTGCTCGCCGCCAATCTGGTCGGGAGAGAAATTCTGACGATTGACGCGCCGACCAAAATCATCGGCGCGGGCGTCGATCTCGGCCTTGTCGTCGAGGCGTTCGCGGTCGAAGGCAAAATCGCGCTTTATCTTGAAGACGCCGCCGCGGGGCCGAATTTCGGCACGCAGATTGGCGATACGCTCGGCCTGCGCATCAGCGATCCGGCCACGGGCGAAGCCTTTTTCTACATTCCCGGCTGCGCGAAAATCGATGAGAAGCTTGCCGCGCGGCTTGCCGGCGCGAAACTTGTTTTCTTCGACGGCACGCTCTGGCATGACGATGAAATGATCGAGCAGGGCCTTCTCGGCAAGACCGGCGCGCGCATGGGTCACGTCAATATGTCCGGTCCCGAGGGCTCGATCGCCAGCTTCGCGCCGCTTGGCGTCGAGCGCAAGGTCTATATTCACATCAATAATTCGAACCCCGTGCTCAATGAGTTTTCGCCCGAGCGAAAGGCGGCGGAAGCGGCGGGCTGGGAGATCGGTTACGATGGAATGGAGCTGTCTCTATGAATCAGACGCCGCGACCGCAGGCCAGCGCGTCCGAGCTCTGGTCGCCCGAAGAGTTTGATGCGGCGATTCGCGCCGTCGGCGCCGAGCGTTATCACGACAAGCATGCGTTTCATAAGCTCCTGCATGGCGGCAAGCTCAACAAGGGCCAGGTCCAGGCCTGGGCGCTCAACCGCTATTGCTATCAGGAGGCTGTGCCGCGCAAGGACGCTTCTTTCATCAGCCGGGTGCATGATCGTGAATTGCGGCGCGAATGGATTCGCCGCATCCATGATCACGACGGGTTTGGCGATGAGCCCGGCGGGATCGAGCGTTGGCTCATACTCACCGACGGCCTCGGCCTTGAGCGCGACTATGTGACCTCGTTCCGCGGCGCCCTTCCGGCGACAAGGCACATCGTCGAATCCTATGTGCGCTTCGTGCGCGAGCAGCCTCTGGTCGTCGCTGTCGCTTCATCTCTCACCGAGCTCTTTGCGCCTTCCATCCATCGCGAGCGCATCGCCGGCATGCTGGAGAATTACAGTTTCATCGACGATGGCGTGATGGCCTATTTCAAGCGCCGCCTTTCGCAGGCGCCGCGCGACGCGGATTTTGCGCTGGCTTATGTGAAGGCGAATGCGAAGACGCGCGCGGAGCAGGAGGCCTGCGTCGGCGCGGTGCGTTTCAAATGCGATGTGCTTTGGGCGCAGCTCGACGCGCTGCACCATGCTTACGTCACGCCGGGCTTGATCCCGCCGGGCGCCTTCCGTCCCGAGGGCGCCAATAGTTGAGGCCCGACTCCGCCGCGACGCCTTCATGCGACGGCGCATTGCGAGGCGCGCTGGCCGTAGTCGATCGATGAAAATTGGACTAATGACGCGCGTGGCGGGCGTAGTCCCGCTGGGAGTCATAGATGATTCGCGCGTGAAACCATCGCGGCTCGCGGTTGCTCTGGGCGCCGGCCGCTTTATTGCCACAAATGTTCACGTTTTATCTGTTGACGCTACAAAAATTGTACTTTTGTTAGGTGCCGCCATGATAAGGTTTCGCTAAATCTATTGACTCGCGCGCCGCCGCACCAGGCTGGTCGCGATCCGTTTTGCTCCAGGACCCCCAGGGCGAACGCCCATCCTGCCGGTCTTTCGAAAGGTTCCGCCGTGGAAAAGGCTATCGAAGCAAAGCTCCTGTCCATCGAGTCGAAACTCCGTGAATTCGCTTATCCGCCGCAGCTTGTGATAGAGAACACGTCGCGATGCAACCAGCAGTGCGTTCACTGTTCGCATAAGGAGCTGATTCGTCCGAAGCGGCCGATGGAGCGCGCCCTTTGGGACAAGATCGTCACTGAAATCGGCCGCGAGGCGCCTGATACGGAAATCTGGCCGACCTTTTACGGCGAGGCGCTCGGGATGGGCGAGGAGATTTGGGATCGAATCGATTACGCCGCCGAGGTCGGCTGCGCCAATCTCGTCCTGAATTCGAACGGCGGCCTTTTGCTGCGGCTCAATCATATCGACCGCATTCTTCGCTCGCCATTGAAGCGGTTTATTCTGAGCCTGGACGGCTACACCAAGGAAACCTACGAGAAGATCCGCTATCTCGGCAAATGGGAGGAGACTTACGCGGGGGTCGAGGAATTGCTGCGTCGCAAGGAGGCGAGCGGCGGAGAATTTCCGGCGATCATCTGCCAGTTTTCCTTGATGGCCGAAAACGAGCACGAGGTCGAACCCTTCCGCAAATATTGGCAGGATCGCGGCGCGGAGGTCAAGGTTAGGCCCAAGCTTGAATGGACGGCGAGCGGATCGATTCGCTCCGATCGGATCGACCACGAAACGCCTTTCCGCATCGCCTGCCCATGGGGCAATAACACGATGGCCATCCACCAGGACGGCAGCGTCGTCGCCTGCGCCGTCGATTATGAGGGGATGTTCAAGGCCGGCAACGCCAATGACATGACGGTGCGCGAACTCTGGGCCATCCTCGGCGAGAAGCTGCGGCGTCCGCATCGCGAACATCGTTGGAGCGATATGCCCGAGGTTTGCAAAGGGTGCCGCGATTGGCAGACCGCCGGCGCGGAATATGAGAAAAAGAACGCGCCGGGAACGCGGCCGTTCTGGTATGACCCGGAGACCACCGACTTCAGGGTCAGCCGGGACAATTTTCCAAGCGAGTTTCCAAGCGAGTTCGAGGTGCAACATGACTGAAGCCGCTCTCAGCGAGAGCCCTGTCGCGCCGCGCGGCAAGGCGAGCCCGCCGACGCATGTGCAGGAAGAATATGGGCTACGGCCGGAAGCCGCCGAGTTTCCGATGATGCTGGTTTTGTCCTTCGTCTATCCCTGCAACGCGGAATGCCCGCATTGCCCCTATACGAACTCGAATATTCGCGACACCTATAAAGACGCTCCTTTCATGTCGGAGGAGATCTTCAAGAAGATCGCCGACGAGGCCGGGCCGCATGGGGCCTATCTGCGCATCTCCGGCGGCGGCGAGCCGATGCTGCACCCGAAAGCCGTGGAGCTGTTCACCTACGCCAAGAAGGTCGGCTGCAAGATCGGGCTCATCACCAACGGCTCCGCTTTTACGGAGCGAAACTCGCTTCCGCTGCTCGAGGCGGGGCTCGACATGATCGAATTCTCGGTCGACGCCCGCGATCCCGAAACTTACGCCATTGTGCGCAAGGGATTGAAGTGGGAGCGGCTGCTTCAAAACGCGCGCCGCATGATCGACATGCGGAACAGCCTGGGCAGCGCATCCAAGATTGTCGCCTCGGGAGTCAATCAGAAGGGCGTCGACATTGACGCGGTCGAGAAGTTCTGGCGCGATGAAATCGGCGTCGATAATTTCATCAAGCGCAAGTTCCTGACCTGGGGCGTCAATACCGATCTCGACGCGTCGCGCTCGGCCGATCCGGCACCTTATCTGAACACCGAGGACGTGCCCTGTCCCTTCATCTTCGAGCGGCTCAATATCGATAGCCGCGGCAATGTGATGGTCTGCGGCTATGACATCGCCGCAAACACCAGCATGGGGATGGTTGGCGAGCAGAGCATTCGCGACATCTGGCATGGCGAAGGGTTCCAGCACTATCGCGACAAACATCTCGCGCGTGAGGGCAATGACATTTCCATGTGCCGGACCTGCCCCGATTGGAAATATCGCTCCTGGCAGCATAATTACTGGAAGGTCGTGAAGGACGCCGAAGCCAACAGGCAGACAAAGCTTGGCCGGTTGAGCCTTGACGATGATTTCCAATCAGCGGCCGCCGGCGACGGCGCGGCTTCCTGACTTCGGCATGTGCGGGATATGCGGTTTCACGGGAGGGCCCGACAGGCGAACCTTGCAGCGCATGACGGATGTCGTTGCGCATCGTGGTCCGGATGAAGCTGGCCATTGGGAAAACGGCGACGTCTCGCTCGGCATGCGTCGATTGGCGATCGTCGATCTGGAGACAGGCCAGCAACCCATTTTCAATGAAGACCACACAATCGCGGTCGTCTTCAACGGAGAGATCTACAATTATCCTGAGCTGCAGGCGGAGCTGAAAGCGCAAGGGCACCGCTTTCGGACCGATCATTCCGACACTGAAGTCATCGTCCATCTCTACGAACAACATGGCGATGCGTTTCTCCACAAGCTCAATGGCATGTTCGCCATCGCCTTGTGGGACATGCCGCGCCGCCGCCTGCTGCTTGCGCGCGATCGGGCCGGGATCAAGCCGCTTTATTTCGCAAGGGCGGGCGAGCGCCTCATCTTCGCCTCCGAAATCAAGTCGATCCTGCAGCATCCTTCCGTCTCGCGCGAGCCCGACTATGCCGCGCTGTCGCACTATCTGAGCCTGAAAAATATTCCGGCCCCGTGGAGCGCCTTCCGCGGCGTTCAACAGCTCGGTCCTGGGCAATTCGCGGTCTTCGAAAACGGCGCGCTTACCCAGCGGACTTGGTGGCGCCCGGTCTTTGCGGAGAATCTTCAGCTTGGAGAGCAGGAGGCCGCAGCGCGCGTCAGGGCTCTGCTCGAGGATGCGGTCCGCTTGCAGATGCGCGCGGACGTTCCCTTCGGGGCCTATCTATCCGGCGGGGTGGATAGTTCAAGCGTTGTCGCGCTCATGGCGCAGATCGGCGGGCGACCGGTTCAGACTTTTTCGCTCGTCTATTCCGATGAGTTGGACAATAAGGCCGCCGATCAGGAATATGCGCGCCTTGTCGCGCGCGAGTTCGGGACCGATCATCATGAATATGTCTTAGGATTTCAAGAGGTCGCCGACAGCATCGACGCAGTGCTCGACGCCTTCGACGAACCCTTTTCCGGCGTCACCTCGACCTATTTCGTGACCCGACTTATCGCCAAGCATGTCAAGGTCGCATTGTCGGGCGACGGCGCGGACGAATTGTTCGGCAGCTATCTCGCGCATCGGCTCGCGCAGCCGCTGCATTATCTTGAGAAGTTGCGGGATAGGGCGCGGGGAAGTCTCACGCCCGAGGAAGCAAAGCTGCTCACGCCTTTTTCCGATAATCTGGACTATCTGTCAGCGGTCTTCGACCGCGGCGGCGAGGTCGATCGACGCGCCTCTCTTTACCTTTGGAGCGATCGCGAAAAGAAAGAGCTGCTTTCGGATAAGATGCTGGCTCTGTCAGGCGGCGTCGAGACCCGCGATCTCATCGCCAAGCGTTACGCCGAAGCGCAGACGAAGGACCCGCTGAACCGCGCCCTCTATTGCGATTTCACGACCCTGCTGCCTGACCAGGTGCTCGCCTTCGTCGATCGGCTGTCGATGGCCCATTCGGTCGAGGTCCGGCCGCCTTTTCTCGACCATCGCCTGATCGAGTACGCCGCGACCATTCCCGGATCGCTGAAGATCCATAACGGCCGCGAAAAGCACATCTTGAAAGAGGCGGTGCGCGGCTTGATCCCACAGTCCGTGATCGATCGCCGCAAGGAAGGCTTTGTCCTGCCGATGGACTATTGGCTTTTGCACAATCTCCGCGACAAGGTCGAAGCGACGCTGGCGCCGCCGCGCCTCGCCGCGCATGGCCTCATCCGGCCGGAAAAGGTCCGCGCCGTCCTCGATGCGCATTATGCGCGCTCCGCCAACCATGGTCCGAGGATCTGGAACTTGATGATGTTCCAGCTATGGTGGGAGAAGTTCTTCGGCGCGGCGTGAAAAACGGAGTTCACGCTGTTTTGAGCCGAGATGCGCGGCGCGCGCTCGATGCTGTCCGCCTGGGCGGACGGCGACCTGATTGGAGGATTGATGCAATCCAACGCGTTGCGCCTGGCGTGGGGCGTCGGTGGGCGCGGCCGCATCCTGGAGGCGGTCATCGAGGCGAACGCGAAGGGCCTCCTTACGACAAAGCCTGCTTTGGTCATCGTCAGTGCGCCCTCGGCCATCGAAGCGGTCGCTAGCCGCTGCGGCGTAGCTTCGCAATTGATTGAAGGAGGACGCGGCAAGGCTCCGGAGGCCTTTCACGATGCGTTCGCGGCGGCTCTCGCGGCGCATCGGATCGATTGGCTCGGGCTCACTTTCGACAAGCTTCTCGCCGAGCGGACGATCGACGTTTTGCAAGGCAGGATATTCAATGTCCATATGTCGCTCTTGCCGCTATTCCCCGGTTTCGGGGCGGTGCGCAAGGCCTTGGGGAGCGGCATGCGGGTCGCCGGCGTGACGGTTCACATGGTTGGCGCGGGGATGGACGATGGCCCGATCCTCGGGCAGGCGATCGCGCCGATCCTCGCGGGCGACGCGGAGACGACGCTCGGGCGCAGGCTTTTCGAACGCGCCGTGCCCCTCGCGCTCCAAGTCGTGCGCGCGATCGAACGCGGCGAACTTACGTTGGATGGGAAGCGGCAACCGCGATGGGCCGCATGGGACCGCGTGGACGGCAGTTGCTTTGCTCCGTCGCTGGACCAGGATCTCGTGGATTTTGCGCAGGCGTTTTGCGGGCGATGCGCGTGAGGAGCCCTCCGCGCCGGCGCCTTGCGCAAAAAGGCGCCATTGCTTGTCGCTTGCGCCAAAATTTCCTATTAGGGCGTCCTTCGGCTCTGGAGGATGCGGGTTGACCACGGTGGTGATTCTTCAACCAGGCTTTTTGCCGTGGCTCGGATTCTTTGACCAGATGTTTCGCAGCGACGTGTTCGTCTATTATGATGACGTGCAGTTCGACAAGCATGGCTGGCGCAACCGCAATCGGATCAAGTCGCCGTCGGGCCCGGCGTGGGTCACGATTCCTGTGCTGCATAGCAGCAAGCACGGTCAAAGGATCCTGGACGCCGAAATCGACTATCAGCAAAACTGGCCGCGCAAGATCATCGGGGCCATTCGTCAGAATTATGCGCGGGCTCCTTATGTCGCGGATTATCTCCCGGAGCTCGAAGCCGTGCTGACGAAAACCTGGCGGTTTCTCGTGGATATTGACCTCGCCATCGTCGACATGATGTGTCGATGGCTCTCATTTCGGCGGCCTCTGTTCAGGTCGTCCGAGCTCGGGATCGAGGGCGATAAAAGCGGGCGTCTCTTGGCGATCTGCCAGCATTTCTCAGCGAGCAAATATCTGTCCGGGAATGCCGCCCAGGACTATCTGGACACTGGGCTTTTCCTCGACGCCGGGATCGGCGTAGAATGGCAGAACTTCAATCACCCTACATATCCGCAGCTCCACGGAGATTTCATTCCCTGCCTCTCGGCGCTGGACTTGGTGCTCAATGTCGGGTCTAACAGCAATTCCGTACTGAGAGGGAACGCGTGAAGACGCTTTTGATCACAGGTGGCGCCGGTTTCATTGGCAGCAACTTCGTCCGCCACATCTATCGCAAATATCCCGATTACAAGATCCTTGTCCTCGACGCGCTGACCTATGCCGGCAGCATCACGAACCTGCCGGAAAACAGTTTCGACAGCGACCGCTTCGAGTTCTGGTACGGCAATGTGCTGAACGCCGATGTCGTCGACTCTCTTGTCTCCCGCTCCGACGTCGTCCTGCATTTCGCAGCCGAGTCGCATGTGACCCGCTCGATCTTCGACAATCGCCTTTTCTTCGAGACCGATGTTCTTGGCACCCAGGTCGTCGCCAATTCCGTTCTTCGCCATCGTGACCGGGTCGAGCTGTTTGTCCATATCTCCACCTCCGAGGTTTACGGCACGGCCACCGGCTCGATCATGGACGAAGACCATCCTCTGAACCCGATGAGCCCCTATGCCGCCGCCAAATGCGGGGCGGATCGCCTCGTCTATTCCTACTGGATGACTTATCGCATTCCGACTGTGATCGTCCGACCCTTCAATAATTTCGGTCCTTTTCAGCATCTCGAGAAAGTCGTCCCCCGCTTCGTCACGAGCTGCCTTTTGGGGGAGCCCCTCAATGTGCATGGCGACGGCTCGGCCAGACGCGACTTTCTCTTCGTCCAGGATCATTGCGATGCGCTCGATAAACTGATCCATGCGGAGCGCAGCAAGATTATCGGCGAGGTCTTCAATCTCGGCACGGGACGGGACGTCAGCGTGCGCGAGATCGCCGAAGCCGTGAAGGCCACGATGCATAATTCCGCCAGTCCTATTCATTTCACCGGAGACCGGCCGGGCCAGGTCTTCCGGCATACCTGCGACGCTTCAAAGGCGATCGAGGCCCTGGACTGGAAGCCAAGCGTCTCTTTCGAAGACGGCTTGCGCGAAACGATCTCGTGGTATGTGGCCAATGAGGACTGGTGGACTCCACAGCGTTGGATGCGTCATATCCCGATCATCAACGCCGCCGGAAAGAGGGAACTTCATTGAGCCAACCGGTGCCGTTCTATCGTCATGACCTCGGCCGGCCGGAGCTCGATGAGATCGCTGATGTATTCGCAGGGCCAATCCTCACCACAGGCGACAAGGTTGCGCAATTCGAACGCATGTTCGCCGATTATCTCGGCCGGCGCCACGCGCTGGGGGTGACGAGCTGCACCGGCGCGATTCACATGTCGCTTCTCGCCCTCGACATAGGCCCGGGCGATGAGGTGATCACGACGCCAATGACATTCATTGCGACGGCGACGGCGATCCAGGAGGCGGGCGCCACGCCGGTGTTCGTCGATGTCGAGCCGGACACCGGCAATCTCGACGCGGCTCGCGTCGAAGCGGCGATCACGCCGCGCACGCGGGCGATCCTCCCCGTGCATCTCTATGGCTTGATGTGCGATATGCGCGCACTGCGTGAGATCGCCGACCGGCGCGGCCTCGCGATCATCGAGGATTGCGCCCATTGCGTGGAAGGCGTTCGCGACGGGGTCCGGCCGGGCCAGCTCTCGGACGCCGCATGCTTTAGTTTCTACGCGACGAAGAATCTGACCTGCGGGGAAGGCGGAGCCGTCGCGACGGACCGCGACGATCTGGTAGATAAGCTGCGGTTGCTGCGCCTGCACGGAATGACGAAGACGGCCGCCGATCGTCATCGCGAAGGATATGTCCATTGGGACGCCACCCTGTTGGGCTGGAAATACAACATGGACAATATTCAGGCGGCCATCCTGATTCCGCAATTGAAGCGGCTGGACGCAAAGCTCGGCGAGCGTGAGAAGCTCGCCAGGCGCTATGCCGATAAGCTGAGCGAAATTTCTACGGTTCGGATGCCGACAACCCGCGCCGACGCGGTGCATGCGCGTCATCTCTTCCCAATCTGGGTCGGCGAAGGCCAGAGGGATCGCTTGATCGCGGAATTGAACAAGCGGCAGATTCAGACCGTCGTGAATTATCGCGCTATCCACCTCCTGACGCATTTCGCCGACGCTCTCGGCCATCGCGCGGGCGATTTTCCGATCGCCGAACGGATGGGAGACGAGACCGTGTCGCTTCCATTCTACCCGACAATGCCTCTTGAATTCGTCGACATCGTCTCCGATGCGGTCGCGAATATTCTTCAAGCGGCGCGCACGTCCGGCGCGACGCTATCCTGATCGTCGGCGTCCTGTCCGGCAAAGTTTACCGCAATCATTTCAGGGCAAGCGGCTGTTTCGATGAGTCAGAACGAAAAATATGATTCAATACGTCTGATCATAGCAATGCCGCCGCGCCAATATTTCGGCGGCAACGACTGGCAGAACGCGCTCACGATCGTCGAATCGCTCAGGCTGAGCTTTCCAAACATATTCCTGTTCGACTGCGACGCCTATCTGTCCGGCAGCGACGCAAGGTTCGCCGCCCAAATGAAGGCGGCACGGAAATTTCAGCCTAACGTCGGCTTGTCGCTGCCGAACTCGTCTTATGGGCTCATCCTCGATAAGCGCGCCTCCTATTACAAGAAAAGGTTTCGGGATTATCTGACGTTTCCGCAGCGCCCGACGCCACTTGGCAATGTGTTCGCCGATGAGCTAGGCGTGCCGATCATCATGCTCTGGGACCATCTGATCACGCATGCGCCGCAGTTTCTGCTCGGCTATGCGCCGGTCCAGCGGCAGGAGTCGCTTCCGGGCAGCCTCGCAAAGCTCACTGATGGTCTCGTCCGCAAGAATTTTATCCATTATGTGCCGGACTCCGGGCATATCGAGGTCTTCGACCGATTGGGCGTATGGAAGCCTGGCTCGGTTCGGCGCTATGTCGTTCCGGGCCACAATATCTTCTTGAACGGCCAGCCAGAGCCGCCGAACGGTCTGATCACGGATCGCGTCCTCTTCGTCGGCAATCTGAGCGCCGGCGGCGCCATCTCGGCCTATGGCGACGACCCGGTGGTGCAAGAGATCAAGGACTACGTGACCCATGTGAAGTGCAAGGACTGGGGAACGGCCGCCTGGCGCGCCTACGAAGAGATCGCCGCCCAAAAGGTTGCGGCGGGGATCGCCGAGCTTCACCCCGACCATTCATTCTTTTGGTCGCTCGGACGGCCGCTGACGACCGACGTCGTCTTGACGGCCTTCAGGACAACCGTGTTCAAATCGCTCGCGGCGCCGATCGACTTTTACGGTGGCTTCACCGATCCGGATTTCGTCGCGGACCTCGGCCGTTCCGGTCTATTCAATGCAATGGGTAGCGTTCCATTTGAAAAGCTCGGCGAGATTTATGCGCGCTACCAATTTGCCGTTGACATCACCCATACGCCCTTCATTCACGGGAGTAACGCAAAGGTGTTGAACTGTTTTGCGGCGGGCGGATTCATGTTCGTCGACTGGAAGGAGGACCTCCATCAAGAGCTTGGAGCCCTGGCGGAACAGTTCATGTACCGCAATGCGGAAGAGCTGAATTCCAAGATGGAGCGATTGCGGCGAAACCCGAACAAGCGCCTCGAGATCATACAAGCGGTGCGTGAACGAATATTAAGCGGTTTGAACTTCGTCGCGTTTCTATCGGGGACCATTCGCGACGCGGCGCAACTGTCGCAGAGCTAATATGCAACCGCGCCGATGTCCCCACGTTCCTGTCAAGATTCAGCATAGGCGCGCGGGGGGCGCCGTTGAATTGATCTGGCGCAAGATTCCGCCTTGCCGGCGGGCTTAGAAGATCAGCGACTGCGCAGCGCGGCAGGGAGCCAACAATGCCCGATATCAACTCCGACAAAGTCTGCTTCGTCATCATCAAGGCGCGCGAGTTCGACGTCCAGGACGAAGATGCGGATGTGGATGATTCCTCCAACGCGAGCGACGACAATTTCGTAAGCGTCTACTCGTCGGAGAAGGACGATAGCGTCCGCAAGGAGCTGAAGGAGTTCATCGATAGCATGGACGAAGACGAGCAATGCGAGCTCGTCGCGCTGTGCTGGCTGGGACGCGGCGATTTCTCCCCGGAGGAATGGAAGATCGCTGTTTCGGAGGCGCGGAGCCGACGCCAGGGCTCGACCGCCGATTATCTGATCGGCATCCCGCAGGTTTCGGACTTTCTCGAGGAAGGTCTCTCAAAGTTCGATCTGTCCTGCGAAGGCTTCGAAACCGGCCGTCTGTGAGTGAGGGCGCCATTGCGGGAAGCGTCGCGCGAGCAGCGGCGTTTCACGTTCGGCGACCGCCATCCTCGATCAGGCGGGTCCGCTGCACAGACCCAGCCACGCAATCTTGAACGCAACAGGTCTTGAGATAGGGGATTACAAATGCAAGTGCCGCTTGAAATCACATTCCAGAATTCGGAGCCGTCGGAGGCGATTCGATCCGAAGTCGAAAAACACGCCAAGCGGCTGGAGAAATTTCACGACCGGATCACGAGCTGCAACGTGACGGTCATCGCGCCGCAGACGAGACATCGCAGCGGCGATCTATTCAAGATCGACATTCGCATCGCGATGCCGGAGCACAAGGACGTCATCGTCACCAAGACGCACGGCGATGCGCCGGAACATGAGCATGTCGAAGTCGCGATCAAGGACGCTTTCGCCGCGGCGCAGCGGCAAATCGAGGACGTCGCCCGCGAGCTGCGCGGTCAGGTCAAGCCGCACGAAGTGGAGGATCATGGCCGCGTATCGAAATTCCTCGCCGGAGAGGATTATGGATTCATCGAGACCCCTGACGGCCGTGAGGTCTACTTCCACCGCAACAGCGTTCTCGACAGCGCCTTCGATCATTTGACGGTCGGGTCCGAGGTCCGCTTTGTCGAGGAGATCGGAGAAAAAGGCCCGCAGGCCAGCACGGTTCGCGCGATCGGCAAGCACCATTTGCTTTAGGTCCGGAGATCGACGCTGGGCCGCCTTCGATCATGCTCCAGATGAGGGCCCGTCATGGCCGACCTTCTCTTTTCCGAGGCGCTGCGGGCCCAAGGAGCCGATGAGGCGGCGGCGATTCTTCGCGCGTCTTGCGAGCCTTTGCCCTCGCCGGACGCAGCGGAGGATTTCGGCAGGCCTTTCGATCGGTTCGCTGATGCGAAAGTGGTTCTTCTCGGGGAGGCGACGCATGGCACATCGCAATTTTACAAGGCCCGCGCCGCGATCACGCGCCGTCTCATTGAAAAGCATGGGTTCAATATCGTCGCCGTCGAGGCCGATTGGCCGGACGCCGCGCGGATCGACCGCCATGTGCGCCTGAAAGCGCATGAACCATCGCCCGAGGAGGCCTTTTCGCGCTTCCCGGTCTGGATGTGGCGCAATGTCGAAGTGCATGATTTTCTCGAATGGCTGCGCGCGCATAATGAGAAGCTGCCTGTAGAGGCTCGAACCGAATTTCGCGGTCTCGACATCTATAGTCTGGGAAGCTCGATCGCCGCCGTTCTCGCTTATCTTGATCGGGTCGACCCCGAGGAAGCCAAGGCCGCCCGTGGTCGCTACGGCTGCCTTACGCCGTGGCAGGACGATCCTTCCCGCTATGGCGAAGCTGCGCTCCGTCTCGGCAAGTCGCCTTGCGAGGAAGGGGTCGTGGCGGAATTGCGCGCGCTGCTCGAGAGCCGGCTCGCCTATGTCCGCCGTGATGGACAATCCTTTTTTGACGCCGCGCAAAACGCCCGGGTGGTGCGGGCGGCGGAGCATTATTATCGGCTGATGTATCGCAGCTCGACCGAATCGTGGAATCTGCGCGACCGCCACATGTTCGATACGCTCACGCGGTTGCTCTCGGCCCGCGGCGGCGATGCGAAGGCGGTCGTCTGGGCGCACAACTCTCATATCGGCAACGCCGCCGCGACCGCCATGGGCTGGCAAGGCGAGTTCAATATCGGCGAATCGTGCCGCTCGGCCTTCGGCGACTCAGCGGCGCTGATCGGCTTCGGCACGGATCGCGGGACTGTCGCCGCGGCGAGCGATTGGGACGGACCCATGGAAGTGAAGACGATCATCCCCGCGCGTCCCGACAGCCATGAGCGCGTCTTTCGGCAGACCTTTGTCGAGCGTTCCCTGACCGATTGGCGAGCGGGCGACAAAAGCGAATTGCGGGAAATCCTGTCGAAGCCGCGGCTGGAGCGGGCCATTGGAGTCGTCTACCGGCCTGAAACGGAATTATCGAGCCATTATTTCCAAGCCGTCTTGGCCGATCAGTTCGACGCCTATGTCTGGTTCGAGCAAACCAGCGCCGTGACGCCGCTCGCAGGCGGGCGGCCGCATGGCGCGCCCGACACCTATCCCTTCGGCCTATGATGGCCCGCATTAGAAGCGGCGCCAGCAGCAAAGGCGTCGCAAGATCGGCGGGGGTGTCAGCGCGCGGCCGGAGCCGCCGCCTCCAGGCGGGATGTTATGCCGCCGTACACGCCGTCGACATGGCGCCCATCGGATGACAGCGGAGCCGCGAGAATTTCGATCCACAGGCGGCGATCTGGCTTGACGCGAAGCTCGAACGCGGCGGCCAAAGGCTCGGCCGTTTCAGCGACGGTCTCAAAGAGGCGCCGCAGACGCGCGGCAATGCGCGGCGCGAGCAATTTCGAAAGCCTTTTGTCTTGAGAAGCCAGTCCAAGTAGAGCGGCGGCCTCAGAGCCGGCGCGGCTTGCTTCCCATTCATTCGTCCCGTTGGAGCGCTTGAAGACAAAAATATGCGCCGCAATGAGATCCGGCTCCGGAGCAAGATCGTCGGCCGTCGGCATGAGTCGGCTTCCGCGTTTGTTGCGCCAGAATTCGAGCTCGATCCTCAAGAGCGGGTCGCTTGCATCGGCGGCGTCGAGGCGATTGAACAGGCGCGCCAGATGTGGCGGCGGCGGGGCGAGCGTGGTCATGTCTATTCTCCAAATGCTCGGCCTCCGGCGGCTCCGGCGAGGCAGTTATCAAAGTGAGGGCGTCGAAGGGCGCTCGCCTTGATCTCAGTCAACAGTTTACGCCTCGACCTTATGATGACAAATAGCTTGCGAATGACCGAGCTCAGCTTGAACGATGCGCCCGAGACCTCCCTTGAGGAAAAGGTTGAATTCCTCCAGAGCCCCGAGGCCTATTATCCTAGGCCGGCGGAGGTCGCGGCTGAGGAGACCCATATGTCCTGGGTCTTCCTGGCGGGCGAGCGCGTCCATAAGCTCAAGAAGCCCGTCCGGCATTCGTTCCTCGATTTCAGATCGATAGAGGCGCGTGAAAAAGATTGCCGTGAGGAGCTGCGGCTCAACCGTCGGCTAGCCGAAGACGTTTATCTAGGCGTGGCGCCCTTGACCCGGAGCGACGACGGACGCCTCGCGATAGAGGGGCAGGGGCGCACGGTCGACTGGCTGGTCGTCATGCGGCGTCTCCCGCGCGACCGCATGCTCGATAGCGCGATCCTCGCCGGGATGGTGGCCCGGCAGGAAATAGATGCGGTCGCCGAGCGGCTGGTCCGGTTCTACGCGCGCGCTCTGCCTGCGGATCTCGCGCCGGCGGCCTATGTGGCCAATTTCATTGAAGAGCACGCGCATAACAAAGCGGTGCTCGCCGCCCCCCAATTTGCTCTTGACGGCGGGCGCGTCGAACGGATCTTGGATTTTGTCGAGGACATGTTGCGCAACCGGAGCGATGTGCTGAAAGCGCGCGTGGACTCCGGCCGAATTGTCGAGGGACATGGCGATCTTCGGCCGGAGCATGTCTGTCTCGATTATCCGCCGGTCATCATCGATTGCCTCGAGTTCAACCGGCGGCTCCGGCTTGTCGATCCGGTGGACGAGCTGACCTATCTTGGCCTGGAATGCAGCCGGCTCGGCGCGGATTGGATCGGGCCGGTCCTTCTGGGCGCCTATGCCGAGCATTCAGGCGACGACCCGTCGCCTGAGCTCGTTTCCTTCTATCGCGCCTATCGCGCCTGTTTGCGCGCCCGCTTGTCGCTTGTCCATATTCTGGAGCATGACCAGCGCAAGCCGGAGAAATGGTTGCCGCTGGCCAAGCAATATTTGGAGCTTGCGGCGCTGTAGAGCCTCAGTCCCGGCCTTCCAGAAGCGCGTTGATCGAATTGCCTTCGTGAAGGGCGAGGATGGTCTCTGCAAAGAGCGGCGCGGCGCTGACAATCTCGACGCGGCCGCCGACGAGGCTTTTTTCGAGCCGGAACGGCGGCACGGTGTCCGTGACGAAAGTCTTGGCGAGATCAGGATCGCGCAAGGCGCTTGCGGCGTCGCCTGTGAAGAGTCCGTGAGCGGCGAACGCATAGGCCGCCTTTGCGCCGCCTTCGCGGCAGGCGCGCGCCGCGCGGGTCATGGTGCCGCCGCTGCTGATGAGATCATCCACGATAAGGACCGTGGCGTCGGCGACGTCCCCGATGAGCAGGTTTCCGGTCACCACGCCGGCGCTGCGGCGCTTCTCCATGAAGGCGCCGCCGACCGGCCTGCCGAGCATGCTTTCGATCGTCTCTCGGAAAAGCTGAGCCCGCTTGACGCCGCCTGGATCTGGCGACGCGACGACAACTCTTCTATCGCCCACAAGCGCAAGGGCGCGCGCGGCGAACAGGCGCCGCGTATCGAGGTGGACCGTCTCGCAACGAAATGCGTTCTGAAACGCAACGACATTATGCACATCGAGCGTGATGACGCGATCGGCCCCGACCGCTTCGATGAGCTTGGCGACATAGCGGGTCGTCACCGGATCGCGCGGTTTCGTCTGTCGATCTTTGCGGGAATAGGCGAGATAGGGGATGACCGCGGTGACGCGGGCGGCGCCATTTTCCTTCATCGTCGCGAGAAAGAACAACAACCGGCAGAATTTGTCATTGGGCGATTGGTCGGGGCCGCCATGCAGGCTCTGGATGACATAGACATCCTCGCCGCGCACGCTCACCAGGGGGCGGGCCTTGTGCTCGCCGTCCTCGAACTCGCGTTCCTCATGCGCGCTGAGCTCGACCCCGAGCGTCGCCGCGATCTCTTCCGCAAAGGTCCGGGTGGCGTTGAGCGCGAAAAGCAGCATGGCGGATACCTACGTCGGTCCGATGCGCGCCCGTTTGATTTCAATCAAATTGCCTGGGCGCGGCAGTTCAACAAGTCTCGAGTTTGATCTGTCGCAAGATCTTTCTTTCCCCGCAGGCCGATATTCGCAGCGCGCCTGAAGCGTCGGGGCGGCGCGGCGAAAGAGAGCGCAGACGTGGCGATCAGATCCCTGCAAGAACTCGATAACGTCCTGCGCGAGACTACGGAGTGGGTTGACGATCTTACGTTGCGGCTTGGCTGGCGTGATCGCAACAAGGCCTATTCGGCCCTGATCGCGGCGCTGCATGCGCTGCGCGACTGGCTGCCGCGCGAGGAGGCGATCTATATCGGAGGATGTTTGCCGCGATTGTTGCGCGGCCTCTACTACGAGGGCTGGCATGCAGCCAGACACGCGCCGACGAAGAACCGCCAAGCCTTCTTGGAGCGCATTCACGACGGCGTGCATCGCGAGCCGGGCATTGACCCCGAGCAAGTCGCCCGCGCGGTATTTGCTCTGCTCGCGGCGCGTCTGCCGCCCGCCGAGCTCGAAAATGCAAAAGCCGTTACGCCTAAGGATCTGCATGGCCTTTGGCCGAGCTGAAGCCGCCAACGGCGGAGGTCTTGAGCATGAGCTTTTCTGCTCTGTCCATACCCGATCGCCCCGCGGCGAGCCCGATCATTCGAGTCTTTCTCTGCGGCGACGTGATGACGGGGCGCGGCGTCGATCAGATCTTGCCGCATCCTTGCGACCCTTGTCTGCATGAAGGTTACATACGTTCAGCCAAAGATTATGTTCGGCTCGCCGAGCAAGCGAGTGGACCGATTCCTGCGCCGGCGCACGCTTCCTATATCTGGGGCGCGGCCTTGGACGAGTGGCGCCGAGCGCCGCCGGACGCGCGCATCGTCAATCTCGAAACCAGCATTACGCACAGCGACGCCTATGTCGAAAAGGGCATTAATTATCGAATGAGTCCAGAAAACGCCGAGCGCCTGCTTGCGGCCCGCTTGGATTGCTGCGTTCTCGGCAATAATCATGTTCTCGATTGGGGACGCGCCGGACTGCTCGAAACCTTGGACGTGCTCGAACGCTTAGGGATCAAGACCGCCGGCGCCGGCCGCGATTTGGCCCAAGCGAGCGCGCCGGCCGTTATCGAGATTGCCGACAAAGGACGAGTTCTCGTATTCTCATTCGCTTCGCCGACAAGCGGCGTTCCGTGGGAATGGGCCGCCACGAAACAGGCCGCCGGAGTGAATCTTCTTCCGGACTTCACGGATGAAAGCGTCGCGCGGATCGCCAAGCTCATGGCGAGCGTCCGGCGACCGGGCGATGTGGTCATAGCGTCCATTCATTGGGGACCGAATTGGGGATATGAGATTCCACAGGAGCAACGACGATTTGCGCGCGCGCTCATTGACCGGGCTCATGTCTCCATCGTCCACGGCCATTCCTCGCATCATGCGAAGGCCATCGAAATCTACAAGGACCGGCTTATCCTCTATGGATGCGGCGACTTCTTGAACGACTATGAGGGCATTCGCGGCTACGAGGAATTTCGCGGCGATCTCGCCGTTATGTATTTAGCCTCTTTCGAGCCCTCGACGGAGCGTCTTGCCGCACTTGAACTTATACCGCTTCAGATTCGGCGTTTTCAGCTTGTCCCAGCTTCGAGCGCCGATGTCGAGTGGATGCGCCGGATACTCGACCGCGAAAGCTCGGCGCTAAATGTATCCGTCAACCTGGCGCATGATGGAAGATTGACGCTGCGCCGACGCGACGTGGTCAATTGAAGATTTGCACGCATGTTGACGAATTCATTCATCTGACCATCCTTGTTGTATCTTTCGATGCAGACGCGTCACTTGCAAGGAGAATCAATATGAGCGTTCAATCCCACAAAGGCAGTGAAGCCGGACCCAAAAAGACCGAAAAACACTACTCATATGACGAGAGCGTCGATGAAGATGCGAAGCTGATCGATGTCGAGCCGGTAGAGATCGAGGCGGAGGTTCCTATGGAGGAAAACGAGCCGATCGAAGGCGCCAAGGAGGAGAAGCCGTCGCCGCCGGCATTCGAGGAATAATGTTTCGAAAGGGCGATGCGTCTTTGGGGCGGCTATGGGCTATCTCATTTGTCAGGGCTGTCCGGCCCGGCGCGCTCAGCTTCGCCCGATCCGGCGGGGAAGCGCGCCAGAATATCGATGACCTCCTGGTCGGTCGTCTGGCGGAAGTCGTCGTAGAAATAGCCGATCGCTCCGAATATCTCGTGATCTTCGAGGCAGATAACCTCATCGGCTTCCTCGCGCATGGAAGCGAGCGCATCGGTTGGGGCGACAGGCACGGCGAGCACGAGCTTCCGCGGCTGTCGCGAACGGATGGCCTGCAGGGCGGCGCGGGTCGTCGCGCCTGTCGCGACGCCGTCGTCGATGACGATAGCGACGCGGCCCTTGACGTCGAGCCGCGCGCGATCGCCAATATAGCGTTGCCGCCGCCGCTCGATTTCGGCGAGCTCATCATCACAGACGGCTTGAAATTCCGACTCATCGACGCCCGCGAGGCGGATGACGTCCTCGTTGCGGACGATGATCGGCGAAGCGCCATCGACAACGGCGCCCATGGCCAATTCAGGCTGCAGAGGGACGCCGATCTTGCGCACCAGGACGAGGTCGAGAGGCGCTTCGAGCGCAGCCGCGACTTCCGCGGCGACGGGCGCGCCTCCGCGCGGCAAAGCGAGGATCACCGGCTGCTGGTCCTTGTAGGTCGCGAGCCTCGCCGCCAATCTTCGGCCCGCATCCGAACGATTCCTGAAGCTCATGCCGGCCTCCCTTCGGTCGCAGTGACGCCGCTTCATTTTCCAGAAGCTGGAACGAGATAGCGTCGGAACCATTCTGCAGCGAGATCGATCACGGCCTCGAGGGCGCCCGGTTCTGGAAACAGATGGCTTGCGCCAGGCACGATTTCCAACGCTTTCGGTCCGCGCAACCGGGCGAAGGCCTGTTCGTTGAGGTCAATGACGACATAGTCGACGCCGCCAACAATGAGGAGCGTCGGCGCGTGTATTTGGTCGAGCGCGGCGCCGGCAAGATCGGGGCGGCCGCCGCGGGAGACGATTGCGCCGATGCGATCTCCAAGCCGCGCCGCCGCTACAAGCGCCGCGGCCGCGCCCGTGCTCGCCCCGAAGAGCCCGATGTGAAGCGCCCGCGTGGCTGGCTCGCGCCCGGCCCATTCAATAGCGTGAACGACGCGGTCGGCCAGAAGCGGAATATCGAATACATTGGCTCGATCAGCCTCTTCCTCGGAGATGAGGAGATCCAACAAGAGCGTTGCTATGCCTTGATCGTTCAACGCCTCGGCCACCGCCATGTTGCGCTGGCTGAATCGGCTGGACCCGCTGCCGTGGGCGAAGATGACGATCGCGGAGGCTCCAAGTGGGATGCGCAAGGTTCCGCCCAGGCCAATGGGCGGAATTGCAACGGTCTGCGCCTCGATCAGGGTTGGCGCGCCTTTGCCCGACCGGCCGCGCTCCATCGTGGTCGTCCCTAGCGGTAGACGAGAACGGGGATCGTGCTGTGGGTGAGAACCTTGACGGTCTCGCTGCCAAGGACGACGGCGGAAATTCCTCGCCGACCATGCGAAGCCATGACGATCAAATCACAATGTTGGTTGGTCGCGGCGTCAATGATCGCCTGATAGGGATGATCGTGCTCCACATACATCACGTCGCAACTTACGTCTTGCGCAAGCGCCGCGGTCTTGACCTGATCGAGGCATTTGGTTGCAAAGGCCACCATGTGCTTTTTATAGTCTTCTACGGTTTCCGTAATGATATCCGGCTCCAGCGTGAAGAGCTGGCTCGGCGTTATGACCGTTATGCTCGTGACCCGGGCCTTTGTCGCTTTAGCCAATGATATGCCATGTTGGATGGCTAGCTTGGAGAGATCGGAGCCGTCAGTGGGAATGAGAATATGCTTGTACATGACGCTTCCTCTCCGATCGTTGCATTGTGCGTCTTCAGATACGCCATTGCTGAGTTGAAGGATTGATTTTCCTCAAATCGGCGAGGCGCTCCAACCTCCGGATTGGAGAAAGTCATCGCTCGTAGCGTCCGACAAAACCGGCCTCGTCAAGGACGAATTTGCGCGCCTCGCGTTCGACATCACGGCAGGAGGGGTCTTTGCGCAGCGTCAAATGCTCGGCCGAGAGCGCGAGCAGCCTGAATTGATAACGATGAGGTCCATGGCGGCGGGGCGGGCATGGGCCGCCATAGCCCAGTCGATTGAAGTCGTTGAGGGCCCTATGAAACCCTCCCGTCGAGGCGTTGCGGTCGGCGCCTTGCGCAAGCTCGGTTCGATCGGCCGGAATGTCATAGAGGGCCCAATGATGGAACGTGCCCGACGGCGCGTCAGGGTCGTCGCAAAGAAGCGCGAAGCTGCGGGTCTCGCTCGGGGCCTCGCTCCAGGCAAGCGGCGGCGATAGGTTTTCGCCATCGCAGGTGAAGCTGATTGGAATCGGCCCGCCGTCGGAAATGGCGCTTGAACTGAGCCGCATGCTCGCCTCCATCAAAGCGTCTTAGGCGCGACATGATGCGCTTTTCGCTATCGGAACAGTTTGATGCGCGTCAAATGCGCTTAAGCCGCACGCAGATAGCCATCCCAAGCCCGATCAGGGCTTTTCCCGCGCCGGCAGGGCTGTTCTTCGTCCCGCCTTGGAGAAAGGGCTTCTACCGTCATAAAGCCTTCATTTTTCAATGATGCTTCCTCAACTGAGTCGCCTTGATCGGCGCGTTGAGTCGATCGAGCCAGATAGGCCGGAGTCCGAGATTGTTCTGCAAGGCGTCTCGATCCTTGAGCCTGTCGTGCGGCCTTGGAGATCCCGATTGGCGCAGGGATCTCGGTCGCCCCGCCCAGGCCGGCTGGAGCGCCAGAGCCCGGAAGTCAGGATATGCTCGATCAGCCATTCGACATCACCGTGCGTCCTTCGACTGAAGAGGACGTGCCGGCCATGATCTCCATCTACGCCTATCACGTTCAGCATGGCGTCGGCGATTATCCGACGGAGCCGCTTCATCCCGAGGACATCAAGCGGAGAAGAAAATCGATGCTCAAGCATCGTCTCCCGCACCTTGTCGCGGAACATGCGGGCGCTGTCGTCGGCTACGCCTATGTTGTTCCCTTTCGCAAGCGGCCCGCCTATCGATATGCGGTCAAGCATTCGATCTATGTGCATAAGGATCATCTTCGATCAGGCGTTGGCCGGCATCTGCTTCCGGCGTTGATCGACGCCTGCGCCGAAGCCGGGTATCGCCAGATCATTTCTTATATCGACGCAGAAAACACGCCTTCACTTCTGCTGCACGAGTCATTCGGGTTCGAACGCGCCGGCCTCCTGCGGGCCATAGGGTTCAAGTTCGGCAAATGGACCGACACTGTCTTGATGCAACGCGCGCTCGGCCCCGGCGACATTTCTCTTCCCTCCGCTCTTCCCGGCGATTCTCGTTGATCTGGTCTGTCAACGCCGATCGCTACTCGCGAACCGCATAGGTGTAGAAGCGGATAGATCCATCCGGCTCGGCCTCGCGATAGACGCCCTGGATTTCCGCCTCAAAGCCGGGGAAAAGATTGGCGCTGCGTTCGAACATCTTCAGATAATCGAGCATGGGCCTTGCGCGCTCATTCAATCTTTCGCCGGGAACGATCGATGGAATCCCGGGCGGATAGACAAGGAAGAGGGTCGTCGCGACGCGGCCGAAGACCTTCTCGATCGGAAGATAGTCGACCTTGTTGCGCACCATCTGGCGAACCGCCTCATGCGGCGGCATGGCCATGTCCGGCAGATGGTCCGGTGCGAATTGCGCCGTCTGCAAGGCGCTCACGCCATTGTCGCGATAGAAACCGTGCATCTCGGCGCAGAGGTCGCGCAGCCGCAATCCGGAATAGCGGACAGGCCTTTGCCGGACGAATTCGGGGATAGCCTCCTCAAGCCGCGCATTCTCGTCGTGCAGCCGCTTGAAGGCGACGAGCGCGCTGAGCAGCGTCCAGGCTTTGCTCGACTCGACTCCCGGCGTGAGCAAAAACAGTAGGGAATTCAGATCGTTCTTCTCCGGGACAATCCGGTTCTCCCGCAGATATTGCGCCACCACCGGCGCCGGAATCCCATGCGCCTCATAGGCGCCGTTGCGCCGATCGAAGCCGGGCGTGAGCAAGGTGAGCTTCATCGGATCGACCATCGCGAAATTTTGCGCCGTATGCCTGTATCCGTGCCAGGCCGCGCCAGGACTTAGCTCCCAATAGTGCGCGTCCGATGCAAGCGCGTCGGTTGGAACGCTCTCCCAGGCGATCTCGCGCGGCGCTTCGCCTGGATGTGAGGCCGGCATGGCGACGCGATCGGGGACGAAGGCGTCGAAGAACCATCGCCGCGCCGGATCGCGTTCGCGCTCCTCGAATTCCTTCCGAACGGCGCGCAGCTTTTTGCGCAGCTCGATTCCGAGCCGGATGGTGTCGTCCCACAGGATCTCGCCGGAGCGGCCTTTCATCATCTGCGCGCCGACGTCGAGCGAGGCGAACAAGGGATAGTAGGGCGAGGTCGATGCGTGCAGCAGGAAGAACTCGTTGAACCGCTGATGCCCGACCCGTCGCTCCTGGCCGCGGATATGGCTGTCCTTCACATGAATCTGCGACGCCTGCGAGAAGCCAGCGAGCTGCTTGTGGGTCGATTGCGTCGCGATGATTCCCGGATGGCCAGGCCCAAGCTCATGGAGGCCCATGGCGAAGCAGCCGGCGAATATCGGATGGAACTTCATGAAGCCGGCCCAGGCCTCGTCGAAGAGGATATAGTCGCAAAGAGGACCGATCCGCTCGAGGATCATGCGCGCGTTGTAGATTGTCCCATCGTAAGAGCATTGATCGATGACGGCGACGCGGAAAGGCCGCTCGCGCCGCCACGCCTCAGGGTCTTTGACGAGCGGATGCGAGCGAATCTTTTCACGGATGCGCGCCTCATCGAGCGCCTCGGGATAGATCGGTCCGATCAGGCCATAGCAGTTGCGGTCGGTCTCCAGGAAGATGGGAATCCCGCCGCCAAGGAACAGCGCCCCATGATGCGCCGCCTTGTGGTTGTTGCGGTCGAAAAGCACAAGATCGCCTTCGGCGACAAGCGCCGAAAGCACGATCTTGTTCGACGACGACGTGCCGTTCAGGACGAAATAGGTCTTCTCCGCGCCGAAGATCGTTGCGGCTTCTTTCTGGGCGCGCAGCGCCGGGCCTTCATGCGTGAGAAGGTCGCCAAGCTCGAGCACGGAATTGTCGAGATCGTCGCGAAAGATCGCCTCGCCCAAATGTTCGACGAAGATCCGACCGATCGGGCTTCGCCCGTAGAAAACGCCGCCATTATGGCCCGGGCAGGTCCAGAGTTGATTGCCCTGCTCGGCGTAATCGACAAGGGCGCCGAAGAATGGCGTTTTCAGAGTCTCCGCATATTGCTTGAGGCGGCTCACGAGATTTCTCGCGATGAATTCCGGCGTCTCTTCGGCGAGGAAGAGATAGCCGTCAATATAGTCGAGCACCTCGACGGGGATGTCCTCGAATTGCTTGCGCCGCACGAGCATGACGATCGGCATTTCGAGGCCGCGCCGGCGCATGAGATTGATGAGCGCCGCCGTCTTTCCCTCGACGCCTTTCTTGCCCCAATCGACCACCATGCAGCCGATCGCCGCGTCAGTCTGGACGGCGAGCTCCGCGTCTTCGATCCGCGGCGCGCGCACGACTTGAATGCCAAGTCGCTCGATCGCGCTGATGATCTGCTGAAGCCGCAGCCCTTCGAGGTCAAGCTCGGCGAAGGCCGGAGCGCAGATGAGGAAAGTGAAACGCCTGTAGAAATCCATGGGACGGCTCCGCAATTGATGCGCGTCGAAAAGCCTCTTGGCGCACAAGAGCGCTCGCCGTCACGACATTTCGATGACGCAGGGGGGATCGCGAAGAGTTGTGCCGGCGAAATATTTTTGCGCGAGGCCAACTCCCCAAGGGCCTGTTTCGAAAGCTTCCACTAAACCTGAGCCCTTACCCTGAGGAGGCCCGAAGGGCCGTCTCGAAGGGCGAGGGCGCCTCGAAGGATGAGAGGCTTTCAAACAGGCTCCAAAGGGCATCGGGCAAGGTCGGGTCAGCTGAGGCTCACTCGAACCCATCCGGCGCGTCAAAGCGGATGCCTTGCGCCAGCGGCAGGTCGCGCGAATAGTTGATGGTGGTTGTGGCGCGGCGCATATAGGCCTTCCATGCGTCGCTGCCCGACTCGCGCCCGCCGCCGGTCTCCTTTTCCCCGCCGAACGCTCCGCCAATCTCCGCGCCGGATGGGCCGATATTCACATTGACGATGCCGCAATCGCTGCCTTCGCCTGAAGTGAAAAGCTCGGCTTCCCGCAGATCATTGGTGAAGATGGAGGAGGCGAGCCCTTGCGCGACGGCGTTGTGCCGAGCGATCGCTTCATCGAGATCGCGATAGCGCATGGCGTAGAGGATCGGCGCGAAAGTCTCGCGGCGAACGAGCGGCGTCTGCTCCGCCATCTCGACGATGGCCGGGCGCGCATAATAGGCGTCGGGCCAAAGCTCGGCATGGACGCGCTCGCCGCCGGCGATGACGCCCGCTTCGGCGCGCGCCTCGGCCAAGGCCGCCTGCATCGCCTCAAAGGCGCGCTTGTCGATGAGGGGACCGACAAGCGTTCCGGCCTCCAGCGGATTGCCCACCGCAATCTGGACATAGGCCCTTTTCAAGCGCGCCAGGAAGCCATCATAGATGCTTTCATGCACGAACAGCCGGCGAAGCGTCGTGCAACGCTGGCCCGCGGTCCCGGCGGCGGCGAAAAGGACCGCGCGGGCCGCGAGGTCGAGGTCGGCGGATGGCGCGACGATCATGCCATTATTGCCGCCGAGTTCGAGGATTGCCCGGCCGAAGCGGGCGGCGATCCTGGGCGCTGCGGCGCGGCCCATGCGCGTCGAGCCTGTCGCGCTCACCAGCGGCGCGCGACGATCATCGACCAGCGCCTCGCCGAGTTCTGGCCCGCCGAGGATGATCGAGGAAAGGCGCGCCGGGGCGTTGTTGTGACGCACAGCAGCGCGTTCGAGCAGCGCTTGGCAGGCGAGCGCCGTGAGCGGCGTCTTTTCAGAGGGCTTCCAGACAAGGGCGTCGCCGCAGACGAGAGCGATTGCCGCGTTCCACGCCCATACTGCCGCGGGGAAGTTGAAGGCGCTGATGATTCCGACGACGCCGAGCGGGCGCCAGGTCTCCATCATTTTATGGCTCGCTCGCTCGCTCGCGATAGTGAGCCCGTAAAGCTGGCGCGACAGACCTACCGCGAAGTCGCAGATGTCAATCATCTCCTGAACTTCGCCCAAGCCTTCCTGCAGGATCTTGCCGGTTTCGATCGAGACGAGACGGCCGAGGGCGGCTTTATGGGCGCGAAGCTCCTCGCCGAAAAGGCGGACAAGCTCGCCGCGTCTCGGCGCCGGGACGGTTCTCCAGGCGAGAAACGCCGTATGCGCCTCGCCGATCATGCGTTCGACGTCGCCGCGCGACGATGTCGAGAGCTGAGCGATTTCGGCGCCGTTGATCGGCGAGCGCACGACGAGGTCGCCTTGCGCCAATTGGCGCTCCGGGAAGCCGAACCCTCCCATAAGCTCGGCGACGTTAATGCGGCTCGGGATCAACGCGGCCTTTGCAGAGGTCATAGGGAGACTCGCTCGTTGGCTGACGCCAATAGTTGCTTTGCGGGTTCAGCGCGGAAGCGCCGATCCTAAAATGGGCGCACGCTGACATAAAGCAAAACGAAAGCTGAAGCTGAATCAGTTGAGTGATGGAACTCTCGATTGGCCGCGAACGTCTACGTCAAGCGCGCGTCATGTCGGTGATCCACGTGAAACGCCGCCAGGCCTTGGCCAACGCGTTCCCTCATGGGCGGAGGAGATTTCGATGGGTGAAGAAGAAGCTGAAAAGGCGGCCGGCCCGGATCTCAGCCAAGGCGTCCCGCTCGATGATCTCGCGGATGGCGGCATGCTCGTTGGCCATATCGGCGATGAGGCCGTGCTGCTGGCGCGCCGGGGCGATGAGCTGTTTGCGATAGGCGCCGTCTGCTCGCATTACAGCGGACCGCTCGGCGAGGGACTTCTCGTCGGCGAAACGGTGCGTTGCCCCTGGCATCACGCCTGTTTCAGCCTGCGCACTGGCGCTGCGCTGCGCGCGCCAGCGCTGAATCCAGTGTCCTGTTGGCGCGTCGAGCGGCGGGACGGGACCATCTTTGTTCGCGACAAGGTCGAGGCCGCGCCGCGACCGCCCGCCTTGGCGGCGCCAGGCTTGCCCCAGTCGGTTGTGATCATCGGCGGCGGCGCGGCCGGCAATGCCGCCGCGGAGACGCTCCGGCGGGAAGGTTATGCCGGCGGGCTCACGATGTTGAGCGCCGATGATTCGATCCCCTATGATCGCCCAAACCTTTCGAAGGGCTTTCTCGCCGGCTCCGCGCCGGAGGACTGGATTCCTTTGCGATCTTTGAAATTCTATGAAAAGCGCGCCATCGACCTGAAGCTCGACGCCCGCGTCGCGGCCATCGATACAAAAGCCCGGCGCGTCCAGCTCGCGGATGGAGCGCAATACGCTTATGACGCGCTGCTTCTCGCAACCGGCGCCGAACCGGTGCGCCTCGCGATGCCCGGCGGAGACCTTCCGCATGTGCGCTATTTACGCACGCTCGCCGACGCGCGCGCACTTGTCGCCAAGGCCCTGACGACGAAACGCGCTGTCGTGATCGGGGCTAGCTTCATCGGTCTCGAGGTCGCGGCGTCGCTTCGCGCGCGCAATATCGAGGTGGATGTCGTGGGCCCGGAGGCGATCCCGATGGAGCGCATCTTGGGACCGGAGGTGGGATCATTCATCCGCAAGCTGCACGAAGACCACGGTGTGACATTCCACCTCGGAACGACGGCCATTTCGATCGACGCGCGCAGCGTCACGCTGAAGAATGGCGAGATCCTTGAAGCTGACTTGGTCGTCATCGGCGTCGGGGTGCGGCCCGCGACCGCCTTGGCCGAAGAAGCCGGCCTCGCCATCGATCGCGGCGTGCTGGTAGACGAATATCTCGAGGCGAGCGTCCCACATATCTTCGCCGCCGGCGACATCGCGCGCTGGCCGGATCCTCTGACCGGCGAGCGAATCCGCATCGAGCATTTCGTGGTCGCCGAGCGCCAAGGTCAGACCGCGGCGCGCAACATTCTCGGCCGCCGCGAAAGATTCGACGCCGTCCCTTTCTTCTGGACCGAGCAATATGACGTCGCCATCGCTTATGTCGGCCATGCCGAAGCATGGGACAGAGCCGACATAGACGGAAGCCTCGATGCGCGGGACTGCGCGATAGGCTATCGTCATGAAGGCAAGCTGCTGGCCGTCGCAACGATCAACCGCGATCTTCACAGTCTTCGCGCCGAGCTCGCGTTCGAGACGGAAATTTCAGCAAGAGCGGGGTAGGGCCGGCTTTGCCGTCAAATCTCGATCCGGCCGCCGAGCTCGACCACGCGGTCGGGCGGAATTGCAAAAAATTCCGTCGCCGAGAGCGCGTTGCGATGCATGATCGCGAAGATCTTGACTTTGATCCTGCGCCATCTCGAACCTTTCGCCGGCGCGATGATGAACCTGCCGACGAAAAACGAAGTGTCCATCATATTGAAGCTGAGCTGCTGGGCGGCGCAGCGGGCGAGCGCTTTGGGAATATTCGGCTGCTCCATGAAGCCGTAACGGGCGACGACCGAATGAAAATTCTCTTCGAGGTGGCGAACCTCGATGCGGCGCCTGGCGACGACGCGCGGAACGTTCTCTGTCGTCACGTAGAGAAGCACGATGCGCTCGTGGAGCACTTTATTGTGCTTGAGATTATGCAGGAGAGGCACCGGCGCCACATCGGTCCGGCTTGTCATGTAGACGGCGGCGCCCTCTACCCTTGGCTTTCCGGCTGCTTGCTTGATGAAGAGAGAAAGCGGCAGGGTGTCGCGCTCCAATTGCGCGATCATCGCTTCCCGGCCTTCGCGCCAGGTCCACATGAGAAAGAATATGATCGCGGCGACGATAAGAGGGACCCATCCGCCTTCGAAGAGCTTCATCAAATTGGCGGCGACGAAGGACAAGTCCACGACGATGAACACGCCGGCCGCCGCGAGGCTCAAGGCCAAGCTCCAGCGCCAAACATCGCGCATCGCCCGGAACATGAGAATCGAGGTCAGCAGCATGGTGAGCGACACGGCGATGCCGAAAGCCGCCGCTAAATTGTCGGAGGAGCGAAACGCGATCGTCAGCGTGAGCGTGAGCGCCATTAATGTCCAATTGACGAAGCCGACGTAAATTTGCCCATAGCCTTCGGCCGAGGTCTGGGTGATGTTCAGGCGCGGACATAATCCGAGCTGAATGGCCTGGCGGGTCATTGAAAATGCGCCGCTGATGATCGCCTGGCTGGCGATGATCGTCGCTATGGTTGCGAGCAACACGAGAGGCGCCTGGAGGGGCCCCGGACAGAGCGAAAAAAATGGGTTGGCGTCCGCGGCGACCCCGCCTGCGATCACCGCGGCGGTCTGGCCTGCGTAGTTGAGCACAAGCATGGGCAACACCAGGCCGTACCATGCCGTCCTTATCGGGCGCGGCCCGAAATGGCCCATGTCGGCGTAGAGCGCCTCGGCGCCAGTTGCGCAAAGGAAGACCGCGCCGAGCACCAGAAATCCGGCGAAGCCATGCGTGAACAGATAGTCCAATCCGTAGCGTGGATCTATCGCGGCCAAGACGCCCGGATAGCGCAGCAGGCCGCCAAGCCCCAGCGCGCCGATCGTGATGAACCAAACGGTCATGATGGGGCCGAATAATTTGCCGATCCGCGCGCTGCCGAGCGGCTGCAGAGCGAAAACGCCGAGCAGAACCATGACGGACAGAGGGACGATATAGGGCGCGATCGCCGGGAACGGCAGCTTGAGTCCTTCGAGCGCGCTCATGACTGAGATCGCCGGCGTGATCGCGCCGTCGCCATAAAGCAAGGCCGCGCCCAGCGCCCCGATGGCGATAATGCCGAGGCGGGCGCCGTGCTTGACGCCAAGCAGCGACATCAATGCGAGGATTCCGCCTTCGCCCTCATTGTCGGCGCGCATGACGACGGCGACATATTTGATCGACGTGGTGATCAAGAGCGTCCAGATAATCAGCGACAGCATGCCCAAGGCGACGGCCGGCGTCGCGCTCCCGCCCGCCCACTCAAGCGCCGTCTTCAGCGTGTAGAGCGGGCTCGTCCCGATATCGCCGTAGACGACGCCAAGGGCGCCCAAAGCCAGCGCGCCGAGACTGCCGCGAGGCGCGCCGGCTTTGGCGTCGGTTGTTTTAGGCGTCATTGAAAAAGCTCCAAGTTGACTGGGCTTCGGAACTCGACCGTGCCGTTCCTCTGTCTAACGGAGGTTCTCGTCTGTCTGTTGAAATGGCGGCGGATCGAACCAGCCGATCAATCCTGTCGTTCCTATAGCAGGCATTGACCGGAGCAATAGTCAAGGCTCCGCTCAAAGGCGCATCGCCTTCGCCCTATCGGAGGCGCGACAATAAGTTGGGGTTGAGTTTGAACCGATCGGGGCGTGATTTCGTTTCATCTGCGAACACATGCTGCTGCGCGCAATGCAAGCGGGAGGCTCCAATGTTCCAGATTGAATTTGTTGGACCGCGTCAGGAGGGAATAGCCCCGGAAGTCCTCGACAGGATGACGAGCGATTTGACCCGGCTCGATCAAGTCGTCACGCACGCAAAGTCGCTTTTTTCCAATGTGATCGTTCAGCGGGTTCACAAGCCGCTGCCGCATGGGTTCTCGATATTGGACGCCCGCGGGGTGGAGGTCGCGCGATGGAGCATCGACGATGCTTGAAGGACTGCGCAAGTCGAGGCTCTCTCCGAGCTCCTTGCGTTTATAGGCCGCCAGCGCGCCTCGCGTGCACCCCGCGCCCGCGCCAAGGGCGCGGGAGCCTGGCGCCCAGATCGCCTTTTTTGCGAATTCCTCTCCGTCGATGCCGCAGGCCGCGCGACCAGATGGCGTTTATGGAGTCGACTTCGGACATCCATCGCGTCTGCCGAGGGTGAGCTCTGGGCGGCAGGATTGGCGGGGTCAAACCAAACCGCGGACAGAGCGCCGCTCAACGGGTCGATCCGCCACCTGCATTCGAGGGGTTTGCTCAGACGGGGAACGCATGGATTGGTTGCGGCGGGAGGCATAACGTGTCCGCCGCGAGTTCGAGCAAAGGCGCCGCTGTGGGCGCGCGTCCTCGCGTCCTGACGCAGGGCGGAAATAGCGAGGAGCTTTGTGATCATGGCTCACCTCCAACCGTCTTGGCGCGGCGGTGAGTGAGCGGGCAGGCGGCCCTTAGGCTTGCCGTGAACCTCTCACGTGATCGCCGCCGCGTGGAATTTGGAATGAAGGCGCCCAGCTGAACCGCGCCAGCTTCGCGCCTGAAAATCTATTGCCCATTGTTCTTTAGGGGATGCGCGAGTCGGGATTGGCCGGACCGCTGGTGCTGAAATGAGTCTCGCAGCCTCGCGCGTCAACCCCTCAACACGCTCTTTTTCAAGCGGATTTGCCTGATAAGCGAAGGCGGCCGGAAGGGCGCTATCTCTGCCGCCGCCGCAAAGAATCGATTGGGCCGCCGTCGCTGGTCATCCAACTGTCACACGGCGCGGCTATCGCGCGGACCTACGAAATGGCGGATTCGCACAGCGGGCTTCTTCGAAGCAAACGCGCTTTTTAGAAACGTGACCGTCGCGCGAAAACTTCCCGAGACTGGAGAAGAGCTGATGATGACGGCGTTGGATCCCGCATTCCAGAAAGACGCGCTCAATCTTCTCGCCGCTCTCGTGCTCGGCGGCGTGATTGGCTTTGAGCGTCAGTGGCGGCAGCGGCTCGCTGGATTGCGGACGAACACGCTTGTGTCGCTGGGCGCCGCGATTTTCGTCGTTTTTGCGGGCCAATTCACCGATACGAGCCCGACGCGGGTGGCCGCCCAGGTCGTGACCGGCATAGGCTTTCTTGGCGCGGGGGTCATTTGGAAGGAAGGCGTGAATGTCGGCGGCTTGAACACAGCGGCGACGCTTTGGTGCTCCGCCGCCGTCGGCCTCTTGGCCGGCACGGGACATTGGGCGCAGGCCATCGTGGCCGTCGCCCTCGTGACCGTCGTCAATCTCGTGCTTCGGCCAATGGTCAAATTGATCAATCGCCAGCCCATCGAAAGCGCGGAGGTCGAAACCTCCTATGTCGTCAATGTCGTCTGCCGGGGCGTTGATGAAGCGCAAATTCGCGCGCTCCTGGTGCAGGGCTTTGGCGTCAGCGACCTGCACCTTCGGGAGCTCGAAAGCGCCGACATAGAGGGGAGTGACCGGGTCGCCGTCAATGCGACGCTCAAGTCAGAGAAGCCGCGCGAGATCGCCCTTGAATATATTGTCGGCCGCCTCGCCCTCGAGCCAGGCGTGACCGCGGCGCGCTGGCGCGCCGTGAACACGCTTGTCTGAGATGTCCTTCGCCCGTCCATAATTGACGCTGCGTCGCGCCGGTTCAATCAAGCTGTCAGAACAGATCGACTTGAATATCGCCATTGGCGAACTCACGCACATCGTCAGGGAAGATTTTGATCCTCCCGCTGCTTAATGGGATGGCCAGAGTCAGGATGCGGTTCACTTCGTCGACGATTGGCCGCGCCGCGCTCGTCGTCTTGACCAGCGACGTACCGACGGACCGATCATCCGTCAGCACCTCATTGAGCTCGGTTGCGATCGCATCGGATCGATAGCCGGCCTGGCGCAAGGCGCCAACGATGTGTTCGGCGTCCGCCTGGCGCGGAGGACGATAATTGACCCTTATCCAGAACTTGTTGTTCGCGGGGTCCATCGAAATGCCGCGGCCCTCATAAGGAACCGGCGCAAAAGGCCGCTGGGCCTGCTGCGGCGACGCCATCGAGCAAGCGGGTAGCCCGAGGTCGTCGTGATAGACCTGCGGCCAGCAGATCGTGACAGCCGGAACGAGAAGCACAGCCAAAGCGAGAAAAGCAAAGACGATGATCGCCGAGGCGATGAAGCACAGCCATTTGACGAAGACGCTGTTGACATTCGTGAGGAGGACCCTCAACACGACGAGCACGACGCCGAACATCAGGGAGAGCCCGACGCCCAGGGCCGCCTTCAGGCCGCCGCCGAGGGTTGAGACCACAAAGCTGGCGGCAAGGGCGATCGCGACCATTCCAACAATGGCGCGGATGAACGGGTCGCTCAAACCGATCTTGATGAAATCATCTTGAAAGTTGGGCGGTCTATCGGACATCGGCTGCTCGCAAACTCGCCGAAGCGGAAAGCTCGGCCGGCGAATTCCATCATAAGACGGCCGAGCTTTCTACGAATTTCACGTGGGGAACTGAAGAAAAATCGCCCTAGCGCGGCGCGGCCGGTTGCGGAGCAGGCGCCGCCGGCTGGCCATTGGGCGCGCCGAAGAAGCGGAAGAAATCCGACTTCGGGCTGATGACCATGCGGGTTTCCGCCGGCTTCAACCCGGCCTCATAGGCCTGCATGGAGCGATAGAAGGCGAAAAAATCGGGGTCCTTGCCATAGGCCTCGGCGAAAATGCGGTTCCTTTCCGCATCGCCTTCGCCTCTCGTCTGATCGGCTTTTCGCTGCGCTTCGCCGCGCAGCACAACCACATCGCGATCTGCCTTTGCGGTGATCGTTTGCGCCTGTTCGGAGCCCTGGGCGCGATATTCCGCCGCCTCTCGCGCCCGCTCGCTTTGCATCCGGCTAAAGACTTTTTCGGAGATCTGCTTCGGCAGATCGGAACGGCGGATCCTCACGTCGACAGCGGCTATGCCAAGGCGGCCGCCTTCCTGGTTCACCTGTTCGCGGATTTTCAGCATGAGATTGGCGCGATTGTCGCGGACGATGTCCGTCATGTTCGCCTCGCCCAGAACCCGGCGCACCGCCGAATTCAAGATGAAGCCAAGCTGGCTGTTGGCGCGCTCTGTTGTGCCGACTGTCTGATAGAATTTCAACGGATCGACGATCCTGTAGCGCAGGAAGGAGTCAACATCGAGACGATTATTGTCGGACGCCAGCACCTCCTGTTTCGGCGCCTCGACGTCGAGAATCCGATTGTCGAGATAGACGACGTTTTCGATGAACGGAAATTTGAAATGGAGGCCCGGATCGGTGATGAGGCCGCGTCCGGCGACCGGATCTCCGAAGCGCAGGACAAGAGCCTGTTCAGTCTGTTGCACTGTGAACGTAGAGGCGGTCAAGACGATCAGAAAGGCGATGACGGCGGCGATGACCGCAAACCCGGCTATGCTCTTCATTTGCGGGCTCCTTCGGCGGGTCGCGCGGTCAGCGCGCCGAGCGGCAAATAAGGAACGACCCCTTGCCCACGGTCGCCCTGGTCGAGGATGATCTTGTCCATGCCGGTGAGCACATGCTCCATGGTTTCGAGATAGATTCGCTGCCGCGTCACGTCGGGCGCCTTCTTGTACTGATCATAGACCTGGGTGAAGCGCGACGCTTGCCCGGTCGCCTCGGCGACGGTTTGGAGCCGATAGCCTTCCGCCTCCTGGACAATCGCCGCGGCCTTGCCTCTGGCCTCGGGGACCACGCGGTTGGCGTAGGCCTCCGCTTCATTGCGCAAGCGGTTCTGGTCCTGCTGCGCGGCCGTCACGTCCTTGAAGGCGGCGATGACCTGCTCGGGCGGATCGACCGATTGCAATTGCACCTGCAGGATCAGGATGCCCGCCTTGTAGCCGTTCAGGATCTTTTGGATGAGCTCTTGCACGGCCGACTCGATGCTCTGGCGTTCGGCAGTCAGAATGCGCTGGATCTGGCTGCGGCCGATGACCTCGCGCATGGCGCTCTCCGCGACCGCCTTCACCGTCTCGCGTTGATTGGCGATGTTGAAGGCGTAATCTTCGGGGCGCACCGGATCGATCTGCCAAATCACGACGAATTTGACGTCGGCGATATTTTCGTCGCCGGTCAGCATCAGGCTTTCTTCCGGCAGATCGACTTGCACCGCCGCATTCGGCGAGCGCAAGTCCTGGCGCATGACGAAGCCGATATTGGTCGCTTTGCGATCGGTGACCTCGAGCTTTTCCACCGCGCCGATGGGGTAGGGAAGATTATAGTTCAAGCCGGGACCGGTCTTGCCGGTGTAACGGCCGAAAATCATGTTCAGCCCGACCTCGTTAGGCTTGACGGTGTAGAACCCGGCTAGAAGCCAGGCGATGACCCCGACGAGCGCCAAGGCCAGAATGCCGCGTCCGCCGACAAGGCCGCCACCGCCGCCCGGCAGCCATTGTTTGATCTTATCCTGCGTGCGGCGAAGAAAGTCTTCGAAGTCGGGCGGCGGCGAGCTTGGCTTTTGCCCCCAGGGACCGCCGGGATTCGGTTTCCACGAGCCGCCATTTCCGCCTTCATTGACCCAGGGCATAGGTTTCCCTTCAAAAAAGACGCCAAAACAAAAGCCAAGGCCGCGCATCCGATCGCGCCGGCTTGCTGTTCTTATAGGGAAGCCTTGCGCGCACTACAATGTTCCGCAAGGGCGATGGTTTATTCGCCCCTTGCTTGCCACTTCAACCGTCGGCGAAAATCGACGAAGGCGAAGGTTGTCTCATCCATGGCCATGGGCTCCGGCGCGACGCGTCGCTCCTCCACCCAGGCCGACCAGTCGATCGCCGGAAAGCGCACATCGCCTTGCGGCTCAAGATCAACGAAAGTGAGATGCATGCGCGCGGCGCGATCGATCAAAATTTCGTAGAGATCGCCGCCGCCCGCCACGATGACTTCCTCGGCGTCCATGGCGGCGGCCCGCTCCTGCGCCAAAGCCAGAGCTGCGTCGAGTTCATGCGCAATGTGGACGCCAGGCGCGTTCCCCGCGCCTGCCGAAGGATCGAAATCCCGATCGCGGGTAATGACGATCGTCTCGCGCCCCGGCAAAGGCTGTCCGATCGACTGAAAGGTCTTGCGGCCCATCAGCAAGGGTTTGCCCATTGTGATGGCTCGAAACCGTTTGAGGTCGCTCGGCAAACGCCAAGGCATGCGGTTGCCGTCGCCGATCACGCCGTTCTTGGCGATCGCGGCGACGATCGCGAGCGGCGCCGTCATCGGCGCAAGGGCGCCGTCCGGCCGAGCCGCGACAGCGCTTCCCCTTCGAGGCGGCAATTCGTCCATTGCTCCATTCTTCGCGCGCCGAGCCTCTCATAAAAGGCGATCGATGGTTCGTTCCAGTCGAGCACGGACCATTCGAGCCGGGCGAGCTTTTCAGCGGCGCAGCGGCGCGCGAGCGAGGCGATGAGCTCCTTGCCGAAGCCTTGGCCGCGAAAGGCCGGACGGACGAAAAGATCCTCGATCCAGATCCCATGCCGGCCGCGAAAGGTCGAGAAGGAATAAAACCACACCGACATGCCGACCGCTTCGCCTTGATGTTCGGCGATGTCGCAAAACGCCCGCGGGTCCCGGCAAAACAACGCCGCCGCGAGGGTCTCGCGGGTGGCGTCGACCTCGCTTTCAAGTCTCTCATATTTGGCGAGTTCGACGACGAGCGCGAAAACGAGCGCCGCGTCCGCGGGATTGGCCGGGCGAATGAGGGCGCTCAATTTTTGCCAGCGCGCAAAAAGATGAAAAGTCCAGCGGCGACGATCAGGCCCGAGCCAAGCATGGTGCGCAGGCTTGGAATCTCATTGAAGATCACGATGCCGGACAGGGTCGCCCAGAGGAGGGCCGTATAGCCGAAGGGCGCGATAATATTGGCCGGAGCCGCCGTATAAGCGCGAATGAGGCAGAAATGGCTCGCGACCCCGAGCAATCCAAGCATCAGCATCAAGGACGCATCCGCCCAGGTTGGCAGGACTCCGTAAAAGGGCAGAAAAGGACTGCAGAAGATGACGCCGGCGACCGCCGAATAAAACAAGGTCGTCATCGGCGGGTCGGCGAAATGGAGCATTCTGGTCGCTATCTGATAAAGGGCGTTGCACAGCGCGGCGAGGAATGGAAAGGCCATCGCAAGCGAAAAATCCACTCCCGCCTCGCTGACGATGACCCATACGCCGCTCATTCCGGCGAGAACGCTGAGCCACCCGGTCAAGCCAACTTTTTCGCCGAGCGTGAGGACCGCGAGAGCGGTGACGAGGACAGGCGCAACCGACATGACCGCGGAGACATCGACGAAAGGCATGATTCGCATCGCCAGCATGCCGAACAGCGTTATGGCGAGAAGCAGGCTCGAGCGCGCGAGCTGCAAAACCGGCCGGCGCGACGACATCAGGCGGGGATCGCGCTGGGCGAGAAAGCAGGTCACCAAAACCAAATGAATGGAATAGCGCGCCCAGGCGATTTCCGTCGCCGGATAGGCGTGCAGAAGATATTTGGCCGTCGAGTCCTGGCACACGAAGAGGCCGGTCGAGACCAGCATCCAAATGATTCCGGTTCCGATCGACGTTCTGTGCGGCTCGGCGAGCGAGACCGCGAGCGACGCCGGAGCGTCAAAGGCGCGAGGATCGCTCGGGCGCTCGGCGGCGGCCGGGGAGGAAAGCGGCATGCGAGGGGAATCCGGCTGGGCTCAAGATGGTGATTGGAGGGGTCTTTTACCCTATTTCACGTCAAACGGCAGAGGCTAACTCAGCAAGCCTGAGCGGGGCCTTTGTGCGGGATGGTCCGCCAGACGGGATTTGATTGGGCGCCGCGATCGCCTATTTATCGCTTGTCTGACGCGGAGCATCATGTGAGCGGCCTCGAGAAGAATTCGCAGGGACGGAAAGTCATCTGGTCGGGGCAGGGCATGGCGACGAGCGACGGCGCCGGCGTGAGATTGACGCGCATCATCGGCCAGCGCGATCTCCCGGACCTCGATCCTTTTCTTCTGTTGGACGAATTCAGCTCGGACGACCCCAAGGCCTATATCGCGGGATTTCCCGATCATCCGCATCGCGGCTTCGAGACCGTGACCTATATGCTGGCCGGGCGCATGCGCCATCGAGACAACAAAGGCCATGAAGGCCTGTTGAGGCCGGGCTCGGTGCAATGGATGACGGCGGGGCGAGGAATCGTGCATTCCGAAATGCCGGAGCAGGAAGAGGGCCTGCTGCGCGGCTTCCAGCTTTGGATCAACTTGCCCGCGCGCGAAAAGCTGCGGCCGCCGCGCTATCAGGAATTTGCCCCCGAGCGCATTCCGTCAGCCGACGTCGGCGTCGGAGCAAGCGCCAAAATCCTAGCTGGCCACATCGGAGGCGCACATGGCCTGATCGAGGCCGGAGCGACGCAACCTTTTTATTTCGATCTGGTTTTTCGAGATGCGGCGGCCGCCGAAATCCCGCTTCCTGAGGATCATTCGGGTTTTGTCTATGTCTATGAGGGAGATCTGGGAATTGGCGAAGTCGCGCCTTATCGGCTCGCGCGCGGCGATCTCGGCGTTCTGTCCAGCGGCGCATCGGTCCGGCTCGCGGCGGGCGCCGCCGGGGCGCGGGCGCTCCTTGTAGGAGGCAAGCCTATTGGCGAGCCGATCGTGAGATATGGCCCCTTCGTCATGAATACGCGGGAAGAAGTGTGCGAAGCCATGGCCGATTTCCAGGCCGGTCGTTTTTGAGATCTTGGACTTCGGAGGGGTTATGGCGGACGTGAAGGTCCTGATTGCGTTTTATTCCCGCACGGGCGTGACCGAGGCGCTCGCCGCGGCCATCGCCGAAGGCGCCGAGGCAGAGGGTGCTGAGGTGCGCCGGCGTCGCGCGCGGGAAGTCGTGAGCGCGGAGGTGATGGCGCTCGCGCCGGGCTGGGCTGAGGCGGCCCAGGCGATGAATGCGCGCTATGACGCGCCGACAGCGGCGGACGCCGAATGGGCCGACGCCCTCGTCATGGGAACGCCGACGCGTTTCGGCGCGATCTCGTCCGAGCTCAAAGCCTATATCGATGGTCTCGGCGGTCTTTGGGTCCAAGGCAAATTGAACGGCAAGGCGGGCGGCGTGTTCTGCTCGACCTCGACGACCCATGGCGGCAATGAGTCGACCTTGCTCTCCATGTACAATCCTTTGGCCCATCTCGGCTTCATCATCGTGCCGACGGGCTATGCCGACCCCTCCCTCTACAAGGCGGGGACGCCTTATGGCGCGAGCTCCGTCTCGCACAACGAGGCGTCGCCGCCCACGGCCGACGATCTCGACGTCGCGCGTTTCCAAGGGCGCAGGGTGGCCGCCGTCGCCAAGGCTTTGAAGGCGGCTGGGGTGAAATAGGCCGCAGCCTTTGGCGAAGCGAAGATCATCCCTTCGGCGCGGCAGCTTGGATCTTGGGCAATTCCACCCCATTAAGCCGGGCAATCAGCCATTTCGTCAGCGCCGGCGCTGCGTATTTCGCCACCATGGCGGAGGCAAGGAACATATCGGCGAGAGGCGCAATATCGTTCCCGAGCACGACCCAGGCGAGCGTGATCGTGCGGGTTCCGCTGATGAGGCCCGCCGTCAACGCCGGCGTCCGGCCGCTGCGCCAGAACAATAACGCGCCAAGAAATTGGAAGCCCAGCAGGAGCGCGAAGGAAAGCAGGATGAGCTCCAGCACCAAGCGCGGCTGGGCCGCGAAATTTGCGTTCATCCCGCGCATCGAGCCAAGCCCGGCCAGGAACAGGGCAAGCACCGCGACCCCTGTCATCGCTTCGGGATTCTCTCGCACGAACCTGGCGGCGAATCGCTTCACGGTAACGGCGGCGAGGAAGGCTCCGCCGACGATAATGACCAGGCGCAGGCTTACGTCGAGCGGATCGAAGGCGAGCTGGTATCCGCCCATGGCGGCGGCAAGCGGCGGCAAGTAGAAGGGCGTCGCCGCGGTGGCGGCGATGGTGGCGAGCAGGGCGATCGTCGTGTTGAGCCCAAGGATCGCGGCGAACGGAACGCAGGCCGGGCTGGTCGGAACGAGCGCCCAGAAGATCAGCCCTTGCGCCAGGCCAGGACTTGGCTTGAAGAGAACGATGAGGGAAAAGACCGCCAGCGGCACACCAAACGTGGCCCAGGCCAGCATCAGCAGGGTGCGCCTGGCGTGGGCGGTTTCAACCCGAAACGAATTTGGGTCGAACTTGAGGAACGAGCCGAAGGTGAAGACAAAGATTGCAAAGGCCAAATAAGGCCTTGCGAGATCGGAAAGTTCGGGAACGCCGAAGCCCAGGACGACGCCGCCGATGACGACCAGCGCGCCGTTTCGCCCTGCGAATTGCAGTATATTTTTCATAAGCTGGCCCCTGAAGGAATTAGGCGATGGCCAACGGGTTTTTCTCCTGTGCAAGCGAGAAATTCACCAAGACCCGTCCGATTGGTCTTTTTGCATCCGTCAACCACAGCGCCGTCGTCGACCGTTGCAAAAATCGTTCATAGGCGGCGTGCGCAGCCGCACCATCAAACGCCTGCTCATAGACTTCGCTATTGCTGAGAAGCGACGGCCTCACACCGCGACCGGCGCCTTGATCAGGGGATGCGGGTCGTAATTCTCGATCGCAATGTCTTCGAAGCGGAAATCGAAGATCGATTTGACCTTTGGGTTCAAAGCGAGCCGGGGCAGGGGCCGCGGCTCCCGCGCGAGCTGGAGGCGGGCTTGTTCCAGATGGTTCAGATAAAGATGGGCGTCGCCAAAAGTGTGAATGAATTCGCCCGGCTTAAGCCCGCAGACATGGGCGATCATTTCGGTCAGAAGCGCGTAGCTTGCGATGTTGAAAGGCACGCCCAAAAATGCGTCGCCGGAGCGCTGGTAGAGCTGGCAGGAAAGTCGCCTTTCGCCGTCCTCGCCCTCGGCGACATGAAATTGAAACAGGCAATGACAGGGCGCGAGCGCCATCGCGGGGAGATCGGCCGGATTCCAGGCCGAGACGATCAGGCGCCGGGAGAAGGGATTGCGCCGGATCTCCTCTACGACGTCTGAAATCTG
Source organism: Methylocapsa polymorpha (assembly GCF_045689225.1). GTDB lineage: Bacteria > Pseudomonadota > Alphaproteobacteria > Rhizobiales > Beijerinckiaceae > Methylocapsa > Methylocapsa polymorpha. The sequence continues at coordinate 3,975,421 of NZ_CP136862.1, read as the reverse complement.
ATCGATGGCCCGGCCATCGGGCGCCTGCCATGAGCGCCATTGCTTGCCGTAAATCGGCCCGAGGTCGCCATCGGCCTTGGCCCATTCGTCCCAGATGCCAACGCCATGCGCCTTCAGATAGGCGATATTGGTGTCGCCGCGCAGAAACCAGAGAAGCTCATGGACGATGGATGTCCAATGCAGCTTCTTGGTGGTGACGAGCGGAAATCCCTTAGCCAGATCGAAGCGCATCTGATGCCCGAAAATCGAGCGGGTTCCGGTCCCGGTGCGGTCGGCTTTCGCCCCGCCTTCGGACAGGATCTTGTCGAGGAGATCGAGATAGGGGCGCATGCGCGAACCTTGCTAATCGGGAAAGCTGAGGCAGACCGCGATGAAATTATTCAGGGCGTGCAAGGCGATCGACGATTTGACGCTGCCGGTGAGCTCGCGAAGCGCGCCTAGCGCGAGGCCGACGGGAAAGACTGCGAGCGCGTAAACATGCGTGCTGTCATAGTGCATCCCGGCGAAGACTGCGGAACTGATCAAGACGGTCGTAACAAAGCTGAAATCGCGGCGTAAATTGGTGAAGATCCAGCCGCGAAAGACGAGCTCCTCCGTGACCGGCGCAAAGACCACAGCGAGGAGCGCCAGAAGCGCCGCTCCGGCCCCGTCCTTCGGCGTCGTGAGCCAGTTTCGCGTGTCCGGGGAGAAATAGGCGATGGCGAAATCGGCTGCGAAACTATAGGCTAGCGTTGCCCCGACAAGCAGCCAAAAGCTGCGCCGGCGCAGCCAAGAGACCCAGGGACGCCAGGCGACGAGGTCAAGCCAATCAGCGCCGCCGCGAAGGCGCGCCACGAGCAGAACCGCGAGGCCGACGGCGAGATAAGTCAGGGAAGAGGCCGCCAGGCCCAGATAGGTCAAGGCCTCGCTGTTTCGGTTCGAGATCGCCGACCTGACGCGCTCCTCGAGGGGCCGGCTGAGCGGCCAATGGGCCAGAATCGCATCTGCAACCGCGGCGAGCATGACCGTCAGGAGGAAGAGAATAATGGCGACCCCGACGATCACGATGAGGCTGAGGCAGAGCTCAAAAATAGCGTAAGCCTTTGATTTTATAGTTTTTTGTGCGAGTTCGGCCAAGCTGCTCTCCGCTTTCGTTCGGGCTTTGCCCCATTCGCCTTTGTAAATATCCCAGCAATGCTTATATTCGATCCGCCGCGCACTTGCGGCTACGGCGATAAACGGCGTCGAAATAAGCTCTTCGGACCCGGGGGCGGTACCCGGCGCCTCCACCAAAATCCGTCTTGAGGGAATAGGCGGGTTTTGGCGGGGGCGAAATAGGTTCGACGGGGAGTGTAAAGGACTGTCTTTCGCTCGGCATGGTTCCGCCGTCATCGGGCCGAACTTTATAGTTGCCAACGACAACTATGCTCCGGTGGCCGTTGCTGCGTAATGCGGCAATAGTACCGAAATCAAAGTCCTTAGGGGTAGCACTCTAAGGCGGGGCTCGGAGGCGCCTGGCAACAGAAGCCTCCACTTCTTTTTGGTCCTGGACCTTATGCGCTTCGAAACCTTTGCTTGGACTTGATGGCATGGCGACCGATCTGATCCGCTACGATGTTCTGGTCCAGGATGCGTTGCGCGGCGTCGTGAAAAAGGTCCTCTCCGATCTTGCGCGAGACGGGCTCGTTGGGGACCATCACTTCTACATCACCTTTCGCACCCATGCGCGGGGGGTGCGGCTGTCCACGCGGATGCGCGAGCGCTATCCGGACGAGATGACGATTATTCTGCAGCACCAGTTCTGGGACTTGAGCGTCAGCGATCACGCTTTTGAAGTCGGCCTGTCGTTCAAGAACATCCCGGAAATGCTGCTCATTCCATTCGACGCCATCACCCGCTTTTCCGATCCTTCCGTCGAGTTTGACTTGAAATTCGAGCTCGAGGACGAAGCGGTCGAGGCCAGCGCCAATGACGCCGGGTCGCCGCAGGAGCAGGGCCATTCGCCCGCCGCGCTCGAGACGCCCCCTTTGGCGGCGCATGCGCCAGATGCGGAAAAGGCTAGGTTGCGCGACCGCGCGACTGAGTCTCTGGAAGACAACGCCGGCGGCGCGTCGCAGTCGGGCGAAGCCAATGTCGTTTCGATCGACGCTTTTCGCAAGAAGACCTGATGGGCGAGATCGTCAATCTTCGCCGCGCCCGCAAGGCCAAGGCGCGGGCGGACTCTACAAACGAAGCCGCGGCCAATCGGACCAAGTTTGGCCGGAGCCGCAGCGAACGCGACGCTGCGCAAGCGGCGCAGACAGCGGAAGCGCGCCGCCTCGACGGGCATAGACGCCAGATCCCCGAAGGTTCGACCGACGGCCATGGAGCCTGACGCAAAGTCCGAGGCGTCGAGCGCGATCGTCAAACATTCGCTCGCCATCGCCGGCCACCGCACCAGCATCTCACTTGAACACGCGTTTTGGGAAGGCCTCAAGTCGATCGCCACCGAGCGCGGCCTGTCGCTCGCCACCCTTGTGGCGAGAATCGACGCCGAACGCGGCGACGCCAATCTTTCGTCGGCGATTCGAGTCTTCGTTCTAAATTGGGCAAGGTCTCCGCACTGAAGCCTCGCACGCTCGGCACTCCCGCCTGCCGGCCTGCTCAATTTGTCGCGCCGGCCGCCTCTTCCTTTTTGAGCCGCTCGCGCTCGCGCCGCTGCTCCGATAAGAGCCGCTCATTGAAATCGGCGCGTTCATGAAAGTCGGACTCATAAGCTTCGATCCGCGCGCTTTCCCGCATGATGGCCCGCGCGGCCAGCGCATTGGCGAAGGCAGTCGCGTCAATCTCGCGGACCGGATGCGATAAAGGACCCTTCAGCGTCAGCGAAATCTGCGGCGGCGGGCCGCTCCAATCCTTGGCCGGCGCATTCAGGGCGATGGTCAGGCGCTCGTCGAGAGTTGCGTCGCGCAGATCGATCGACGCGGAAACGGCAGCGGTCACGGATTGATCCTGCGCGACAGGATCGGGCCTCGGATCGCTGGTTGGCGTGGGCGAGAAACGCAGGACGCCAGAGGCGACGCCAAGGTCGAAATCGCGGATTCCGAGCACTAAAGCCGCATGCTGGAATTCATTCGCCAAGGCTTGCGAAACCTCTCTTTGTCCGAGCGAGATGCGATTCTGCTCGCTCGCCGCAAAGACGCGCGCGAGCGCTGAAGGATCGCAGTTCGGCAGGACGTAATCGGCGATTGTCGCATGCCCCACGCCGGCGAGCCCCGCCATGAGCGTCTCGGCGCTTCGCCCGGCGCCCGCAAGGTCAAAGCCGGCGCTGATCCGCCCGCGCCCTCCTGGCAGATCGAAGGCGTAATCATCAAGTGCGACCTGAGCCTTAAGCGCCGTGGTTGCGCCCTCGCGCCGCAGCTCGAACGCGCCGGTCGCGCTTCCCTCTCCGAGCTTCAGCGCGAAATCGCGAAGGCCAAGAAGGCCCGGCGCAATCTCGAGCGTCATTTTTGCGGGCTTTGCGGAAACGCCTGCGAGAAGATCCAGACGCCCGACCGTCAGACTAAGATTGCCCGCAGGCAAATCGAAGGAGGCTGCGGGAAACTGCAGGCTCGACCAGAGCGCGCCGGCCTTGGCGGGCTCTGGCGGCCCCAGCAGCAAGCTAAAAAGCGCGGTGGCGGACAGTGCGTCGATGTTGATCGTTCCGCTCAGCATCTTGTCGGCGCTGGACTGTCTTTCATAGGCAAGCGTTCCGCCGAGGCCAACGCCGGCGAAGCTGCCCTTGAAATCATGAAACTCGATCCCGTCTTCGCCCCAGATGACAGCGCCGGACATGTCGGCGGGAAGCTTTGTTGTGAGGTCCGGCAGAGCGAGCCCGGAGGCGCGCAGCAAAGGCGCCAGATCCGCGCCCGCGAGGCGCAGGCGGCCAGCCGCTGAAGGCGCCTTTAGATCGGCGATCACCTGCCCCTGAAAGTCGAAATCTGTTCCTGCGAGCGCGGCCTTGATGCGCGCATCTAACGGTTGACCACGCTGGCCGCGCGCCGTGATCTCGACATGACCCGGGCCGAGCCTGTCGGTCGCAGCCGAAGGCGCGAGCAGGCGCAAGAGCGCCTGGCTATCTTTGGCGTCGAGGCGAGCAGCAGCCTTGATGGTCCCCGCCTGCGTCATATCCGGGCCGATTGTCGCCGCGACTTGGGTCTCGCTGATTTTTCCCTTGAGGGTCAGGGCCGTGACAGCAAACCCCTCGCCGCTGTCGGCGGCCTCCGCCATCAAGCTGAAATCCGCCGGCGAACTGGCTTCTGCATGAGAGGCGATAAGCTCCAGCGCCGGGCTAGGGGCGATCTCGGCGATGAGAGCGGCGAACGCATCGAGGCGCGGCGCTTCGATTCTGGCGTCGAGACGCGCGTCCTGATCCGAAAGCGCGCCGCTTGCGGTCACGACGCCGCCGCCCGATCCTTCCCAGGTGAACTCTTCGAGCTCGATCTTTTCATCGGTCTTCTCGAGCTTGAGGTCGAGGCGGCCGAGATCATCCACGGCCGGTCCGGCGCCGCCGAATGTCAGCGCGTCCGCATCGAGCCGAAGCGAAAGATCCGTATGCGCCAGGAGGTCCTTCGCCGGTCGGAGATCGGGCAGGACGGCGAGATCGAGCGAAGCCGCGACGAGATCGGCCGCAAGGCGCGGGGGCCGCGTCTCCGTCTCGGGCGCATATTCGATCGTGCCGGTAAAACTCGATTGATCGAGTCTAAGGTCGAGATCGTTGATGAGAACGCCGGCGCCGGCGACATGCGCTTCGCCGGCAAGATCAACAGCGTGAAACGGCAGGCGGCGCGCTTGGCCTCGTTGTGGCGCATTCGCCATGAGCCAATTCATAAATCTTGGCGCATTGTCTGCGCTCGCGCGAATCTTGCCGGTAAAGTCCGGCGTCTGTCCAAATTGCAATTGGCCATCAAGAAAGAGGCGGGATTGGCCTGGCCCATGGACTTCGAAGCGAAGCCGAGCCGCCTGCGCGTCGCCGAAGGCGAGGGTCGCGGAGAGATCTCGGAAGCTTTCGCCGCCGAGCGATGCGGCGTCGGAGGTCCAGCTCAGGACACAGGGCAGGGGCGTAGCGTCGACGAGCGAACCCCCCATAAGCGCGGCGATGCTCTTTGCGAATGATTGCGGGGTGGCAGGCGCGCCCGTGAAGGAAAGCCAATGATCGAGGTCGATCTGACTTGAGCGCAAGCTCATGCTCGCCCTGGGCGCGGCGGAATAATCGAGTTCCGCTTCGCCGGTCGCGCCCAAGGTCCGAGTTTCATCGTCAGCGCGCAGCTCTAGGGTTTTGAGCCGGGCCTTGCGCGCATCGGCCTCAAGCGCGCCCGTGAGGCGCCAGGGCGGGGCGCTCCCAATGCCGCCGCGCCTGTCGGATTCGAGCTTGAGCGCGCCGGTGAATTTTGGCGATACGCCGCCATTGGCGCCTGAGGCCAAGGATAGGGCGCCATCGAAATCGGCGCGGGGGCGTGAGGCGCTTGCATCGACGACAAGCTTGATCGGAACCCGGTTTTCCTCAACTGCGCTGGCTGCAAATTGGAACGCAGTTTTCTCGCCCGCGATTTCAAGCGCGCCATCGCCCTTGTATGGACCGAGCAGCGATTTCGCCTGGGCGTCGAGCGCAATCTCTTCAAGGGCGAAGCTGCGGCGCTCGGCGGGATCATGGACGGCCAAAGTCCCGTCTCTGATTGCGATGCGCTCGAACCGGATGTTCGCCTCCGAGGCCGGCAGTTGAGGCAACTTTGGAAAAGAACCGTCTGCGTCGAGAGTCAGATCAAGGCGCGGCTTTTCGAGCTGCGCCTCCAGAAAATCGATCTCGCCGCGCAGCAGCGGTGCGACGGCGATTTCGAGCCGGAGTTTTGCAGCGGAAAGACGCAGCGGCGAGGCGTTGTCGCCAATCTCGACAGTATCGACAGCCAGATAAGGGCTCGGCAACAATCTAAGATCGACCGCGCCGCGAATTGTTACGCGCGCGCCCACCGCCTGAGACAAGCGCGCCTCGATGACGCCCCGCTCCGCGCTCCAATCGATGAAATAGGGTCCGACCAAGGCGGCGGTCAGGATGAGGATTAACAGAAGAGCAAGGGCGGTCAGACTGTCGCGCAAGGTCGTCTAATCTGTTCGGCCGGTCGCCGCGCCGCGCGGGCGATCATCTACCTTAAGATGCGCCTCATGCGCTGACCTTGTCCAGCCGATCCAGCGCCGCCGCGTCGAGCTTGATCGACGCCGCTTTGGCTATTTCGTCGAATTGCGCCACGCTCGTCGCGCTGACGATCGGCGCCGTGACGCCCGGCTGCGCGATGAGCCAGGCGAGCGCGATCTGCGCCGGAGTCGCGCTATAGCGCGCCGCGACTTTGTCGAGCGCTGCGAGAATGTCGAAGCCGCGCGGGTCAAGATAATGAGCGACGGTTTTGCCGCGCGACTTGCCCTCGATATCTTCTAGCTTGCGATATTTGCCGGTGAGGAACCCGGCGGCCAAAGCGTAATAGGGGATGACGCCTATGCCTTCAGCGATGCAGAACTTTTGCAGCTCGCCCTCGAACAGCGCGCGATAGGCCAGATTATAATGCGGCTGCAGGCTCGTGTAGCGTGGCAGCCCCTTGGCCTTGCTCACGGCCAAGGCGTCGGTCAGCCGCGAGGCCACATAGTTGGAGGCGCCGATGGCGCGCACCTTGCCCGCCTGCACGAGGCTCGCGAAAGCTTCAAGCGTCTCCTCAAGCGGCGTCCAGACATCGTCGGCGTGAGCTTGGTAAAGGTCGATGTGGTCCGTTTGCAAGCGGCGCAGCGAGGCTTCGGCCGATTGGATGATATGGCTCTTGGACAGGCCTTTGCCGCCGGACTTCATATCCATGCCGACCTTGGTCGCGATGAGGATTTTTCCGCGGTCGCCGCCGCGCTGCAGCCATTTGCCGATGATTGTCTCCGACTCGCCGCCCTGATGGCCCTCGACCCAGATCGAATAGACATCGGCCGTGTCGATCAGGTTGAAACCCTGATCGACGAAGGCGTCGATGATCGAGAAGGAAGTCGCCTCGTCCGCCGTCCAGCCGAAAACATTGCCGCCAAGCGCGAGCGGGGCGACGGTGAGGCCGGAGTCACCGAGTTTTCGCTGTTCCATGAGAATGCTCCAAATCGCGGATCGGCGTTGCGCCAAATCGATTCCGGGGAGCGATCACATTATAGAGCAATGAACAGGCTCGCCACTGCCGGCGTCGGCCAAAGCAGATGCGTGCGATAGGCGCTTGTGACTCTTGACGACATAGGCCTAACTATGACAATATATGTCATATGCCGCCGGCTACGCTCATCCTACATCGCAAGCGCTTGTACGATGACGACGCCATAGTGGAAATGAAGCTTTGGCTCGTGCCAAACGCCGTGCCGGGATCAAAGCACAGTTTCAAGTACAGCCTGTATTATGGTCGCCATGGCGAACGTCTGATCGGCTACGACAACGAGACAGGCAAAGGCGATCATCGGCACTATGGCGACTCTGAACAAGCCTATCGGTTCACGACGCCGGAGCAGTTGATGGCCGATTTTCTGGCCGATGTGCATGCGCTGCGTGACCGTTGAAGGAGAGGAGAGAGGGCGCCATGAGCGATGTAAAGCTGATCGTCGGAGGCGGTCTCGAAGATGACGCGGCGGCCTTTGTCGATGCGTGGCGGCGCGCTGAACGCGGCGAGGAGGTGCGCGAGCGGGCGCTCGTATTCGAGAGCTGGGAAGCCTTGGCGAAGGTGCTGACAGGCGAGCGTGTCCGGTTGCTGAAACATGTGCATGCCCATCCGGAGCCGTCCGTCTCGGCGCTCGCGCGTTCTCTCGGTCGCCAATATCGGCGCGTGCATGCCGATGTCGCCGCGCTGGAGGCGGCGGGACTTCTTGCTCGTCCCGGAGGCGCCGTGCATGCGACGGCGGACACTTTGAAGGCTGATATTCGTCTTTGAGCGAAACCCCATAAGTCTTGATTTCTGCAACAGAGCTCGATGCCGTTAAGTCCGCTTCCTTGCAAATCCTTCCGCATCGCGAAATTGACCGGCTCCCCATATTAGGCGCAAAGATTGGGACCCTGTCGATTTGGCGCATAATGCGTAAGCGCTCACTGATTCGCTTCAGCCGCGCGGGAGCCTTAACCCCTTGACCGATCCTTTTTCGCTCGCCGATCTTGACGCCCCCGCGCCCCGCGCAGGCGGGATCGCCGCGCGCGCGCGGCGGCGGCGGGCGGACAGCGCTATCTCGACGGGTTGAACGCCGAGCAGCGCGCTGCTGTCGAGGCGATGGATGGGCCGGTTCTGGTGCTCGCCGGCGCGGGCACGGGCAAGACGCGGGTTCTCACCACGAAAATCGCCCATATCATCAGCCAAGGCCGCGCCCGCGCGCATGAGATCCTGGCCGTCACCTTCACCAATAAGGCCGCGCGGGAAATGCGGGAGCGCGTCGCCGCGCTCGCGGGCCCCGTCGCCGAAGGCATGCCCTGGCTCGGCACGTTTCACGCCATTTCGACCAAGATCCTGCGCCGCCACGCCGAACTGGTCGGCCTCAAATCCAGCTTCACCATTCTCGACACGGACGACCAGATCCGCTTGCTGAAGCAGGTCCTGCAAGCCGAGAACGTGGACGATAAACGTTGGCCCGCCCGCGCGCTCGCCTATCAAATCGACGCCTGGAAAAATCGCGGGCTCGATCCGGCGCATGTGCCCGCGGGCGAGGCCGCCGCTTTCGCGAATGGCAAGGGCGGCCTGCTCTATGCGCTGTATCAGGAGCGTTTGAAAGTTCTGAACGCCGCCGATTTCGGCGATCTTCTGCTGGAATCCTTGCGGCTGCTCCGCGACAATCCCGATGTCCTGAAACAATATCAGGACCGTTTCCACTACATGCTCGTTGATGAATATCAGGACACCAACAGCGTCCAATATTTGTGGTTGAGGCTTCTCGCGCAGGGGCGGCGCAATGTCTGCTGCGTCGGCGACGACGATCAGTCGATCTATGGCTGGCGCGGCGCCGATGTCGATAATATTCTGCGGTTCGAAACGGATTTTCCGGGCGCCAAGATCATCCGGCTCGAACGCAATTACCGCTCCACCGGCCATATTCTGAGCGTGGCCGCCTCTCTCATCGCACATAACCAGGGACGCCTCGGCAAGACCCTCTTCACTGATGGCGAGCTCGGCGAAAAGCCGACCGTCGCCGGCGTCTGGGATTCGGAAGAGGAGGCCCGCGCGATTGGCGAAGAGATCGAGCAATTGACGCGCGCGGGCCATGGTTTCGAGGAGATCGCTATCCTGGTGCGCGCCTCGTTTCAGATGCGCGAATTCGAGGAGCGCTTCATCACTTTGGGTCTGCCTTACCGCGTGATCGGCGGCCCGAGATTCTACGAACGCGCCGAAATTCGCGACGCGCTCGCCTATCTGCGTTGCGTCGCGCAGCCGGCCGATGATCTCGCCTTCGAGCGCATCTTCAATCTGCCGAAACGCGGCCTTGGCGACGCCACCTTGCAGCTTCTCTATGATCACGCGCGGCGCGAGCGCATCCCTTTGATGCGCGCCGCGCAAAACATGGTCGAGACCGAGGAGTTGAAGCCGAAGCAGCGCCAGACCTTGCGCAGTCTTCTGACCGATTTCGTCCGCTGGGCGGCTTTGATCGATGTGAAGCCGCAAGGCGAGCTCGCCGAGATCATCCTTGAGGAATCCGGCTATACCGACATGTGGCGGAAGGACCGCACAGCCGAGGCCGCGGGCCGACTCGAAAACTTGAAGGAGCTCGTCCGCTCGATGGAGGAGTTTCCGGATCTCGCCGGTTTTCTCGAACATATTTCGCTGGTGATGGAGGCCGAAAACAAGGACGCCGAGGCGCGCTTGTCCATCATGACCTTGCACGCGGCGAAAGGGCTTGAATTCGAAACCGTCTTTCTGCCCGGCTGGGAGGAGGGGCTGTTTCCGCATCAGCGCTCGCTCGACGAATCGGGGCGCGCCGGCCTCGAGGAGGAAAGGCGCCTCGCCTATGTCGGGCTCACGCGGGCGAAGCTCAGGGCGAAAATTTATTTCGCGACCAACCGGCGCATCCATGGGCTTTGGCAGACGACGATTCCCTCGCGCTTTCTCGATGAATTGCCGGCCGACCATGTCGACGTCGTCGAAGCAGCTTCGGGCTCCGCCTATGGCGGCTATGCGCAATCGCGATTCGCGAACATGGACAGCTATGCCTCATCCTATTCGACGCCGGGATGGCAGCGCGCCCAGCAGCGCCGGGCCGAGGACGCCAAGCAAGGACAGGACAAAGGAAGCTCGTTCAAGGAGAGCAGAGCGCGGCGCGGGCCTATGCAGATCGAGGGCGAGCTTGTCGCGAGTTCGGGCGCATCCTCGGCCTTTGCGATTGGCGCGCGCGTGTTTCATGTCAAGTTCGGCTATGGCGAAGTAGCCGCCGTCGACGGCAACAAGCTGACCGTGGATTTCGACAAGGCCGGCCGCAAGATGGTGCTCGAGAGTTTCGTCCAGGCCGGATAGCATTTAAGGGAAATAAAACAACCGCCGCTATCGGGTCGCGGACTGGATAGAGGAGGGCGGTCGAGGGTTTTATCCAGGCCGGTAGACCCAATTTGAAATGAGACGGAGACAAACGGCTTGTCGATCTCGGCTAGCGCGGGGAAGGGGCTGTTTGTTTCTGACCCCCTCTAGCGACCGCTCGGTGCAACGCAACAATTTTACTATGCAGATAAGGTTTCATGCAATATAAAGCTGCCGCTCGCTTGGGTTAAGCGGAGGCTGATATGACCCTTGTTGATAACCAGCAAATAATTGATATATTTGTTGATCTTTCATCAAAAGACTTTGTGGAGTGTCTTAATAACGGACGTGAAGTCTTTAGAATAGAAACATATGATGGTCGATTTACATATCGCTGTCACGGACATAAAAATCAAAGCTATAACATAACCTATTGTGAAGACAGAGCTGAACGAAAGGCTCGGAAGTCTTTTTGTAGGCGGTTCGATTTTTCTCGAAATTCGATTTCCCTCGCGCCGAAGGGCGCGCGTTGGCGCATTTTGGAGATATAAGTTCGCCATGCGCATCCTTCATTTGATCAAGCATTGCGACCATGGCCATGGCAATGTTCACTTCGCCGTCGATCTCGCCTGTGCGCAAGCGCGGAGGGGACACGAGGTCCTTTTCGCAAGCGGCGGAGGCTATTATGCGCCCCTTCTCGACTCGGAGGGCGTGCGGCGCGCGGAAATCCGTCAGGAGAGCAGGCTGCTTTCGGTGCTACGAAATCTCGCCGCATTGGTTCGTCTCTGCTGGCGGTTCAAGCCGGATGTCATCCACGCGCATATGATGTCGAGCGCGGTCTTCGGCTATTTCGCCTCCAAGCTGACCGGCGCGCCGCTTGTGACCACAATGCACAATTCCTTCGACGGCCATTCGGGTCTCATGCGTCTCGGCCGCATTGTCGTGGCGGTCAGCAGCGCCGAACGAGACTTTCTCCTGACTCGGGGGTTCAGTCCGGATCAGGTTGTCGTCATTCTGAACGGCCCTAACGGCTCCCCGCGCGAGAATTTTAGACCGACAATCGAACCGGCGCTCGCCACGCCTTCGATCGCTACTGTCTGCGGTTTGCATCAGCGCAAGGGCGTGCATGATCTTATCGCCGCCTTCGCTGAGGTCCTCCGCGATTTTCCCGACTGGCGCCTCAACATTATCGGAGAGGGTCCAGATCGCGAGAAATTGGAGGCGTTGGCGCGCGAGCTGGGAGTGTCGCAGTCGACGCATTTTCTGGGATCGATATTTGCGCCAAAGAAGCTGTTGCAGCGATCCGATATTTTTGTCATGGCCTCCTACGCCGAACCCTTTGGTCTTGCGATTGCCGAAGCGCGGGCGGCTGGCTGCGCAATTGTCGCCACTGATGTAGGCGGAATTCCGGAGCTTCTGGCTTATGGAAAGGCCGGTCAATTGGTCGAACCGGGCCACCCTGAGCAAATAGCTGCGGCGTTGCGCAAATTGATGCAGGATGAAAACGCGCTGCGTGACTGGCGCCTGAGGTCGAAGAGCGGGGCGGACTATTTCAACGTCGATCGCGTCGCGGAAGATTATGACAAAGTGTATGCGAAGCTAAAGCGCCATTAGGCGCCAACCGCCGAGTTCTGGATTTCTGCCAAATAGCATTCAATTCCTGCTCTACGCTGTGCGCTACGCCTTCGCTGCAACGCCACGGAAAGAGGCGAGAGCCGCGCCAGCGGCTCAGGTCTTTTGTTTCGTTCAGCCATATTGTGCGACGCCGTTTCCGAAGGACCAGTTTTCTTTCGCGACTTCCACCAGATTCACAAACACATTCTCTGGCCTCACGCCCGGGCTCTTCGCCAACAGCTCGGCGATGCGGGCGTAAAAAGCCTTCTTCTTGTCGAGCGTGCGCGTGTTGTTCGCCGTGATCTGAATGATCACGATGTCGTCGTCGCGCGCGATGCCGAGATAGCTTTTGCTGTAGAGAAAATTATCCGGCTCATATTCGTCGATCGTCATAAAGCGATCGTCTTCCGGCACGTCGAAAGTCTCGATCATCGCGCGATAAACGCTGTCGAGAATCGCGCGCCGATACTCGGGGGACTTGCCCTTAAGAAGGGAAATTCGGGTGAGCGGCATGAGGCGCTAGGCTCCTTGTTGGAAACTCACGAAAAGCGAAACGTGATCCGCGTCGGCGTTCTCGAATTTCGAAATGTCGAACAACGCCTTCAAGAACATGCTCTAGAGCTGCGGTTGGCGGCCGCCGCGTCCACGGTCGCCAGGCTGCGGCGACTGCGCCTTCTCTGGCTGGGTCGGATTTTCATTTATCGTGACGGCGGCGGCCCAAAAACAATCGAGCCCGCCCGTCGGGCGAACGCACATATATTGACCGTCCTTCTTATCGATCGTAACGGCCATGCCCTTCGACAGGGAGGAGCAGTCGCCTGCAGCGACCTTGGATGTCTTGAACTTGTCGAGTCCGGAAGCGTCGTTCTTTGAGATGAATTCGAACACCTTTTTGGAATCCGCCTCATCCTTGCAGGCGGTGATCGGCGCCGCCACGCTCGCCGCCAACGCCGCCGTCGGCAAGAGCAGTGCGAGGCTTGCAATAAATCGACAATTGTTTCTTCGTTGCATGGTCCTGGTCGTAACGGTCACGAGGCGCAGTCCAACTTCGGCCGATGCAAGCCCTTATAGCATTTTGCCGGGATTGAGAATTCCCTTCGGGTCGAGCGTATGCTTCAACGCGCGCATGACCTCCAACGCCACCTTGTCTTTCACATTCGGCAGGAGATGACGCTTCAATTGGCCGATGCCATGTTCGGCTGAAATCGAACCTCGATGCGCCGTCACAATCGCGTGAACGATCGCGTTGATCTCGTCCCACCGGGCGAGAAACGCGGCTTTGTCGGCGCCGATCGGCTGCGACACATTGAAGTGAATATTGCCGTCGCCGAGATGGCCAAAGGGCACTGGCCGCGCGCCGGGAATCGCCGCCGACACCGCGCGTTCCGCCTCTTCGACGAAAGTTGGGACATCCGCCACCGGAACGCTGATGTCATGCTTGATTGAGCCGCCTTCGAGGCGCTGAACTTCCGACAAAAGCTCGCGCAGCTTCCAGAACGCTTCGCGCTGACCCTGCGAAGCGGCGACTGCGGCGTCCTCGACAATGCCTTTCTCTGCGCCCGCAGCAAGCAGTTCAAGCAGGCGGCCTTCGAGACCCTCGGCGCGTTGCGAACTCAGTTCGAGCAGCACATGCCAAGCATGGCGTCCAGCCAAAACATCGCGGACGCCTTGCGCATGCTTGAGGACGAAATCGAGCCCGATGCGCGGGATGAGCTCGAAACTGGTGATCTCGCCCCCAGCCATATCCCTTGCAAGATCGAGCAGGGCAAGCGCCGACTGCGGCGAGGCGAGGCCCACGAAGGCGGTCGCGATGGCGCGCGGCTTCGGATAGAGCTTCAACACCGCGGCGGTGATGACTCCGAGCGTGCCTTCCGAGCCCATGAAAAGGTGCTTGAGGTCATAGCCGGTGTTGTCCTTCTTGAGCTTTGAAAGATCGGACAAGATCCTCCCGTCGGCGAGCACGACTTCGAGCCCGGTCACGAGATCGCGCGCATTGCCATAGGCGATGACGCCGGTTCCGCCCGCATTGGTCGCGAGATTGCCGCCAATGGTGCAGGAGCCTTCGGAGGCGAGGGAGAGCGGAAACCGGCGCCCGGCGCGCTCAGCGGCCTCCTGCGCATGAGCCAAGGTCATTCCCGCCTCGACGGTCATCGTGTTGGACGAGAGATCGATCTCGCGCAGGGCTTGCATCCGGCCGAGCCAAAGGACGAGCGCGTCGCCGCGCGCGTCGGGAATCTGGCCGCCGACGAGACCGGTGTTTCCGCCTTGCGGGACGACTGGCGTCGCCGTCTGATGGCAAAGTTCGAGTATGGCCGCGACCTCCGCCGTCGAGCCCGCTCGGACCACGCAAATCGCCTTGCCGTGGAAGAGATCGCGCGGCTCGCGCAGGAAGCTCTCCATGTCTCTCGCGTCCGTGAGGACATTCGCGTCGCCGACGATCGCTTCGAGCCGAGCGATCAGATCGGCGGGCTCCAAGGTTCGAGATGCTGCGCTTTCCATGTCGGCTTTCGCCCCTTCGCTCGTTTCAAGGATGGACGCCGCCAAGAGATCACGCTCCTATATGGCGTTTGGCTCTTCGACTGTCAGCCGCGCCCGCCGGCTGGCGCTTGGGCTTCGCTTGCGGTATAAATGTTGCTTGGCGCAAGACCGATCATAGACCGCGCAGGCAAGACCCGCCGCCGGATTGGCGAGATTCTCCAGAAGCGTGGCGCCCCCCATCCTAGCACCCGATTGAGCGGGCCTCCATTCGCCATGAAATGCGGATAGGCGCGGCCATGCGGCCGGAAGCGGAAACGCTCGAGAGATCCTCGACAGGATTCGAAGCGATGAAGCTGTTTTTTATGTGCGGCTATTATTCCGACGCGGCGAATGAGTCCGCCGCGCGAACGCCGAACTATTGGGACGCCTATCGCTTTTGTCGCGCGGTGCGGTCCGGGCAATTCGAGCAGCCTTTCAACATTCATACGAAAAGCGACAAAATCCGCGTCGCCAAAGCCAATATCGGCCTGGCGCGCCGGGCCTATGGGAGGTTCATCGCCAAACGGATCGCGGAGGAAGGATCATGGTCGAACCCGCTCCTGGTTCCTATCCCCTCCGAAGACGCGCTGATCAACGCGAAGGAGTTTCGCTCGTGGGTCATGCTGAGCGAGGCGCTCGCGCCGATCGAGCTCAAATGGGCGCTTGTCGACGCGCTTTTATGGGTCGAGCCGCCGCCGCCCCTGGTGCAGGATGCGGACGTCGGGCAGCGCGATGAGATCGCCGGATTGATGACCTGTGATTTTCCCGTCAGCGGGCAGGCGATCGTGCTGGTTGACGATCTGGTTTCGACGGGAACCACCTTGCTGGCCGCGCGCGACCGTCTGCGGGCGGAAGGCGCGGTCGTTCTTGGCGCCATCGCCTGCGGACGCGTCATCGATGATTTCGACACGGAGGCCTTCGGGCGGCAGGAGATCTGGCTCGAGGACGTGGTCGCGGACGCCCACCGCTGAAGGTCTTTCGACCATGTGCACGGCCAATTGAAATCGGGCATGTTTCTTGATTCGTCGCGCTGAACGTCTCTGGAAAACAGTGCAACGAGCTGTAGAGCCAAGGTTGTAATTTATGGACACGGAAGCTGATTTTTCGGTCGAGCAGGCCGATGAAGAAACCATTCTGGTTCGGCATTGCCAGGAGGCGCACCGCTACGCCTTTTTCATTGTCGCCCAGGACGGCCGGCGCTGTCTCGGCGATGGGATCACGATTGGAAACAATGCAACCGTCAACGACGGCGCGAGCTTCAGCGGCGACGCCCGCGCTTTCGCCGAGGCTGCGGCCCGCGAGCGCAAGCTGATCGATTGAGTTGATCAGAGCCGTGGAGCGGGAAAGGCTTCGTGGAGGAGGCCGTCGAGAAAGCGGCTGGCGGGCCTTGCGCCGATCCGCTCCCAGCTCATTTTGTCCGTTGCCTGCGCCGAGTCGGCTTCGACGCCGGCCGCGGGGATATGCTCGCCCCATTGGCGCCAAAAGAAAGCCGCGCCGCTCTTGGCGCATTGGTCGCGGAGCGACCTCGCCCAATCCGGGTGGCAAGGCTGCGCCTCCGGGCCGGTTTCGCCGCCGGCGACAATCCAATCGAGCTTAGCGCCGGCGGAGCCATCCGGCGCGTCCCTGAGCCAGGTTCCGATCTTGAGATCGAGCGACTCGAGCAAGGGCTCGGCGGCGATCCACCGCACGGCGGCCGGCGTCTCAAGCAAGAGCGGGATGCGGCGATCGGCTTCTTTTTGATTTTCAGCAGTGACGCCGAGCCAGACATTGGGCAGCGGCCAGGCGTCGATCTTGTGGGGCGTCCCGTCTTTGGCCGCGATCGCCTCCATCGCGCCCGCGATCCGGCCGGGCGCAGCGGGGTCGGCGAGATAGGGCTGCATCGTTTTCGGCCGTTTGGTCAGGACCAAAAACGTGTGGCGCGGCGCGAGCGCCATGACTGCGAAGATGCGGTCGATCGTCTCCACGGGGAGAGATTCATGAAAGAGATCCGAAAGCGCGTTGACGAAGATTCGGCGGGGATTTTCCCACCCGAGAGGGAGCGCCAGCCGGTCTTCCAGAAGCGCGATCTGGCCGGTCCAGGCCGGGCCCTTCGGCCCGATCTCGGCGAAGCCATGTCCCCAAAGGCCGCTTTGCGACGAGGCGGCGGTCAAGGCTTCTGCGTAACAATGCCGGCAGGCCGCGCTTTTGCGCGTGCAGCCGGCGAGCGGATCCCAGGTCGCGTCCGCCCATTCCATTTCGAGGCGCGAATCCACGGCTTTCACCCTATGAAATCTTGGACGACATCGGAGAGAATGCGGTTCACGTCGTCGGTCGCCTTGACGGTGAATTCGGAGATTTTCTCTCCGGTCAATTTGTCGGTCAGCGCGAATTTCTCATGGCTGAAGCTTATGCGGTCGCCAACGATGGAGAAAGGAATGCTCAAGCCCGGCTTGCCCGGCCGAGAGGCGTCGAGCGTCCCTGAAACCTTGCGCTCCGCGACATTGACGTCCGGATTATTTACGACGAGCCCGAATTTCGGGCCGATCTCCTTTTGAATCATTTCGTTCAAAATGCCGACCCAGCGGAAGAAGCTGGCGAAATTCGCCTGCGCCTCGTGAATGAGGGCCTCCTCGTCCTGGCTCGTTCCCGATGCTGCTGACGTCATGGTTTGGCCTCGCCCATTCTTGGCCTATGAACCTTGCCGAAACGCAGCCCCATCAGGGGAGTCGCGCCAGGCGATCCAAGGCTTTAGTTGAAAATCGGAAGGCCGATGTAAGTGTCGTCGGCGCCGCCCCAGGCCTTGTGCAAGTCGAAACCCTCTTTCCACTTGGCGGATTCCATTTCATCGGCCGGTCGATGCGTGACCTTTGCTTCTTCGTTTCCGGCCAGAAGAAACTTCTTCGCGTTGCGGACGAAGCGATCGAGATCTTTCTTGTCATTTGGACGGATCACGCAACGCGGCGCCCCGTCGACCAGAATCATAGTTGGCAGCATGTTCCTCGCCTCCGCTAGGCGAGAATGCGGTCAAGGTCGCGTTTCTCGCCACGATGGTGCGGCTATTGCGATGCAATGATCGTGCAAGAAGCTGGACCTTCAACGGCGTCCGCGCTCTGATTGGCGAGATCGGGGGATATGGGCGGCGTGGCCTTAAGAGGGCGAGCGCCGCAATGGAAATGGCGGCTTTCGGCCTCCCGCGCTTGATTTGCGCCTGGGCTTCAAGCTAATGTCGCGCCGCGCGTAGGAGTGTAGCTCAATTTGGTTAGAGCACCGGTCTCCAAAACCGGGGGTTGGGGGTTCGAGTCCCTCCTCTCCTGCCAACAAAACCAAGAATTTGAGCGATTTTCCAATCTCCTTTTGACCACAGACGGCGCCCGGCCAACGCCTAACGGCAAATGACGTGGCCGCCGTCACGGGACCATCGAAGCCGCGGCGGCTTCCGACGCCTTGTCGGCAAGCCCTGAGGCTCGCTGACAATGGTCAGGCGCAATCGCCCTACGCACATTTGTCCTGTCGAGCGACCTGCGGCCGCGTGATCACGAACAGACCGCTTTGCCGCATTTCCTGACATTGACGACTTTGGCTTGCAAATCGTCATAGCCGACGGCGCCGACGACGACATCATCGCCGATGACATAGGTCGGCGTGCCGCTCACCTGAAGCGATTTGGCGAGGTTCACCGATTCGTCGACGCCGGCCGTCGCCGAAGGCGCAGCGGAGTCCTTGGCGAGCCTGTCCATGTCTACGCCGAGCTCCTTGGCGACTGCGAGCGCTTCGGCCTTGCCGACCTGACCGCGCGAGCCGAGGAGTTTCTGGTGAAACTCCCAGAATTTCTGGCCCTTGAGCT
Source organism: Methylocapsa polymorpha (assembly GCF_045689225.1). GTDB lineage: Bacteria > Pseudomonadota > Alphaproteobacteria > Rhizobiales > Beijerinckiaceae > Methylocapsa > Methylocapsa polymorpha. Next base: position 3,956,983 of record NZ_CP136862.1, on the reverse strand, counting down.
GATTGTTGGCGGCGTTCGCGATTCGCGCTGCTTCGACCGAGCCTGGCGCGAGAATGGGAAGGTCGCGCAAGACGACGCGCAGATCGGGATTATCCTTCATGAGCTTTGCAAGATCGCTCAAGGCGCGCTTACAATATCCGCAATTGTAATCAAAGAATTCGATCAAGGTGATCTTGCCGTTCGGATTGCCGATCACGGCTTGATTGGCGGCGCTGTAGAGCGGGCCTGATGGATTTCCGACAATTTCCTGGCGGGCCTTCGTTTCCGCGAGTTTCTCGCGCGCCTCAAGCTCGGTGAGCGCGTCGCGCAGAATTTCAGGCTTGGCCAGCAAATAGTCCTTGATAATCGATTCTACCTCGGCTTTCTGCCCCGGCGTGAACTCTTCCGCGCGCGCCGGAGCGGCCGCGAAGGCGAGAATGGCGAAGGCCAGCGCCGCGAATTGGCTGCGGCGGGGTCGGAAAAGCGCGGGGCTCGGCTGAAACATGTATCTTTCTCCTCGATATTGATCCGCAGCATAGAACGCCAGCTGACTTATGGGAATCTCGGGGGCTCGGCGCAAGGCGATCGAGCCGGCATATTCAAAGAAAAACGGAAGAGAGCCCCAAGCATGGACCTTCGCGTTGAAATTACGGCGTCCCGCCATCCCGCCGTCTTGAGAGACAATCAAACGGAAAGGGCCGGAAGATGACGACGCCCGCGCCGCGATGGAAAGCTCCCGCCCCGTTCAATGCGCCGGTCTCTCTCCGGGCCAATGTCGCTTCTTTTATGGCGCTCGACGTCATGGTCCGAGCGAGGCGAAGGGAGCAGGAGGGGCATGACATTGTTCATCTGGAGATTGGAGAGCCCGCCTCGCCGCCGCCGCGCGCGGTGCGCGAAGCCGCGATCGCCGCGCTCGACGGCCGCCCGATCGGCTATACCGAGGCGCTTGGCCGGCCGAGCCTGCGGGTCCGGATCGCGCGGCATTACCGCGACGCTTATGGCGTAGAGGTCGCGCCCGAACGGGTCGCGGTGACGACCGGCTCGTCCGGCGGTTTCGTGCTGGCTTTTCTGGCCTTGTTCGACGCCGGCGCGCGCGTCGCTGTCGCCGCACCGGGCTATCCGGCCTATCGCAACATTCTTGAGGCTTTAGGCATTGAGACGGTGACGATAGAGGCGCCGGAAGACACCCGCTTTGTCGTCACGGCGGCGATGGTCGAAGCCGCTCACGCCGAGAAAAAGCTCGATGGACTTCTGCTGATGAGCCCCGCCAATCCGACCGGAGCCATGATGAGCGGCGACGCCCTACGCGATATTTGCGCGACATGCGAGCGGCTGGGCATCGCGTTTATTTCCGACGAGGTCTATCATGGTCTGACCTATGGAGAGCCGGCCCAAACGGCGCTGCAATATTCGTCGCAGGCTGTCGTCGCCAATTCCTTCTCCAAATATTTCTGTATGACCGGCTGGCGAATTGGCTGGCTCGTGCTGCCCGATCATTTGGTTCGCCCAGTCGAGCGCTTGCATCAGAGCCTGGCGATCTCCGCCCCTTATTTGAGCCAGCTCGGCGCTGAGGCTGTCTTCGAGGCGCAAGCCGAGCTTGACGCCGCGCTTGCGCGCTATGCCAGCAACCGCGCGATTCTTCTGAACGAATTGCCGGGCATGGGGCTCGACCGGTTTCATCCCGCCGACGGAGCCTTTTATCTCTATGTCGACATCTCGCGGTTTAGCGGTGACTCGCTCGATTTTTGCGGGAAGATGCTAAATGAAATTGGCGTCGCGGCGACTCCCGGCCTCGATTTCGATCGCACCCGCGGCCATCACGCGGTGCGGTTCTCATTTGCAGGGTCGGAACGCGACGTCGTCGAGGCGTCGCGGCGGATGAAATCCTGGCTGCGGTGAGGACAAGCCCCGTGCGGAGCGAAAAGATTTCCAAGGCGAACTATACGCGCGAGCTAAATTGGCGGCGTGGCGGTTTGATCTTTATGTCTTCCACCTGTCGCAGAAGTTCAGGAATCTGATTTCACGCAGCAATGCGGCGGCCTGGCTGTGCGGCAGGCGAACTTTTGCTTGAAGCCGATCAGAGGCGTCATTTTCGGTTCTTGGGCGCAACGCCGAGATATCAATGACAGTTTTCGTCGCGCTACTACGCGCAATCAACGTCGGTGGGACAGGAACGCTGCCGATGAAGGAGCTATCCGTCCTGTGCACGGACCTCGGCCTTGATAAAGTGCGCACCTATATTCAAAGCGGAAACGTCGTCTTCGAGAGCCGCCTCTCCGAAGAAGGCGTCCGGCAAGCTTTGGAACAGTCTCTGACTGAGAGGATAGGCAAACGGATCGACGTGGTGGTTCGGACTGCTTCGGAGTTGCTGTCCGTCTTGGAAGCCAATCCATTCCCCGGCGCCCAACCCGCAAAGGTCGCTGTCGTTTTTTTATCCGATGCGGCGCACAAGGGACTGCTGGACAATTTGGCAATTCCAGGCGGAGAGGAAGTCCGAGCAGGTAAAAGAGAGATCTACATTCACTATCCCAATGGGATGGGAAGATCCAAGCTGAAGCTTCCCTCGTCGACGGGTGTGGTCACAGTCCGAAACATCAACACGGTGGCCAAATTGGTCGCCATGGCGACGGCGTAGCGCCGCCGCGGCTAATGCCAAACCTCGGAAGGTGGCCGGGCGCAAATCCCGGCCATATCCGCTGCGCCTTAACCCCTGAAGCTCGCTTTCGCGCGTTGCCACCAGCCGGAGCGCTTCGGACGCGCCGGATCGTGTTCGACCGGCTGCGGAGAACTCAGCTGCGAAGAGCTCTCCTGCGGCGCGCCGACAGGGTGGGACGGAGCCTCGCCTTCGACGGGCGCGCTATCTTGAACCGGCGCCGGCGGCGGGGCTTCCCGGGTATTGGTTTCTGCGCCCGCAAATGGGGCGATTCCGGCGCCGCCAATCAACTCCGGCTCGTGGACGGGGGGCTGGAATTGTCCTCCATCATCGGCTCCCAGAGCCGTGTCGACCGCGCTAGGCTGAATGGCTGGCGCTTCGGCCTCGCCGCTCGGGACCTGGCCACGCGCCGCGCGCGGCGGCCGGCGACCGCGCCGCGCCGGTCTTTGCGGCGCGTCTCCGACGTCGCCTTCCGCATTGGCCGATGAGGGCCGCTTCCTGTTCGGGTTCCGCCTTTGGGTGAATTCCTGCGCCGGCTCGCCGACGCGCGCGGGCTCGAAGCCAGGCTCGCGCTCGCGCGCATTGCGTCCGCCGCGGCGCGACCGATGGCGCGGGGGGGCTCTGGAGCCGGTGTTTCGGCAGTGAAGAGATCAAGCGCTGGTTCAGCTTCGGCTTCCGCTTCGGCTCCGCCTTCGCCCACTGGTCTCGGCTGAAGGCCGCCGATCCGCGCAATCGCTTCAAGCGCGTCATCGGGAGGCTGCGGCGTTCGCCGCGATCCCCGAGCCTTCGCGATCGCCGCCGCGTCCGCGCCTGCGTCTGCGCCTGCGCTTGCGCCGACCGTCCGCGTCGCCTTCGGCGTCGCTTTCGCTCGTCTCGCGCTCGCCCGCGTCATCCAGCGTTTCGGCTTCCTGGCCGGCGTCGAATAGGGCTTCTTCGCCGGCTTTTTCAGCCTCCGTCTCTTCATCGGTTTCGGTGAAGAAAATATCCGCGGGGGCATTGACGGCCGCGCGCGGAATTTCGCCTTGCGGTAGCGCGACCACCTCACCTGCGCCGACAGCGAGCTCGCCGCGCTCCAACGCATGATAGGTGGAGCCGGTAAGGGTCTCGTCGGCTCCTATCGTCACGGTTACGCCGAATCGCTTTTCCAATTCGCGCAAATGCTTGCGCTTCTGATTGAGGATGTAGAGCGCGACTTCCGTTCTTGTCTTGACGATGAGATCATAGCTTGCGCTCTTGATCAGAGTGTCTTCCAGAATCCTCAGAACATATAGAGCGATGGAGGAGGTGGAGCGGATCGTCCCGGCGCCGGCGCAATGCGGGCAAAGGATGGTCGATCCTTCGAGAACGCCGGTGCGGATGCGCTGGCGGGACATCTCCAAAAGGCCGAAATGCGAGATGCGGCCGACCTGAATGCGGGCTCGATCGTTCTTCAAGGCCTCCTTCAACCGGCGCTCGACGGAGCGATTGTTCCGGTTTTCCTCCATGTCGATGAGGTCGAGGACAATCAGGCCGGCGAGATCGCGCAGCCGCAATTGCCGGGCGATTTCGTCACAGGCCTCGAGATTGGTGCGAAGCGCCGTGTCCTCGATATTATGCTCGCGCGTGGAGCGGCCGGAGTTGACGTCGATCGCGACCAGGGCCTCGGTCTGATTGATGACGATATAGCCGCCCGACTTCAAGGTGACTTGGTTCGAGAACATGGCGTCGAGCTGCGTTTCGACGCCGGACTTCGCGAACAAGGGCTGCGGATCGCGATAGGGCTGGACGTTCTTGGCGTGGCTCGGCATCAGGAGCCGCATGAATTCTTTCGCCTCGCGATAACCGTTCTCCCCGGCGACCACGATCTCGTCTATGTCCTTGTTGTAAAGGTCGCGAATGGCGCGCTTGATCAGCGAGCCCTCCTCGTAGACGAGGGTGGGCGCGGTCGACTGCAAGGTGGTTTCCCGCACCGTCTCCCACATGCGGAGCAAATATTCGAAATCGCGCTTGACCTCGGCCTTGGAGCGCGAGGCCCCCGCCGTGCGGAGGATGACGCCCATGCCTTCCGGCACTTCGAGCTCCTGGGCGATGGATTTCAGCCTCTGCCGATCGGTAGAATCGGTGATCTTGCGCGAAATGCCGCCGCCGCGCGCCGTGTTCGGCATCAGCACGGAATAGCGCCCCGCGAGCGACAAATAAGTCGTCAGGGCGGCGCCCTTATTGCCGCGCTCTTCCTTCACGACCTGCACGAGCAGCACCTGGCGGCGCTTGATGACCTCCTGAATCTTATATTGCTTGCGATAGCGCTGCGGGCGGAACGGCACCTCTTCCATCGCGTCGCCGCCGAGCTGCTCGACCTGCTCGTCCTCCTCCTCGCCTTCGTCCTCGGAGTCGTCCCGACGCTCGACGGCAGGCCTCTCGACATCGCCGCGCCGCGCTTCATGCTCCTCGGAGGCGTTGTCATCCTGTTGGGAGCTGTCATCAAAGGCTTCGCTCAGGCCGCTCGCGCGCTCCTGGTCTTGGCCGCGCGCCGAACCATCAGACGCCGGCGCAGCCGCAGCCTCGTCTTCAACAAAGCCGTTAAGGGGCTCGGCCGTAAACCCAGTCGCCGCGGCGCTGACGCTCCCGGCCGGAGCGACGTCCTCGCCGGATGCGTCCGACGCCGGCGCGACTTCTTGCGGCAGGCCGTCGGTCTCTTGCGCGGGGCCGCAATGGCAGGGGCCAACGCCTGAGCTTCGCCTTGCGCCTCCGCGCCAAGGCCGGGCTCCGCTGCGTGGGGCGCCTCGCCTTCGTAAGGCTCGGACAGCGTTTCGTCCTCGCCCCGACGTTTTTCGGCGCGCCGTCCGTTTCGATCGCCCCGGCGGAATCGCCGGCTGCGCCGCTGCGAGCGAGAGTCTTCGTCGTCGTCGTCGTTCTGGGCTTTTGCGTCTTCCTCGATCAGAGCCTGACGGTCGACGACGGGAATCTGGTAATAGTCGGGATGGATTTCAGAGAACGCGAGAAAGCCATGCCGATTGCCGCCGTAGTCGACGAAGGCGGCTTGCAGCGATGGTTCGACGCGCGTGACCTTGGCGAGATATATATTGCCGCGAAGTTGTTTTTTGCTGGCGGACTCGAAATCGAATTCTTCAACCCGGTTGCCGCGAAGGACGACCACCCGGGTTTCTTCCGGATGGGACGCGTCTATGAGCATTTTGTTGGCCATGGGAAACTCGTTTAAGCGCGACGGGCGCGGGGCCGCGGCCGCCGGCGAAAGTCTGCGAGCGAGACTCCGCGGCGAGGTGCGGCCGACACAGGAGCGCGTCGGGCATGGGATGGAGGGGAGATTTGGAAAAGGGAAACGCGCGTTGCGACGCCTCGTTGAGGGACAACGCGCGATGGCTTGATCTCCCGGGGCAAGCTCCGCCCGGGAAGTCGCGGCCACTACGCATGAACTTCGAAACCAAACGCTTTGGACCAAAAAGAACAGGCGCCGACGCAGCCGAAGAAATCACATAATCGCTATGCATGAAGTTCGCTGAATCACTCGCCGCAGAGCAGCCCATCTCGTCGTTACCTAGTCGAAACGGCTTGCCCGAAACGGAAACCGTTAAACATTCATTCCGGGCCGGCGTCGCTCCGCCCCGCCAGCTGAGGCGCTGTCTCCGATCCGGCTTGCGCGTCGGGACATCCATGATCCAAACGTCAAAGAGCGACCGCCGAAACCGGAACGCCGAAAACTCAAACGGCGCGTTACCAAAGGAGCGAACCCGAGCCGCCAAAAAACACCGAAGATCTGACGCAGGCGAATTTTCGAGCCCGAAAAATCACCCTTTCATATCAAGTTCGTTATCAGTTTGGCAAGTTTTTTACTGAGCTGCGCCTGTGCCGTGATGGCCCGCGCCGCGGATTTCCGTCATGGTTATACGGCGTTAACCTCGCCGGTCTTATGACCTAGAAGCAGGTTCGCGCGTTTGGAAGATGCGCGTAAGGGATTATTGGAAGCGTTGAACTGACGTTCATGCGGACGCGGTGCGCGCCGCAAGGCGAAACGGGGCGAATCGAATGCCGAAGGGCGCGACTATTTGCAAGGCTGGCGGTCCATTGGCTATCGCCATGATTGCAGCGCTCGCGGCTTGGTTGATCTCCCCGGCCGCATCGCATGCCGAGGCGCTTGGAGGCTCCCGCGCGCAAGGCCAGCTAGAGCCTGGGGGACGGCCAGTCGCCACTGCGGCGAGGCTTGAGGAAAACGGCGACAAGGCTAGGCTCGTGTTCGAGCTTTCGGCGCCGGTCGACGCTGCGGCCTTTGTGCTGGCGGGGCCAGCGCGCGTCATCGTCGATCTGCCGCAGGTCGAATTCGCTCTCGATCCGGAGACCGGCAAGCCGGCGAAGCGCGCGCATCATCGGCGCCGACGCGGCAAATCTGTGGGCCTTGTCGTCTCGTTCCGATTCGGCCAGCTCGGGGAAGGAAAGTCGCGCATCGTCATTGACCTCGGCGCTCCAGCGCGGATCTTGCGCGCGACCAGCGAAAAGAGCGACGGCGACGGCAAGGCGCATCTGGTCGTCGAACTGGCGAGGACCGATCGCGCCAGTTTTCGGGCGGCGGTTCAAAGCGCGCGCGCAGCCTTGGCCGGGCAGCCTCATTCCGTGCGGGCGCAAAAATTGGAGGCGGCGGCCGGAAAGCCGATTGTCGTGATTGATCCGGGTCACGGCGGAATCGACAGCGGCGCTATCGTCAACGGCTTGGTGGAAAAGAATCTGGTGTTTGACTTTGCCAAGGCGGTCAAGGCCAAGCTGGAGGCGGACGGGCGCTTCACGACCGTCATGACGCGCGACGACGATAGTTTCGTGCCGCTTTCTGAACGCGTCAGGATGGCCCGCGAGGGCAACGCCGCGCTGTTCGTGTCGATTCACGCCGACACTTTGTCCGACGCCGCCGATGTCGCGGGAGCGACCATCTATACAGTGTCAGACCGCGCATCGGACAAGGAAGCCGCGCGGGTCGCCGAAAAGGAAAACCAATCCGACGCCGCGGCCGGGCTGGATGGAGCGGAGGATTCGGGCGACGTCTCCGACATATTATTCGACCTCACGCGCCGGGAAACGCGCGCCTATAGCCACGTCTTCGCCCGCACTCTGGTGAATTATTGGAAAGTCGCCGGCCGGCTCAACAAGAACCCGCAGCGTTCGGCGGGATTCCGCGTCTTGAAGGCGCCCGACGTTCCATCCGTCTTGTTGGAGCTTGGCTATCTCTCCAATCAAAAGGATGACTTATCGTTGGCGTCGCCGGAATGGCGCGACCAAGCCTCGAGCCGGGTCGCTGACGCGATCGAGGCGTTTTTCTCCGCCCGAGGGACGAGTGGACCCATTCCATCTGGGGACAGGGAGCGGACGCCGCTCGAAGAGACCGCGCCGGCGACGGATGTCGCGCATCGAACCCACTAGCTTGCCTTCGGCCTTTTGCCGACAGGTCCGATAGACTCATTTCCGATAGACTCATTAGCGTACAGGAAACGGGCATTTTCGACAGCGCTTGATCCAAAGCGGCGAATTAGGGCAGGCGAGCGGGCGGCCGCCTAATTATCAACACAAAAACGCCGCACGGACGAGGCATCACACTCGCCAATGGCCATTGGCGAGAAGCCCCAGGAGCGCTGCAGGCGCATGTTGCGATCAGCGTTTCGATCAGGCTCCTAGAGCGCGTTCCGATTGGATGGAATCCATCCAATTGATTAAGAACTCGCTCCAGAGCCGAGCTTCTTTAACGCATTGGAGATCGAGACCATATCCGGTTTCGGATCACGCGATCGAACAAATGGGGCGGGCGATTTTCCCGACGATGGCGGCGCGCCCCTGATTTCATAGAGGCCTATTCGCATGCGGCTCATTGCCCGATTCTTTGGATTTATTTTCGCGACCGGCGCCATTCTTTTCATTGTTGGGGCTTCTGTAGCCGGACTTCTGGTTTGGAAATTTCAGCAGGACCTGCCGGACTATACCCAGCTCAAGGATTATGAGCCGCGGGTCATGACTCGCGTCCATGCCGGCGACGGGTCTCTCCTGGCCGAATATGCGCGCGAGCGGCGTCTCTATCTGCCGAGCGCGGCCATCCCGCCGCTCGTCAAAGAGGCCTTTCTCTCTGCTGAGGACAAGAATTTCTATACCCATGCCGGAGTCGATCCGGAAGGCATCCTGCGCAATCTCTTGATCCTGGCGCAGGGCGGCAAGCGGGTGCAAGGCGCCTCGACCATCACCCAGCAGGTCGCCAAGAACTTTCTCCTGACGAATGAGCGCACCATCGAACGCAAGATCAGGGAGGCGCTGCTCGCCTTTCGCATCGAGGGAGCCTATTCGAAGGACAAGATTCTTGAGCTTTATCTGAACGAGATCTATCTCGGCCTCGGCAATTACGGCGTCGCCGCCGCGGCGCTGAACTACTATGGCAAATCGGTCCACGAACTCACGGTTGCGCAGGTTGCTTATCTCGCCGCCCTGCCGAAGGCGCCGAATAATTATCATCCTTTCCTGAAGAGGGAGCGCGCGATCGAGCGGCGCAATTGGGTGATCGACCGCATGGTCGAGAATGGTTATGTCACGCGCCAGGAGGGCGAAAAGGCCAAGTCCGAGACGCTCGGAGTCAATCCGCGGGTTCTCTCGCCGAATTCCTTGGCCGCGGGATTTTTCGCCGAGGAAGTCCGCCGCGAGCTCGGCGAGCGCTATGGCGAGAAAAAACTCTATGAAGGCGGCCTCTCGGTTCGCACGACTCTTGATCCGAAAATGCAGCTGATGGCGCGGCGCGCGCTGGTCGACGGCCTCGTGCGTTATGACGAGGCGCATGGATTCCGGGGCCCCATGCGCCATATCGACATCAGCCAGGATTGGGGCATCCCACTCGCTGATGTCCCGGCTCTCGGCGACGTCGCGCCCTGGCGGCTCGCCGTGGTCATCGATGGGACCGAGTCCAGCGCGCGGATCGGCTTGCAGCCGCGCCATGAGAAATCCGGTGAAATCGAGCGCGAACGCGAATCCGGCGTGCTCACCAATGTCGGACTGCATTGGAGCCGCGGCTCGGATTCCCGCACCTCCCTCGGGCCAGGCGACGTGATCTATGTCGAGGCGCTCGAAGGAAAGCCTGGCCAATATCGGCTGCGTCAAATCCCGGAGGTCAGCGGCGCGATCGTGGCGATGGACCCCTATACCGGCCGCGTGTTCGCCATGGTCGGCGGCTTCTCGTTCGACCAGTCCGAATTCAACCGGGCGACCCAGGCGCAGCGCCAGCCGGGCTCCTCCTTCAAGCCTTTCGTCTATGCGACCGCGCTCGACAATGGCTATACGCCGTCCTCGATCATTCTTGACGCGCCGATCGAAATCGATCAAGGCCCGGGCCTTGGCGTGTGGCGGCCGGAGAATTTCGAAGGCAAGTCCGGCGGACCGCACACATTGCGCTATGGCGTCGAGCATTCGATCAACCAGATGACCGTCCGGCTCGCCCGCGACGTCGGCATGCCGCTCATCGCCGAATACGCCAAGCGCTTCGGGATTTATGACGATCTGCCGCCGTTCCTGGCCATGTCGCTCGGCTCCGGCGAAACCACATTGCTTCGCATGACCACCGCCTATTCGATGCTCGCCAATGGCGGCAAGAGGATCAAATCGACCCTGATCGATCGCATCCAGGACCGCTGGGGCCATACGATCTACCGCCACGACGAGCGCGTCTGCGAGAGCTGCGATGCGCCCAAATGGGAGAATCAGCCGGAGCCCCGGCTGATCGATAAGCGCGAGCAGGTGCTCGATCCGCTCACCGCCTATCAGATCACCTCGATCATGGAAGGCGTGATTCAGCGCGGCACCGGCCAGTCGATCAGGGATGTCGGCAAGCATCTCGCGGGCAAGACCGGCACGACGAACGAGGCCAAGGACCTTTGGTTCGTCGGCTTCTCGCCCGATCTCGCGGTCGGCGTGTTCATGGGCTATGATCAGCCGCGCTCGCTCGGCGATTCCGCTCAGGCCGCGCACTACACCGCGCCGATCTTCCGCGATTTCATGAAATTGGCGCTGAAGGACAAGCCCGACGTTCCGTTCCGCGTGCCGCCGGGGATCAAGCTGATCTCCGTCGACGTCAAGTCGGGGATGCGCTCGAACGGCGCGGGCTCGATCCTCGAGGCGTTCAAGCCCGGCACCGCGCCGCCCGACACCTATTCGGTCGGCGACGCCTCGCCGCGCGCCCAGACCGTCAACCCTGACGCGGATCGCCTAGTGGGGACGGGCACGGGCGGGTTGTATTAGTGAGTCCGTTTGGAGTTTTTGCCGCTGTCTGAAACAGTCATTAATGTTCTTTCAGCGATTCAGGTCACGGAAATCCGCAGCGGCGCGGGTGAGGGTTGCGAATGTTGGCGGTGAAGAATTCGAAGAAGCGATGGGCGGCGCGTTCGTCGCCAGCGGCGATCAAGGCGGAGGCGCGGTCGGTGAAGGGGACGAACTGATTCATTTTTGCCGCCTTCTTTCTTTCTTTGGAGCGAAATGATCCTTCGACTGAACATTGATCGTGAAAGGAGGCGCCGCGGCCCGATAGGCGGCTGGCATAGCGTCGAAAGCCTGCACAATTTCGCTAGCGACCCTCCAATGCTCTTGCTTGACCCATTCGAGAACGAATTGCGTCAGGGCTCGTAAGGCTTTCAGCTCAGGAAGCGCAACGAACGGTGTGAGGAGGTTAAGGGAAACGGCCTCAATAGCGGTTAAATCGGCCGACCTGACAATCAGCGAAAACACACCATTGAAGAGCTGGTCATCATGGGCGACAAGCTTGTTCCGGATGCTTTGGAGCCGCTCAAGTTCGTCTCGCTGCTCAAGGGAAAGCATCTTCTTTTTCAAAGGCCTCAAAGCGTGATTCAAATCAAAGCATCGGCAGAACGCCAACAACGCCGCGTCAGCCAAGCCCGCAAATACGAAGGTTTGATCTGAGGTATCCTGCGGCGCGTCGCTAGGGATGAGGCTGAGCCAACGCTCGACGATCTGCAATTCGCCCATAAACACGGCGAGCCTCCTGAGTTCCTTGGCCTCCGGCGAATCAATGCCGTGCACAGTCGCCCCGTCCGGATAACCGTCGAGCACCAAATTCCCATTTTCCCGTCTAATTCCCCGAACCACGGTCGACCCTATATAACCCTATATATATGTCTGTGCTGTGCGCTTACGTCTCTTTCGAAGCGATGGTAGCGCGCACGGCTGCGACCAAACCGGCGAACTGCTGCCGCACAATTCGCCACAGCGTCTCCGGGTGGCTATCTATAAGTGCCGCCTCTTCGATGATGTGACGCAGACGGTTGATCGGATTTTTGCTTGGAGCCATCAGAAAATCCGGATGGCCTCGCTCTCGATCGTCGGACGATAGAATTTAACCAGGCCGCCGCGCGTTCCGTAATCGACTCGGCGACCGCAGGCTTGGTCCAGGGCCTCGTGCGCGCCAATAAAGTGGTCGAGATCGTAAAAATCATCGGAGGCCGGATCGACGAACACGTCCACGTCGGACTCCTCCTGCGCCTCGTCGCGGGCATGAGAGCCGAAGAGATAAAGCGCTCCGACGCCATGCGCCCGAAGCTCTGGCTCGGCAGATTTCAGCTTCGCGATGATTTCGGCGCGTTTCATTCCGCTAACCTCACCCAAATCCCTCCTTTGATCCAAGCGACGTCGCCCGCCTATATGGCCAGTTCTCGGTGTCAGACGTCGCCCGTGGATTGCGCGGCGCTGCGTTTTTTCACGTCGTCTATGTCTTCGAGCAGCCGCTTCAAATCGTGAATCGCTTTTTTCTCGGCCGGCGTCAGCGCGCGATCCGGCTTGAAATGCTCGATTAGGACGCCCAGCGCGTCTTCAATCCTGCCGAGCTGCTTGCCGTAGCTCGCCACGTCGGAAAGAATGTCTTCCTCCACCTTCGGGTCAGAGGATTTGCCGAGATTTAGGCTGATCAGGCTGAACTGATTCCCGATCGAGTTGAGAAATCCTGTCCACCAGCCAAAGGATTGGCTGACGTCGCCCGACAGCGGCAGCTTGAAATCTGGCATCGCGATCATCTCCCCCTTCGTGGAAAGACCATATCCGCGCCGAAGCGAAGGACCAAACTTTCATAATGCGCGGGCGCCGTCCGCCCGGCCATTTACATCACACGCCAGCGACCTTATCTTCGCTGCAACTTGCGACGCTCCCGTCGCATTCGGTCCATCTCCATCCGGAAAGCTTTGCAAAACAATGCGCGCCGAAGCTGAAACGCTGGTCCAATCGATCAAGCAATCCATGGGATTGCTGAGGAGGCATCTTTGACGTCGATTCCTCAATCCGACGTCTCGCCGAACTGAACAATAAAGCCGAAGATCCAAACCTCTGGAACGACGCCGAGGCCGCGCAAAAGATCATGCGTGAGCGGACCGAGCTCGAGGACAGGCTCGGCTCGATCAATCGCTTCGAGAGCGAGCTCGAGGACGCCGTGACGCTGATCGAGCTGGCCGAGGCGGAGGATGACGCCCTGAGCGAGAAGGAGGGCGTCGATCAGCTCAAGGCGTTGAAAGTCGAAGCTGAGCGGCGCCAGATCGAGGCGCTCCTGTCCGGCGAGGTCGACGGCAATGACGCCTATATCGAGGTCCATGCGGGCGCGGGCGGCACGGAAAGCTGCGATTGGGCGCGCATGTTGTTTCGCATGTATGCGCGCTGGGCCGAGCGGCACAAGTTCAAGGTTGAAATCATCGAGGAAACGGCAGGCGACGAAGCCGGGCTGAAGTCCGGCACATTGCTCGTCAAGGGCCATAACGCCTATGGTTGGGCCAAAACCGAGTCGGGCGTGCATCGCCTGGTTCGAATCTCGCCTTTCGATTCCAATGCGCGCAGGCACACGAGCTTCGCGTCGGTCTGGGTCTATCCTGTCATCGACGACAGGATCGAGATCGACGTGAAGGAATCCGATTGCCGCATTGACACTTATCGCTCGTCGGGCGCCGGCGGCCAGCACATCAACACGACCGATTCGGCTGTCCGCATTACCCATATTCCTTCAGGCATAGTCGTCGCCTGCCAAGGCGAGCGCTCGCAGCACAAGAACAGGGCGACCGCCTGGAACATGCTGCGCGCGCGGCTCTATGAGCAGGAAATCGAGAGGCGCGAGGCCGAGGCGAGCAAGACCGAAGCGAGCAAGACCGATATTGGCTGGGGCCATCAGATCCGCTCCTATGTGCTTCAGCCTTATCAGCTGGTGAAGGACCTGCGGACCGGCGCGACCTCGGGAACGCCCGCCGAGGTTCTTGACGGCGAGCTTGACCCGTTCATGGAGGCTGCGCTCGCCCAAAAAGTCTCCGGTGGCGCTCCGGTTGAGGTCGCGGACGTGGACTAGAGCGTTTCCCGATCAGAATGCGAGCCGATCGATTTGATCGCGTTTCGAGCTTGAAAGGCGAGCCTGATTCCGCGTCGCCGGACATTTTTGTCGATGAGGCTTGCCCATGCGCCGCGGGAAGGAAAAAATATTCAACGTGCCGACGGTGATCGTCAGCATTATCGTGATTCTTGTCCTGATCGAAGCCCTCTGCGAATCGATCTCCCCGCGGCTTTACCTTGAAATTCTCCAGAATTTCGCTTTCGTGCCGGGCCGGTTCACCTTTGCTTTCGACCCCGACCGCGTATCCGCGGCCTATAATGCGATCAGCCAGCAGGGCGAGGAGCGCGCTCAATTGGAGCGCTTTTTTCTCGGCGATGGCCGGCCCCTCTGGTGGACGCCGCTGACCTATGCGTTTCTGCATGGCGGATGGCTGCACGTGGGCCTGAATTGTCTCTGGTTCGTCGCTTTCGGCTCGGCCGTCGCGAGGCGGTTTGGAACGCCCCGCTTCCTGCTCTTTTGCGCCGCCACGGCAATTGCCGGCGCGGCCATGCACTACGTCACGCATATCAGCGATCTGCAGCCGGTCGTGGGCGCTTCCGCCGTGGTCTCCGGCGCCATGGCCGCGGCGGTGCGTTTCGTATTTCAGCCGGGCGCGCCGCTTGGCCAGACTCTCGGCTTCGGGGAACAGCCGGCGGAAGATCACGCCTATCGCCTGCCGGCGTTGCCTTTGCCGGAGATTTTCTCGAACCGCAGCGCCATCAGTTTTCTCGCCTTCTGGTTTCTCGCCAATTTCCTGTCCGGCGTCGTCCCTGGACCGCTGGGGATCACTGACGCCACCATCGCCTGGGAGGCCCATATCGGCGGCTTTCTGGTCGGGCTTCTGGCGTTTCGCTGGTTCGATGCGCCGCCGCCTCTGGCGGCTCGGCGGCGGGAAAAACCTGACTCGTTTATCGATCGACTCTAGCCCGGCCGGTTCGCATGTCGCCAGTCGATAATCCAGCGCCCGCCCTCGATAGCGTCGCCCATATCATCCAGGTTGCGCTGACGCCGGTCTTCCTGCTGGCTGTATTCGCGCAGTTTTTCAACGCCGTCTCAACCCGCATTGGCCGCGTCGCCGACACGACGGAACGGCTCGCCGAAATGATGGAAGGCGCCGGCCCCGATGAAGCCGCGCGTTTGCGGAGGCGGCTCGCTTGCCTTCGCCGGAGGTCTCTTGCGCTCGACGCTGCGGTCGCGCTCGGCGCGCTCGGAGGCGTTTCGACATGCGCCGCCATTCTGGCCCTCCTCGTCGGCCATTATCGCAATTCCCCGAGCGTGACCGGTCTTTTGTTGCTATTTGGTTTTGCGATCTCGTGCATCCTGGGGGCGCTCGTGGCTTTCGCCATCGAGATCGCGATGGCGGGCAAAGGTCTGCGCTCGGAGGCCGCGCGTTCAGATCGCCGCGCGCGACGATGAGGCGGCATTACCCGAGAAGCCGCCGGCCGCGTCGCGTCTCCGCCGGCCGCCGGAAGATGCCGATGATCTCCACATGAGGCGAATGGCGAAACTGATCGATCGGCTCGACCCGCACGATCTCATAGCCGCCGGCGCATAGGATTGCAGCGTCGCGGGCGAAGGTCTGAGCGTTGCAGGACATGGCGACGACAAGCGGCGCGGTCGAGGCCGCAAGCGCCCGCGCCTGTTGCTCGGCCCCGGCGCGCGGCGGATCGAACACAATGGCGTCGAATTGCGCCGCCTCCTGCGGCGAGAGCGGATGCCGAAAGAGATCGCGCGACTCGACGCGGACGGGCCGCAGGCCAGGGATCAGCGCCGCCTTGGCCAAAGCGCCAAGCGCCGCCTCTTCGAGATCGAAGGCATGGATCTGCGCGAATTCCGCCATCCGCAGGGAAAAAGTTCCGACGCCGGCGAAAAGATCGGCGACGCGGCCGGACCCTGCGATTGCGGCGCAAACTTTCGCCGCAAGCAGCTCTTCGCCCGCGGCTGTCGCCTGCAGAAATGCGCCCGGCGGCGGCGCGACCGTGGCTTTTCCCATGGCGAGCATAGGCGTTCGTTGGACCGCGACGATCACGCCATGGTTCGAAAGCCGGGCGAGATCATGCCCAAGCGCTACGCCGACAAGCTTTCGCGTTTCATTCTTGCCGAGCGGGCCATGGCCTTTGACATCGACATCGAGGCCGGAGGCCGTGGCAGTCACAAGAATGTCGAGCGGCTTGGCCGATGCGGCGAGCGCCTCCGCAATCGCGCGCGCTGCTCGCGGCGCGTCGCGCATCGAAGGGGCAAGCACAGGGCAAGCGTCGATTTCGACGATCTCATGCGCCCGCGACTGCATGAAGCCAATCGCGGCTTGGCCGCGGGAATCATAGCGCGCATGAAAAGTCGCGCGCCTGCGCCCTTCGCCATGCGCGTCGGCGAGCGCCGCGACCTCAATCTCGAGTCTCGCCTGCCTGATGGCGTTGACGACATTGCCCCGCTTCCATTGCGCGTAAGGCGCTGCGGCGAGCGTCTGAACCGCGCAGCCGCCGCAAACCGAAAAATAGCGGCAGAAAGGGGCGATGCGATTCGGGCTCGGAGTTAGAACCTCGACGAGGCGCCCACGCGAACCGTCGACTTCGGCGATGATGGTCTCGTCAGGCAAAGCATAAGGGATGAAGACAAGGCCGTCGGGCCCCCGCGCGACGCCTTCGCCGCGCTGGCCGAGCCGATCGATATGGAGCCGGGCGCTGAGGCTGATCATGCGCGAGCGGCGCCGATGAGATATTCGCGATTGCCGTCGCCTCCCTCGATCGGGGAGGGAAGCAGGCCCACGACCCGCCAGCCGAGGCGCAAGATCAGAAGCTCGACGTCGGCGCAGACCTTGCGCCTGACCCCTTCATCCTTGACGACGCCCTTGACGACATGGCCGGGGCCCGCCTCGAATTGCGGCTTGATCAAGGCGACGAGCCCCGCGTTTTCAGCGGCGAGCGGCAACACGGCGGGAAGCACCAGAGCCAGCGAGATGAAACTCACATCGCAAGTCACCAACTGCGGCGCCGATGCAAGTGACGCGCGGGTGAGGCTTCGCGCATCGGTCCCCTCATGCGATTTGACCCGGGGATCGCGGGCTATATCGGGATGCAATTGGCCATGCCCGACATCGATCGCCACAACCTCCGCCGCGCCGCGGCTCAGAAGAACATGGGTGAAGCCGCCGGTCGAGGCGCCGATGTCGAGACAGGTGAGGCCGTTGGGATCGAAGCCGAAGCCGTCGAGGGCGGCGGCGAGCTTGACGCCGCCGCGAGAGACCCAGGGGTAGGGCGCCATGGCTTCGATCTGGGCGCTGGAGCCGATGGGCTCGGAGGGCTTGCGCAGGATCTTGCCGTCAACGCGCACGAGGCCGGCCGCGATTGCTTCCTGCGCCTTGGCGCGGCTCTTGAAGAAGTTGCGGTCGACGAGAGCGAGATCGGCGCGTTTGCTTTCGATTTGGGTCTCCGATGCCGCGTTTCGGCGCATTTGCGGTCAAATTTGGAAGAAGCCGACGGCTTTCAGCCGGCGGAGGCGGAACTCTCACCGTCGACCTTGCAGCGGTCCAGCCCCCGCACCAGCCAATAGACCAAGCCCAGCGCCAAGACCGCAAAACCGAGGGCCATGACCGCGAGTGGCTCGGTCGCGGTCACGTCCATGATGATAAATTTCCGAACGATGGCGAGCAGGGCGATGAGAATGACGGTGCGGAGCTGAACAATGCTCTCCTTGCGGTGAAAAATGCTCAAAATCGTATGGTTGAACTCCAACGCGATCAGCACGGTCATGATCCTGCCGAAAACAACTTGGAACACGGTATGGTCCAAACTCGAAGGCGGGCTGGAGAATAAGTCCCACGCCTCGCCCATGACCAGATGCGCCAGCGCTATGAGGATGACGCCGCTGACCAGAACCGTCAGGACGAGCGCCACGGCTTGCTCAAAACGTTCGTAGAGGCCAAGCCTTGGCCAGGCTTCCTTCGTCTCTTGAAACAGACGAAAGCGCCGCCCTTCCTGGATATTCCGCTCCGGCCCGACCTCATTGACCATCGCTCAACCCCTTTGTGATTTTCGAGGCGGTGGAAAAAGCGGCAGCCGCGCCATCAAGGCGACCGGATGCGTCGGATCATTTAATATCTAGCAGGAGCAGTCGCCAAGCCCTTGGGTCCGGCGCCGCGCTGCTTGGTCTCCAAGCGCGGCGCAGGGTTTGCGCTCGCCGCCCCTCCTTTTGCCGCTGGCGAGGAGAGCCCACCGTCAGGCGATCATGACTTTCACCGCGTCGGCGTCGCGGCCGAGCGTCGCCAGGACCTTGGCGACGACGCCTTTCGCGTCGAGGCCTGCGTGGGCGTAAAGCTTTTCCGGCTTGTCATGATCGAGGAAGCGATCGGGAAGCACCATGGAGCGGACTTTCAGGCCGCGCGCGCCGCGCCCGTCGAGGGCGCCTTCCTCGGCAAGGGTCTGCATCACGAAGGAGCCAAAACCGCCGACGGAGCCTTCCTCGATCGTGATCAGCACTTCGTGATTGGCGGCGAGACGCAAAAGAAGCTCGACATCGAGCGGCTTGGCGAAACGCGCGTCGGCGACGGTGGTGGAGACGCCATAGCCGGCGAGATCCTCCGCTGCTTTCAAGACTTCGGCAAGGCGGGTCCCGAGCGATAGAATCGCGACCATATTGCCTTCGCGGAGAATTCGGCCGCGGCCGATCTCCAAGATCTCGCCCTCGGCCGGCATTTCGACGCCAACCCCTTCGCCGCGCGGATAGCGCAGCGCAATCGGGCCTTCGTCATAGGCTGCGGCGGTTGCGACCATATGGACGAGTTCGGCTTCGTCGGCTGCCGCCATCACCACCAAATTCGGCAAGATTCCGAGGAAAGAAATGTCGAAAGAGCCGGCATGGGTCGCGCCGTCCGCGCCGACAAGGCCGGCTCGGTCGATGGCGAATCGGACTGGCAAGTTCTGGATCGCCACGTCATGGACGATCTGATCATAGCCGCGCTGAAGAAAGGTCGAATAAATCGCGCAGAAAGGCTTGAATCCTTCCGTCGCCAGGCCGGCTGCGAAAGTCACCGCATGCTGCTCGGCGATTCCAACATCGAATGTCCGTTCCGGAAAGGTCTTTTGGAAAATGTCGAGCCCGGTGCCGCTAGGCATTGCGGCTGTGATGGCGACGATCTTGTCGTCCTTTTGCGCCGCCTTCACGAGGGCGTCGGCGAACACATTGGTGTAGAGCGGCGCGTTTGGCTTGGGCTTCACCTGCTTGCCAGTGACCACGTCGAACATATTGACGCCGTGATATTTGTCGCTCGAAGCCTCGGCCGGGCCATAGCCCTTGCCTTTTTGCGTCACGACATGGACGAGGATCGGCCCTGTCTCCTTGAAGTCGCGGACGTTCTTCAAGACCGGGAGCAAATGATCGAGGTTGTGGCCGTCGATCGGTCCGACGTAATAAAAGCCGAGCTCCTCGAACATCGTGCCGCCGGCCCAAAAATTCCGCGCGAATTCTTCAGTCTTGCGCGCCCTGTCGTAGACGAAACGCGGCAAATGCCGGCCAAGCTGTTTCACCGCCTCGCGCACGGAGCGATAGGCGCCGCCGGAGACGAGCCGGGCGAGATAGGCGGAAAGGGCGCCGGCCGGAGGCGCGATCGACATTTCATTGTCGTTCAAGATGACGATCAGACGCGAGTGCATGGCCCCGGCGTTGTTCATCGCCTCATAGGCCATGCCAGCCGACATCGCCCCATCGCCGATCACAGCGACGACATTGCTCTTCTGGCCGGCGAGCGTATTCGCCACCGCCATGCCGAGGCCGGCCGAGATGGATGTCGAGGAATGCGCTGCTCCAAACGGGTCGTATTCGCTCTCGGACCGCTTGGTGAAGCCGGAGAGGCCGCCGCCCCGACGCAGCGTCCTGATGCGATCGCGCCGCCCGGTGAGGATCTTGTGCGGATAGGCCTGGTGGCCAACATCCCAGATCAGGCGGTCGCGCGGGGTGTCGAAAACGTAATGCAGGGCGACTGTGAGCTCGACAACCCCGAGGCCCGCGCCGAGATGTCCGCCAGTGACGGAAACCGCGCTGATTGTCTCCGTGCGCAATTCGTCCGCGACCTGCGCGAGGTCCGCCTCCATCAATTGGCGCAAATCGGCCGGCGAAGCGATCGTGTCGAGCAGGGGGGTCTTGGATGATGTCGTCACGGGCGCCTCATTTATCGCAAAACCGGAAGCCGGGGATGCCTTCCATGGTGAATGCTGATTCGATTCAAGACGAAAAACTCCGGTGATTTTTCGTCTTGGCAACCTTTCTGAAACGTGAATAACGAACAAATTTCAATGCTGCAACGCTAACCGCGCGAAGCGGCCCGCGCGGGTACATTTAGCGCTCCGGCGCGACCTTTCGGTCACAGATTGCCAATTATTAACCGGGGATCGGCCATCATCCCGTGCCTTTCCGCACGCCGGGATCAGGCGATAAGCTTTTTTCTTTTCCGACCGGCGGCGGTTTCGAATCTTGAAAGCCGAACGCGAAACGAGCCGGGACTTCGAGCCAAATTGGCTGCGCGCGCCTCGTTCCCTGTGTCTTCCCTATGTCAAAAGAGCCTTGCGTGGAACCTTCCAGGCTTCAGACCGGTTGGAGCCGAGCCTGTGCGAGAAGGAGCATTTGCGCTATGTTTGACGCATGGCAATGCTCCTGTGACTGCGGCGTCGCATTGTCCTCGGGCGGAAGGCATCTGCGTCTTCTGAAGATCGCGCAACGACGGGTGGAAGGAATTTGACGCATGACATATTCGAATAATGTCGATCCCGCTCCAGGGGGGCCTCGAACTCTGGGGACCGCGATCGAGCGCCTGCGGCATCGCTGGGGCTGGATGGTCGCCTTTGGTCTTCTCGTGGCCTTGTTCGGCGTCGCCGCCTTGATCCTGGACGTTTCCGCGACGATCGCTTCTGTTTACACAATCGCCATTTTCATCATCATCGCCGGCGCCGCCGAGATCGCCACCGGCATCGGCGCCAAGAGCTGGGGACGTTTCTTTCTTTGGATCCTTGGCGGTCTGCTTTACATTGTGGCCGGCGCATTTGCGCTCGCAAACCCCTTTATCGCGGCCTATTTCTTAACCTTGATGCTCGGCGCGGGCCTCATCGCGACAGGCGGGGTGAGAATTTATCTGGGCACGCAATTGGGCAAGGAAGTGCGCGGCTCCGTTATTT
This sequence comes from Methylocapsa polymorpha, assembly GCF_045689225.1. Taxonomy (GTDB): domain Bacteria; phylum Pseudomonadota; class Alphaproteobacteria; order Rhizobiales; family Beijerinckiaceae; genus Methylocapsa; species Methylocapsa polymorpha. The sequence continues at coordinate 3,935,832 of NZ_CP136862.1, read as the reverse complement.
TTTCCGGCGTGCTCACTTTGCTCATTGGCATTTTGATCGTCCTGGGCTGGCCCTCGAATACGCCCTTCGTCTTAGGGATTCTCCTCGGCGTCGATCTCTTGTTCTGGGGCTTGGCCTGGGTCAGTTTTGGTTTTCGTCTGCGCCGCGCGTGAGCCCGCAATGGACGGAGACAAGAGCTCACGGTGAAGCACGGGCGGTGCTCCCGGCCTGAAAGGTCCCTTTGATCTGTTCGCGCCGCCGAGCAGGTGCGGATAGGTCTTTGGCGGAGGACCAAAATGGTCAAATGGGTTTATACTTTCGGCGATGGTCTGGCCGAAGGGGCGAGCAGCCTGCGCGATCTCCTTGGGGGCAAGGGCGCCAACCTCGCCGAAATGGCGAAGCTCGGCCTGCCTGTTCCGCCTGGCTTCACGATCACCACCGAGGTTTGCACTTATTTCTACGAGAACGAAAAGCGGTTTCCGCCTGAGCTCGGGCCGCAAGTCGAAGCCGCGCTCGCCTATATCGGCGGTTTGACCGGCAAGGCGTTTGGCGACGAAGAGAATCCGCTTCTCGTCTCGGTCCGCTCCGGCGCAAGGGCCTCCATGCCCGGCATGATGGACACCGTCTTGAATCTGGGCCTCAACGACGTCACCGTCGAGGCCTTGGCGAGACATGCCGGCGACGCGCGTTTCGCCTATGATTCCTATAGGCGCTTCATCCAAATGTATTCGAGCGTCGTCCTTGGCATTGAGCACGGGCACTTTGAGGAAATCTTAGAATATTACAAAGAGCTCAAAGGCCTGACTCTCGATACGGAGCTCGCCGCCGAGGACTGGAAAAAGCTGATCGTTGATTTCAAGGCGAAGGTCGAGGAGGCGCTCGGCGCGCCTTTTCCACAGGCCCCGCATGAGCAGCTCTGGGGCGCGATCGGCGCCGTCTTCGGCTCCTGGATGACCGCGCGCGCAGTTACCTATCGACGCCTGAACGACATTCCGGCGAGCTGGGGCACCGCGGTCAATGTTCAGGCCATGGTCTTCGGCAATATGGGGGAGACCTCAGCGACCGGCGTCGCCTTCACTCGTAATCCCGCGACCGGCGCGAAGGAACTCTACGGAGAATTCCTTCTCAATGCGCAAGGCGAAGACGTCGTGGCGGGAATCAGAACGCCGCAGAATATCACCGAGGCGGCGCGGCGGGCGGCTGGATCCGACAGGCCTTCGATGGAGACCGCGCTTCCGGAAGTCTTCGCCGAATTCGCGCGGACCATGAACCTGCTCGAAAAGCACTATCGCGACATGCAGGACGTGGAGTTCACCGTCGAGGAAGGCAAATTGTGGATGTTGCAGTGTCGCGACGGAAAGCGCACGAGCAAGGCCGCGCTGCGCATCGCGGTCGATATGACCAATGAGGGCTTGATCAGCAAGGAAGAGGCGATCGCATGCGTTGATCCGGCCTCCCTCGAGCAATTGCTGCATCCGGCGATCGATCCCAAGGCGGAGCGCCGCGTGATTGCGATCGGCCTCCCGGCGTCGCCCGGCGCGGCGAGCGGGGAGATCGCATTCACCGCCGACGAGGCCGAGCGGCTGAAAAACGCAGGCCACAAGATCATCCTCGTGCGGATCGAAACCAGCCCGGAGGACATCCATGGCATGCACGCGGCGGAAGCCATCGTGACGGCGCGGGGCGGCATGACCTCTCACGCGGCGGTCGTCGCGCGCGGCATGGGCAAACCCTGCGTTTCCGGAGCCGGCTCGCTGCGCATCGATTACGTGAAAGGCGTCATGACCGCAGCCGGGCGCGATTTCAAGACGGGCGACCTGCTGACCGTGGACGGAACCACGGGCCAGGTGATCTGGGGCGAGGTCAACATGATCCAGGCTGAGCTGTCCGGCGAATTCGCCACGCTCATTGGATGGGCGGATGCCGCGCGGCGCATGAGCGTTCTCGCCAACGCCGAGACGCCGCAGGACGCCCGCATGGCGCGAAAATTCGGCGCCGAAGGCATCGGTCTATGCCGGACCGAACATATGTTTTTTGCGGCCGACAGAATTCTAGCCGTGCGTGAAATGATTCTCGCCGACGATGAAGCCGGCCGGCGCGCCGCGCTCGCAAAACTGCTGCCGATTCAGCGCGGCGATTTTATCGAGCTGTTCGAGATCATGGCGGGCCTGCCTGTGACGATCCGCCTGCTCGATCCGCCATTGCACGAGTTCCTGCCGCAGCGCGAGGCGGAAATCGCCGAGGTGGCGGAGTCGCTTGGCGTCCCGGTTGAAAAGCTTCAGCGCCGCCTGGCGGGTTTGCGCGAGGTCAATCCGATGCTGGGCTTTCGCGGCTGCCGTCTCGCGGTCGCCTATCCCGAGATCGCCGAAATGCAGGCCCGCGCCATTTTCGAGGCGGCCGTTGCGGTCAAGAAAAAGACCGGCGAGGATCTTCGGCTCGAAATCATGGCGCCTCTCATCATTTGCAAGGCCGAGCTTGATCTCGTCAAGGCCTGCGTCGAAGCGATGGCGAAGGCCGTCGCCGACGAGACCGGCGAAGCAATTTCCTATTCGATCGGCGCGATGATCGAAACGCCGCGCGCCAGCCTGCGGGCGGCGGAAATCGCCGAGACCGCCGAGTTCTTCTCTTTCGGAACCAATGACCTGACCCAGACCTGTCTCGCGCTCTCGCGTGACGATGCGGGTTCTTTCCTCGGCCGCTATGTCGCCAAAGGACTCTTACCCGCCGACCCTTTCGTCACCCTGGATCAGGCGGGCGTCGGCGAACTCGTCGAAATCGGCGCGACGCGCGCCCGCGCCGCACGGCCCGACATCAAGCTTGGAATCTGCGGCGAACATGGCGGCGATCCCGCCTCTATCGCCTTTTGCGAAAAGCTCGGCCTGAACTATGTCTCCTGCTCGCCCTTCCGCGTGCCGATCGCAAGGCTCGCCGCGGCGCAGGCGGCGCTTGGAAAGAAGCCGTCGAGCCAGGCCTAGCGCCCAAGCCTAGGGTCAGCCGGGATCACGATCCCCCGAGCGAAACAGCGGCGGCGAGCGGCCGCTCGGGCGGCAGACGCGAAAGGCGTTCGATCAGCCGCCGGTCCTGCAGCATGGCCATGCGCTCTTTCGGCTGCAGCCAGGACACCGCTTCGCTCAGCGTCTCGGCCTCGGCGATCTTCGCCTCGGCGAGAGCCCAGTCGGACGCGATATTGCCATCCCGGCGATAGGGTCCGCGTGGCAACCAGGCAAGATGGACAGCCCAGAATCTGGGATCGGCGTTGATGTCGTAGATATCGGCCAAGCCCGCAACTTCCCCGCCGGCGAGCTCCCGCGCCAAGGCGTTGGAGCGCGCGACGACGGGCGCCTGAGTCTGCTCCTCGGGGGTCATGAGGAGGCCGATGCGGCGAAAGGCGAGTCCGACGGAGAGCAGCCCTGTCGCCCAGGACAGGAAAATCGCCAGGATGAGGCCGAGGATGGTGGGCGACATCCAAGCTACGAGCGAAGGCGAAATCGAAAGCCCCGCGACGAGAGAGAGGAGGCCCATGGCGACATGGGCGCGGTGCCGGCGGACGATCGCCCTGAAAGGAATCGAGCCGTCGTCGCGCCTTTGCGGATCCCAGCCCGTATCAAATCCGAACACGAAATGCATGACGTGACCGGATTGGATCAGCATCATGATCGGGGCGAGCAGCGCCGACATGATGATTTCGAACAAGGTCGAGACGACGAGCCTCAACGCGCCGCCGCTGCCGCGCCGCGTCGCTTTCTGGATCAAGGCGAGCGCCAGGCCGAAGAATTTGGGCAGGAGCAGGATCGTCATGGTAAGCTCGAAGAGCGACAGCGATCGCGCCGCGTCAAATCGCGGCCAGGTCGGGAACAAAGTGAACTCGCTCGTGAAATATTCCGGCCTGATATAGCTCGCCTGCAGGACGAGCGCGATGCCGATGAAGAGTTGCAGCATCCAGAGGGGGGAGGCGACATAGGCCATGATGCCGGTGATGAAATGCTGTCGCGACGCCATGCGAAGGCCCTTCGCCGGCAGAACCCGTAAATGCTGCAAATTGCCCTGGCACCAGCGACGGTCGCGGGCGGAAAGGTCGATGAGGGACGGCGGGCTCTCCTCGAAGCTGCCGCCGAGGTTCGGCAGCATATAGACGGCGTAGCCGGCGCGAAGGATCAAGGCCGCTTCGACGAAATCATGGCTGAGGATATGGCCGCCGAACGGGGGCCTTCCGCGCAAGGTCGGCAGACCGCAATGGGCCGCGAAGGCCCGCGTGCGGATGATCGCATTATGTCCCCAATAATTGCCGTCTCGCCCCATCCAGGTTGAAACGCCGGCGCCGATCACCGGGCCATAGATGCGGGCGGCGAATTGCTGGACGCGCGCGAAGAGCGTGTTGCGGTTGATGATGAGGGGAAGCGTTTGAATGATTCCGGCGTCGGGATCGGCCTCCATCGTCGCCGCCAGCGTCACGATCGAATGGCCGGTCATCAGGCTGTCGGCGTCGAGCACGACCATATGCGCATACCGGCCGCCCCATCTCGTGACGAAATCCTGGATATTTCCGGCCTTGCGGTAAAGGTTCTTCGGCCGGTGCCGATAGAAAATGCGGCAGTCCCGCCCGATCCTCTCCCGCATCGCGATAAAGGCCTGTTCTTCGGCGATGAAAATCTCCGGATCCGTCGTGTCCGACAGAAAAAACCATTCGAAGGAGGCGCCAAGGCCCGTCGCCTGAACCTCCTCGATCATGGCTTGCACGGCGCCGAACACGCGGGCCGGCGCCTCATTGTAGATTGGCATCACGATCGCTGTTCGCTCACGCAGCGCGGCTGGAGGCGCGGCCGGCTTCGGCGCAAGGAACAAGAGCCAGATGAAGCCGGCGATAGCGCTCGTGAAGGCGAGCGCGATCCAGGAAAAATTGGCGACGAAGAGAATGACAAGGGCCCATTCGAGCGGCGTGACGCCGCCGACCGCGACCACTTCATACATTTCATGCGCGCCATAGGCGGTCAGGGCGAAACCGCCGCCGAACACAAGGAGCCGCGCCAGCCAGCACCCGAGCTCGAGCCGACGAACGAGGCTTTTGCGTCGCTCGGAGCTGGAGAAGCGAGAGAGGCTCTGCGTCGGCATCGCGAGGGGCGCCTCCGCAGGCGTGCAGGCGGAGGGATCGAACGCATCGGCGGAGGAGTCCAACGGACGCAACTGCGTCACCGTCGGCTCGTTCGGCTGTACATTGCTCACGGCGTCCATCGATAAATCCAGGTCTCGCTGATCGGCTTGCCTGCGGCCTCAATCACCAAGCGCAGTTCCGAAGAGGATTCGCCGCCAAAATCGAGTTCGAACAAGACTCGGCATGACGCCTTGTCCGCCGAAGCGAATGTTCGAAGCGAGGTAATCGTTCCTGGCGACGCGCTCAAGTTGGGCTTCAGATTTTCCGCGTTTTGGGGCTGGCTGAGGATGTCTCCGGCGAATTCGACGATGAAACGGCGGCGTTTTGGTGACGAGCCGCGTCCCTCGAGCGATTGCGCGGTTATGGCGAGCGCGGGGCGCTCGGGCGGGCTCCAGCACCAGAATTGCCGGTAGGCGAAAGCCGTCTCGCTTCCGGCCGCGAGCGGCTGCTGCGGTTTCCAATAGGCGATGATGTTGTCGTTGACTTCTGAATCGGAGGGAATTTCGATGAGCTGGATGCCGCCGAAGGACCAATCGCCGATGGGCTCGATCCAGACCGAAGGGCGCGACTCCCAATGTTGGTCGTCGTCCTGGTAATGATCGAAATTGCGGTCGCGCTGGAGAAAACCGAAGCCGCGCGGATTTTCGTCGACGAAGGTCGAAATCTGCAGAGTGTCCCGGTTCGAGACCGGGCGCCACAACCATTCGCCTTTGCCAGTCAGCATCTGCACGCCGCCGACTTCGCTGACGTTCGGCCGCAGGTCCTCAGCCCGGCGCCGGTCGTCGATCGCGCCCGAGAGATGGGTCGCGCTCATCGTAGCCAAGCCGAAATTATCGACAGCCACCCTTGCGAACAGGGTGCATTCGGCGTCGATGATCGTCGCCTCGACGGGTCGGATCGTGAAGCGAAAGGCGCCGGTCACGCTTTCCGAATCGATGAGGGCGTGGACGACGAGCGCGTTCGCCGCAAGGGTCGGGCGTTCGATCCAGACGCCGCGGAGCGCTGGAAACTCCTCGCCGCGGGGATCGGCCGTCTTGATCGATATCGCCCGCGCCATGGCGCCGAGATTTTGGCCGCGCGCCACGGCGCGAAAGAAGCTTGCGCCTTGAAAATTGGCGAGCTCGGAAAAATCGCCGCCATCTTGGGCCGCAAGCACGCGAAATCCGGAAAATCCAATGTCGCCCAAATTGGCCGGCGGCGAGAGCTTGCCGAACTCGAACAGCGATGGATCATAGACGATGCGCCGCGCTTCGCCTCCGGTCACGATGTTGAGTTGCATCGGCGTCGAAAAAATGAACCCGCGATGCAGAGGCTCGAGCGCGAAGCCGACATTCTCCGACGCCCAAATCGCCGCGCCGGGCCGCTGGCGAATGCCGACATATTGTTCGTAGTTGAGGTTTCGGAAGGGCTCGGGAATGTCGGCCGACGGGGCTTTGAAGGCCTGCTTGGACAGGCTCCTGGCGGCCTCCGTCACCATGCCGGGATCGAAAGGAGAGGGCTCGCTCAAGCCAAAACTCGGCGGGGCCGTTTGCGCCAGGGCCGTTGCGCCGATAAGCGACGGAAGGCCGGCGCTCTGCCCGAAGGCGACGCCGCCGAGGGCGAGTTTCAAAACCTCCCTACGCTGGACCATGAAGCCGACTGTCGGGCGCGCCGCCGCGCCGCTGCTGAAGGAAAACTATTCGTTTATCCTATAGCGCATAATGCGGCGGCGATAAGATCCCTTCCAAGCCTTTTTGGCCGCTCTTTTTGCGCGTCGCGCTTTTGTGATTAAGAAGCGGCTTGGCGCGCGCAATCGCGGCGCGAGCCGACGCGCTGCGGAGAATCTATCTGATGGTCCTTGCCCCCCTTCCAAGTCGCAGTCGCCCCGGCCGCTCCTGCCTGGCGATCGTCCTTGCCGCCGGCGAGGGATCTCGAATGCGCTCGGCGCGGCCGAAAGTGCTGCACAAGCTCGCCGGCCGATCGATGCTTGCGCATGTCTTGAGCTCGGTCGTGAAGGCTGGGGCCGACCGCATCGTCATCGTCGCGGGGTCTGACCCGACCGCGGTCATCGCCGAGGCCAAAGCCATTGCCCCCGAGGCGGAGTTCGCCATTCAGGCCGAGCGGCTCGGCACCGCCCATGCCGTGCTCGCCGCGCGCGAGGCGATCGCTCAAGGGTATGACGACATTCTCGTCGTCTTCGCCGACACGCCTCTCGTGCGCCCGGAGACTTTCGTGAAAATGCGCAAGGCCCTGGCCGAGGGGAGAGACGCGATCGTCGCCTTGGGATTTGAAGCGAAGGACCCGACCGGCTACGGCCGGCTCATCGTAGAGAATGACACGCTGGTCGCAATCCGCGAGGACCGCGATGCGAGCGAGGCCGAGCGCGGCGTGCGGATGTGCAACGCCGGGCTCATGGCGCTCGACGGCGCGCGCGCGCTGGGCCTGCTCGATGCGGTCGGCAACGCCAACGCCAAGGGAGAATTTTACCTGACCGATGTCGTCGCCATAGCCAAGGGCCGCGGCCTCGGGGCCAGCGCCTTGAAGGTCGCCGAGGACGAGGTTCTGGGGATCAATGACCGGGCGCAGCTCGCCGCCGCCGAGGCGATCTTGCAGCAGCGCTTGCGCGACGCGGCAATGCGAAACGGCGCGACCTTGGTCGATCCTTTGAGTGTGACTTTGTCATTTGACACTTCGCTGGACCGCGACGTCATCGTCGAGCCGCATGTTTTCTTCGGCGTCGGCGTCAGCGTCGGGGAGGGGAGCCTCATTCGCTCCTTTTCGCATCTCGAAGGCGCAACGGTCGGGCCGAATGTGTCGCTCGGCCCATTCGCCAGGTTGCGTCCGGGCGCGGAACTCGGGCCAAATGTGCATATCGGCAATTTCGTCGAGGTGAAGGCGTCCTATGTCGGCGCCGGAGCGAAGATCAACCATTTGAGCTATATTGGCGACGCCGCCATTGGGGCCAAGACGAATATCGGCGCCGGAGCGATCACCTGCAATTATGACGGCGCCGGCAAATATCGCACCGAGATTGGCGAAAACGCCTTCATTGGCTCGAACAGCTCCCTGGTGGCGCCGGTCAAGATCGGCGCGGGCGCCTATATAGGCTCAGGGTCCGTGATCACGAAGGACGTCGAGCCGGATGCGCTGGCGTTGGGGCGCGCGGGTCAGATCGAGAAGCCCGGCTGGGCTAAAGCTTTTCGCAGCAAAAAGCAGAAATAGACGATTTGGACGCGGGCCTCTCGGCAGGCGTTGCGCGCTTCGGTCTGGCGGCGCAGGAGATGTAAATGTGTGGAATTGTCGGCATTCTCGGGCGGGGTCCGGTCGTCGGGCTGCTTTTGGAGGCTCTGAAAAGGCTCGAATATCGAGGCTACGATTCGGCGGGAATAGCGACCCTCGAAAATGGCCGGCTGGCGCGCCGCCGCGCCGGCGGCAAGCTCAAAAATCTCGAAATGCGCCTCGCCGAGGAGCCGCTCGCCGGAACCATAGGGATCGGCCATACGCGCTGGGCGACCCATGGCCGGCCGACCGAAAATAACGCGCATCCGCATGCGAGCGCCAAGCTCGCCGTGGTGCACAATGGCATTATCGAGAATTTTCGCGAGCTGCGCGACGAGTTGCGGGCCAAGGGCCATGAATTTGCGACCGAGACGGACTCAGAGGTTATCGCCCATCTCGTGACCGACGCCATGCAAGGCGGCAAAGCTCCAATCGAGGCGGTTGCGGCAAGCCTGCCTCGCCTCAAGGGGGCTTTCGCTTTCGCCATGATCTTTGAGGGCGAAGAAGATCTTCTGATCGGCGCGAGCCGAGGCGCGCCGCTGGCGGTTGGTTTCGGCGAGGACGACAGGGCCGGAGAAATGTTTCTCGGTTCCGACGCGCTTGCGCTTGCCCCTTTCACCGACACGATCGCTTATCTGGAGACCGGCGACTTCGTCGTGCTGACGCATCGTTCCGCGTCATTTTTCGACGCCGCCGGCGCTCCGGTCGAAAGGCGAAAGATCAAGACCGCCGCCTCGGCCTTCTTGATCGACAAGGGCAATTACCGCCACTTCATGGCGAAGGAAATTCATGAGCAGCCCGAAGTTGTGGCCCGCACATTGGCGCATTATCTCGATATGTCTTCAGGCCGCGCGGCGCTTCCCTTCGACCTGCCCGTCGATGTTGCGAAACTTTCGCGCCTTACGATTTGCGGCTGCGGAACGGCCTATATCGCTGGGCTCATGGGCAAATATTGGTTCGAGCGTTTCGCGCGCCTGCCGGTCGACATCGAGATCGCCTCCGAGTTTCGCTACCGGGATCCGCCCTTGGAGCCAGGCGGCCTCACCCTCCTCATCTCGCAATCGGGCGAGACGGCCGACACTTTGGCGTCGCTGCGCTGCGCCAAGGAACACGGCCAGAAGGTTCTCTCCGTGGTCAATGTCGCGACCTCGACCATAGCGCGCGAGAGCGACATCGCCGCGCTGACCCTGGCCGGTCCCGAAATCGGCGTCGCTTCGACCAAGGCCTTCACTTGCCAGCTCGCGGTCCTCGCCTGCCTTGCGCTCGCGATAGGGCGCGCGCGGGGGGCGCTCGACGATGCGGCGGAAGCAAAGGTCGTCGCCGAGCTCATGGCGCTCCCCGGCCTCATTGCAGAGGCGCTCGCCTGCGAGAGCCGCGTCGAGAGCCTGGCGCGGGAGATCGCCAAGGTCCACAACGTGCTCTATCTCGGCCGCGGGACATCCTATCCATTGGCGCTCGAAGGCGCGCTGAAGCTCAAGGAAATTTCCTATATTCACGCGGAGGGTTATGCGGCGGGCGAGCTGAAGCACGGGCCGATCGCGCTCATCGACGAGGACATGCCGGTCATCGTCATCGCCCCCAGGGACGCCGTGATCGAGAAAACAATCTCGAACATGCAGGAAGTGGCCGCGCGAGGCGGCCGCCTGATCCTCATCGGCGATAGCGCTCTTGCGCGCGATTTCGCGGCCGAGGCGGAGGCCGCGATTGTGATGGGCGATATTGCGCCGGATTTCTCGGCGATGGTCTATGCCGTCCCGATTCAGCTCATCGCCTATCACACGGCGGTCGTCATGGGGAAAGACGCCGATCAGCCGCGCAATCTGGCGAAGAGCGTCACCGTGGAGTGAGGCTCCGTCGCATACCTATCCGACGAGCCGCGCCGTCACCATGCAATAGAGCATCGGAATCGACAAAACGAAATTGGTGCGCGAGGTCAGCATGGCGAGGCGCGCGGCTTTGGCCTTCGCCTCGTCGTCCGCCGGCACAAGGCCGAGCGCGACTTTCTGGTTCGGCCAAATGATGAACCAAACATTATAAGCCATGATAAGGCCGAGCAGCGCGCCGGTGAGGATCGTCAAGTTGGTGACGGCGGTCCCGCTTGCGAAGACGATGAGCCCGGTCGCCACGGTGGCGGCCGCCGACCAGCGGAACCAGAAGAGCGCCTCAGGAGCTATATATTTGCCGATGGCCGGCTTCAGCTCTGCTGGAATTTTGGGCACGGTCGGGATTTGCACAAGATTGAAATAATAGAGGAGCCCGATCCAGGTGACCCCGGAAATCACATGCAGGACGGTGAAGAATGGTCCGAAATAGCCCCTGTCGAGGTCTGAGTGGTGATAGAGCACCAGAATCACAAAGGCCAAAGCGGCGCCGAGCCCTAGGGCCTGGTAGGGTTTTTCAATAATCTTTATAAGCTTTTCTATGATCTCGGCCATGGCAAGCTCCTGCACCCAAAGAAACCAAAGTCTTGGCCGTGCAAATACGGCGCCGATACGTAAATTTTTTGACAAGGATAAAACGATTGCTTGAGAATTGCGAGATCTTCGCTTGAATTAGGCGAGGCGCTCGAGCTTTTTCCGGCCTCGATCGCTCGGCGACCGCGTTTCAGAAATCTCGAAAGGCCCGTTCGAGACGCCCGAGAAACGCCCCGGCGCGCGCCTCGGTCATGCGGTCCATGTCGTGCAGCGTCAGCATGCGGAACCGGGCCTTGCGGTTGACGAAAGCCTTGACGCCGCGGGAGATCTGACGCCGCACGGGGTCGCCCATGTAGAGCCGCGTCGCCCACCAAGGCGCGCCGGTCGAGGTCACCACCCAGATCGCCTCGACATGCGTGAGGCGCGGGATCAGGCCGCCGCCGGGCGCATGGTCGAAGGCGACGCCCGGGACAAGCACGCGATCGAAGAAGCCCTTCAGGATCGCCGGCATGTTGAACCACCATTGAGGAAAGACGAATATGAGCCTGTCGGCGTGCTGGAGCCTTTCGACATAATCGGCGACGGCGCGCGCGTCATAGGGCGTAGTAAAATAAGAGGCGCGCTCGACCGCGGTGAGGCGCGGGTCGAAATCATCGGCATAAAGGTCGATCAAATCGACCTCCACGCCACGCCGTTCGAGCGTCGCGCGGATGCGCGCCGCCGCCGCTTTGGCGAAGCTGGCTTCGAGCGGATGAGCGACGACCAGAAGCGCGCGCATGGGGCAAGTTCCTTTTTGCGTCGGCCGATCAGGGGATCGAGATTCGACGCCAATCGGAATCTTAAAGCATCTTCGCTTTGATGCGGCGCGCTGAAAAAGCTCTCAAGGCGGCGAGGATGAGTCAAGCACGCGAGAATGCCGGGCGGCGAAAGCTTCGTCATGCATTCTTCACGGAGTCAGAGAAGAGGCCTCGGCGTGGCCTTGCGCCAGTGGCCATGGCGCGGCGCTTCTGGACAGACGTGGCGGGAGGGAGGGAGAGGCCCGCCACGTCTGCGCCAGCGATCCGCAATGGTCCGCACAGCGTGACAAATTTCCCGCAGCGCGCTATCGGGCGGGGATCGCAATCGTCCCACTGATTAAGACGAACAGACGCGCAAAACCCGACAGCCGACAGCGTTAAAAAAACGCGGGCGCCGAATCTCTCGAGCCGCCGATCATCCGCCGCAAGGCGCAAGATCGTCGCCGGTTTGAAGTGGCCGGCTTGTGTTTTCGGCTTCTTTGCGATTGTTTGGGCGCGAATTTGCTCCAGCGCGCCCTGGGCGATGGGCGTGATTCTATCCTGTTAACGAGAACTGGACTACAAACAGCAAATGCGCCTTTCCCGTTACTTCCTGCCCATTTTACGCGAGACGCCCAAAGAGGCCGAAATCGTCTCGCATCGTTTGATGCTGCGCGCCGGCATGATCCGGCAGGAGGCCGCCGGAATTTATGCCTGGCTGCCGCTGGGTCTCCGCGTCCTGCAGAAAGTTGGGCAGATCGTGCGCGAGGAGATGGACCGGGCAGGGGCCATCGAGCTTTTGATGCCGACCTTGCAACTGGCCGATCTATGGCGCGAGACCGGCCGCTATGAAGCCTATGGTCCGGAAATGCTGCGGATCAAGGACCGGCACCAGCGCGAGCTCCTCTATGGGCCGACCAATGAGGATATGATCACCGAAATCTTCCGCGCCTATGTGCGCTCCTATCGTGATCTGCCGAAGATCCTCTACCACATCCAATGGAAGTTTCGCGACGAGCAGAGGCCGCGGTTCGGCGTCATGCGCGGGCGGGAGTTTTTGATGAAGGACGCTTATTCCTTCGATTTCGACGAGGCTTCGGCGCGGCTCTCCTATCAGCGCATGTTCGTCGCTTATTTGCGCATTTTCGCGCGCATGGGCTTGCGGGCCATTCCGATGCGGGCTGAGACCGGGCCGATCGGGGGAGACCTTTCGCATGAATTCATTATACTGGCCGAAACCGGCGAGTCGGCGGTGTTTTGCCATGCCGATGTGCTGAACCTGCCAATTCCGCCGGAGACCACCGATTATGACGGCGATCTTTCGTCCATCATTCAGGAATGGACGGGTCTTTACGCCGCGACCGAGGATGTGCATGACAAGGCGCGTTTCGAGCGCGAGACGCCCGAAGGCAAGCGCATCCACACGCGAGGCATCGAGGTGGGCCAGGTCTTCTATTTTGGCGAGAAATATTCAAAGCCGATGCAAGCCCTGATAACCGGGCCCGATGGAGTCGAGCGGCCCTTTCAAGGCGGCTCCTATGGCGTCGGCGTCTCGCGTCTCGTCGGCGCGCTGATCGAGGCGAACCACGACGAGAACGGCATCATCTGGCCCGAGGCCGTCGCGCCTTTCAAGATCGGCCTCGCTAATCTCAAGGTCGGCGACGCAGCCACGGACAAGGCCTGCGCCGATCTTTACGCCGCATTCGAAAAAGCGGGCGTCGAGGTTCTCTATGACGACACCGACGATCGGCCGGGCGGCAAATTCGCCAAGCTCGATCTGATCGGCCTGCCTTACCAGGTCATCGTCGGCCCCAAGGGCTTGGCTGAAGGCAAGGTTGAGGTGAAGACACGGGCGACGGGCGCGCGGGAGAGCCTCGATCTCGCTGAAGCGATCGCGCGTCTGGCGGCGGCATGACGGAGATTTCAGCGGCGCGCACGCGCCCTTTCGCGCCTTTCGAATGGATGATCGCCTTTCGCTATCTGCGCGCGCGGCGGCAGGGAAGCTTTGTCTCCGTCATCGCGGGCTTTTCCTTTCTCGGGATCATGCTGGGGGTCGCGACGCTCATCGTCGTCATGTCGGTGATGAATGGTTTTCATAAGGAGCTTTTGGACAAGATCGTCGGCATCAACGGCCATATTTTCCTTCAGGCGGCGGATTCGCCGCTCACCGATTATGATGAAGTGGCGAATGAAGTCGCGGCTGTGCCAGGTGTCGACGCGGCGATCCCGATGATCGAGGCTCCGGCGGCTGCGTCCACGACCAACATGGCCTTCGCGCTCGTGCGCGGCGTCAGGGAGGCCGACATCAAGCGCCTGCCAGGCGTCGCCGGAAATGTGAGGCAAGGCACGCTCGAGGGCTTCGACAAGGCGGGCGGCGTCGCGATTGGGCAAAGGCTTGCGGAAAATCTAGGGCTTCGCATTGGCGACAAGATCAAGATTCTGATCGCGAATGGGGCGCAGACGCCGTTTGGCGTCGCGCCGCGCAGCAAGGTCTATCCGGTCGCCGCGATCTTCCAGATCGGCATGGCGGAATTCGACAATCTCTTCGTCTATATGTCCCTGCCGGAGGCGCAAGGCTTCTTCAACAAGGACAATGAGGCGAGCGTCATCGAAGTCTTCGTGCATAAGCCGGAGGATCTCGATGCGGTTCGCAGCGAGATCGACGCGGCTGTGATGCGGCCGATGATCGTGACCGACTGGCGCGAGCGCAACAAGACATTCTTCGATGCGCTGAACGTCGAGCGAAACGTCATGTTCATCATCCTGACGCTGATCGTTCTTGTCGCGGCGCTCAACATCATTTCCGGCCTCATCATGCTGGTCAAGGACAAGGGCCATGACATTGCCGTGCTGCGCACGATGGGCGCGACTCGCGGTGGGATCATGCGAATCTTCCTGATCACCGGCGCGTCGATTGGCGTGGCCGGGACCTTCGCCGGCTTTCTTCTCGGCCTCCTCGTCGCGAGCAATGTCGAGGCGATGCGCCAGATCCTGAACCAGCTCCTTCACGCTAATCTCTTTCCCGCCGAGCTCTATTTTCTGTCGCGTCTGCCCTCCGTGGTCGATCCGCGCGATGTTTTGGCGGTTGTTTCGATGACGCTCGCGCTTTCGATTCTGGCGACGATCTATCCGTCCTGGCGCGCCGCGAAGCTCGATCCGGTCGAAGCGCTGCGTTACGAATAGCCATGTCCGCTCCTGCGCTTTATCTTGAAAAGATCGAACGCAGCTATGATCAGGCGGGGTTGCCGCTCGAGATTTTGCGCGGCGCCGATTTTTCTCTCTGGGCGGGCCAGTCGGTCGCGCTGATTGCGCCGTCGGGCGCGGGGAAATCGACGCTCCTCCATATCGCCGGCCTTCTCGAAAAGCCGGACGCCGGCGAGGTCTATGTCGCAGGCCTTGGCACGACGCATTTGGCGGACGACGCGCGCACCGCCTTGCGGCGCAGCGAGATCGGTTTCGTCTACCAGTTCCATCATCTGCTGCCCGAATTTTCGGCGCTGGAAAATATCATGCTGCCGCAGATGATCGGCGGCTATTCCCGGCGGGAGGCAAAGGACCGCGCAATGCAATTGCTCGATTATCTCGGCCTTGCCGCGCGTGGAAAGCATCGGCCGGCGGAGCTTTCCGGCGGCGAGCAGCAGCGCGTCGCGATCGCGCGGGCCGTCGCCAATGGCCCCGGCCTTTTGCTCGCCGATGAGCCGACCGGCAATCTCGACCCAAAGACCGCCAATCATGTTTTCGAGGCGCTCGACGCGATCGTCAGGGCGACCGGCCTTGCGACCTTGATTGCGACCCATAACATGGAGCTGGCCGGGCGGATGGATCGGCGCGTGACCCTGCGCGACGGGCTTTTGGTGGAATTGGCTTGAGAAATTTCTGCACAAGGATCGAACGGAAATATGCGCGAGGGCTGGGGCCGCAATGAGCCTGAAATCAGGCTCGATAGAGCGGCCATCGAAAGCCTCGTGGTGGCGGCTTTCCCTGCGGCTCGAATAGAATATTGCAAATCCGCAAGAGGCGGGTTGACCAATACGAATATCGAGGTCGGCCTATCTGCCCCGCCTTCACGCGTAAACCTGCGCCTTTACCAGGGCAGCCCCAAGGATGCCGGCAAGGAGGCGGCCCTTAATGCGCTGCTCCTGCGGCGTGGGCTGCCGACCGCGCGCTTCCTTTATTTTGCGAAGACCAACCCTGTGACGGGCGAGCCTTACGCGATTCTTGAATGGATCGAAGGGGCGCGTCTTGCGAGTATCGGTCACGGCCTCGATGAGAAGAGCCAGGGGGCGCTCGGCATGCGCCTCGGCGAAGTTCTCGCCGGAATCCATGCCATCTCGTTCGAGACGGCTGGCTACCTCAACGCCGAGCTTTGCGTCGAGGCTCCGATCGATTTCCGTCATGAAGCGGTCATCGCCTTTCTGCGTTCCTGCCTGGATTCCGGGGTCTTGAGCGAGCGGCTTGGTCCTGACCTTGCGGCCGCTCTCGTCTCATTCATGGAAGGGGAGGGGCGTCGGCTCGACGCCTGGCTCGGCGAAGCCTGCCTCGTCCATGCCGATTTCAACGCCTCGAATATTCTGGTGCGGCGCGAAGAAGAGCATGGCTGGCGGATTGCGGCCGTGCTCGACTGGGAATTCGCCTTTGCCGGTTCGCCTGCTTTCGATTTCGGCAATCTTTTGCGCCCGCCCCTCGGCGACAAGGAGGTTTTTATCGCGGCTGTCGCGCAAGCCTATCAGGACGCAGGCGGCGTCCTGCCCGACGATTGGCGCGCTTCTGCGAAGATCGCCGACCTGATCGCCTGGGCCGATGTGCTGCGGCGCGACATTGTCACGCCGGCTCTGATCGCGGATGCGGCCTTGGTCATTCGGCGGACGATCAGCTCGCCTCAATAAACGAGAGCGCTCCTTGAAAGGCGCCGCACATCCTGGGCTTGGCGTCGGAAGCGCTTCGGGAGCTCAAAGCTCGCGGCCGATGGCGATCGCCGTCACCGGGGTGTCAAAAGTTTCGAGCGCTTCCTTGCGCTTCAGCCGGAACCTGCTCTTTTTGCGGATTGGGGCGGTCAATTGCTTTTCGACGAATTTCACATCGGGAAATTTCCCGATCGTGGCTTTGAACTCGTCGTAAAGCTTCTGATAATCGTCGGAATCATGCGTCCAATAGCGCAATTGCGCCGAAAACACCCGGCCGTAAGTCTTGACCAGGTGGGTCCCGATTTTTTCGTCTTCCGGGACGAGCCAGCGCGGCTCGAACTTGGCGTTATCCGTGCTCAAGGCGCGAATTCCGGTTTCGAGCATGTAAAAATAGCCGTCGTCATTGCCGTTCGCGCCGATTGCGACCAGGGCGCCTGTGTCGGGATTATAGAGATCATAGCCGGTCTCGACTTCATGCGCGGTGCTTGAGGCGAAAACCTCGAAATCGCCGAGATGGGCCTCATCGACCTCAAGAACCTTCTCGGTCACGGCTTCGATCATATGGCACGCCTTGTCGTAGACGAGGCTGACGCCGACGTTGCAATTGTGAATCCAATCCGGAAACGAATTGTCGATGAGCTTGGTCAGGCGCTCCTCCACGGGCAAGCCGAAAAAGGCGCGGGCGAATTTAATGTCATAACCTGTGGTCATCGGAATTTCCGGCTCCGGCAATGCTACGCCGCGCGATGGCGGCCTCTGCGACAGCCATGGAAAGCAAGAACTGAACCATTGCGGCCGCGAGCGCCTTGGTCAGGCCGTTTCAGATCCGAATGATCTCTCCGAAGATCGGCTCGAATTCGCGCGCGAGGATGGCGTCGACCTCGGGCATGGTTGCCGGGCGGCCGAGATCGACAAGGCTCGTCACGCCCAGATGCGAGTCCGAAACGCCGCAGGGAACAATGCCGGAAAAATGCTCGAGCTCTGGCTCGACATTGAGGGAGACGCCGTGGAAAGAGACCCAGCGCTTGATCCTGACGCCGATCGCCGCTATCTTGTCCTCGGCGATTTCGCCATTGATTCCGCGCCGCTTGTCGGGCCGGCGGACCCAGACTCCTACGCGATCCTCCCGCCGTTCTCCCGTCACGTTGAAAGCGGCCAGGCTGGCGATAAGCCATTCCTCAAGGCCCGCCACATAGGCGCGCAAATCTGGCCGGCGGCGCTTCAGATCGAGCATGACATAAGCGACCCTTTGACCCGGCCCGTGATAGGTGAATTGCCCGCCGCGTCCTGTCCTATGGACCGGGAAGCGGGGATCGGTCAGATCGGCGTCCCGCGCGGATGTGCCCGCGGTGTAAATGGGCGGATGTTCGAGGAGCCAGACCTGCTCCGCCGCCGCGCCGGAGGCTATGGCTTCCGCGCGCGCCTCCATGTAGGCGACGGCCTCCTCATAGGGCGTGAGCCCGTCGGAAACCCGCCATTCGATCGGCGGCCCGGCGAGTTTCGGCGCCATAAGGCGCGCCAGGCTTTGGCGCATCGCTGTTTCAGACTCGGTCATGACGCATCATAACGCCGCCCGCATGTTTGCGGCGGATTCGCTTTCCATTTCGCCGCTTGGCCTTGCCACGTCTGCGCCGATTTGTTAGACGACGCGCCTGCCCTTAAGACGTGCTTTCGCGCTCCTAAGGGGATGCTTGCGGCCATGGCGGAATTGGTAGACGCGCTAGCTTGAGGTGCTAGTTGGGCAACCAGTGGAGGTTCGAGTCCTCTTGGCCGCACCATTTCTCTAAATTGCCTTGCAAAAGCGGCGTTTAGCGGCGCCCTCGCGTTCATTTGGCGGGCGCCGGCTGCGCCTGGGGCGCGGGCGCAACGCCATGCGCCTTTCTTCCTGCGTGAGTCTCCTTCGCGAACACATCGGCGATGATCTTGTCGGTCTCGGAGGTCCAGCCTTGCGGCGCGGCCTGCATGGCCGGTGGCTCCGCGCCCGGCTTCACGTGCACGATCTTGAAGCCGCGTTGCTTCAATTCGCGTAACAGCGCCGGCAACATGGCGGCGGTTTGCTCCTTCGAATCATGGAAGAGCAGAATGCCGCGACCTTCCTTCTCGAGCCGGGCGAGAACCAAGGCGAGCTGAGCTTCCGGCGTCATCGGCTGCCAGTCGGACGCCCAGACGTCCGCGCCAAACACCGCGATGTTTCGCGCCGAGAGCCATTCCACCAGCGCGGGCGTGTCGGCGAAGCCCGGAAATCTAAAGAAAGGCGTCCTCGGAGCCGCGCCGGCCGCGCCATAGGCGGCCTTGTCGTCCGCGGAGAAACCTTTCTCGATCTCATTTTGCGCCGCCTTCTCGCCAAGCCGCCGCAGCGTAGCGCCCGGATGCGAAAATGTGTGATGTCCGACCGTGTGGCCCTCAGCAATTTGGCGCCTCACCAGCGAAGGCATGGCCGCGGCGTTGCGGCCGACGAGAAAAAATGTCGCCTTGACGCATTCCTTCGCCAAGGCGTCGAGCACCTTGGCGGTCGTATGGGTCGGCCCATCGTCAAAGGTAAGCACGATTTCATGGTCGTCCAGCGCCAAGGTTCGCGGATAGGTTTTAAGCCCGACCTGCCAACCGCCTTGCGCGCTGAGCTCCAAGGTCCGGCTCACGCCTAACGCGTCTGGCAGGCAGCGCGCTGAACTAGCCGCCGCTCGGTGAGCCAGGAGAAATATCAAGCCGAGAAAGGCCACAGCCAAGATGAATGTCGCAAGCACGCGCTTCTCCTTCATTCGCTGTCCCTTGCATCGCCCTCCAGAACCCGCTCGCCCTGAAGAAAATAGGCCAAAACAAGAGGATAGTACGCTTTCGGGTTTCCCTTGAGAAGGAAAGCGCTCTAAGAACCGAGCGATCCCGGACAAGGTTTGAGTATGCGCATGGCTGATATGGAACACGACTATGACGTCGTTACGGCGCATCCGGATCGACTGCCGGGAGACGCTGCGTCAATCTATGACGAAGACGGCGCGATCGAGCCGAATTTTCTCAAAAATGTAGCGGCGGCTGTCAGCGCGGGCAATGCCGCGCTTGTGCGTCAACTGGCCGGCGACCTCCATGAAGCAGATCTCGGCGCGCTGATCGCGGCGCTCGAACCGGATCTGCGCGCGGCGTTCATCAAACTTATGGGAAGCGATTTCGATTTCGCGGCCCTGACCGAGATGGACCACCATATCCGCGACGAAATTCTCGCTGAGCTGCCGAATGAGACCGTCGCCGAAGGCGTCCGCGACCTCGAGAGCGACGATGCCGTCACCATTCTCGAAGACCTCGACGCCGAAGACCAGGCCGAGATTCTCGAGGCGCTCCCGCCCGTCGACAGGGCGCAGTTGCAACGCTCGCTCGATTACCCGGATTATTCCGCCGGCCGTCTCATGCAGACGACCTTCGTCACCGCGCCGCCCTTTTGGACGGCAGGGCAGGCGATCAATATCATGCGCGATACCGACGAAGAAAATTTGCCGGATTCCTTCTTCGAAATCTTCATCGTCGATCCGGCGCATCGGCTTCTCGGCAATGTTTTCCTCGACACTCTCCTGCGCGCGAAAAGTTCGGCGAAACTCGAGGACATCATGTGCTCGGATCGCCGCCGCGTCGAGGTGAAGGAGGATCGCGAGGAAGTGGCGCGCGTCTTCCAGCGCTATAATCTCGTTTCGGTTCCGGTCGTCGACGAAGCCGAGCGTCTCGTCGGAGTCATTACGATCGACGATATCGTCGATGTCATTCAGGAGGAAGCCGACGCCGAAGTGAAAGCGCTCGGCGGCGTGTCCGAGCAGGAAGAATTGTCGGATACGGTCTGGTGGACGACGCGAAGCCGTTTCCCTTGGCTCTTCGTCAATCTGATCACCGCCTTCATCGCCTCGTCCGTGCTCGGCCTCTTCGAAGGATCATTGCAGAAAATGGTGGCGCTCGCCGTGCTCGCGCCGATCGTCGCGAGCCAGGGCGGCAATGCCGCGACCCAGACGATGACGGTCGCCGTCCGCGCGCTCGCGACGCGGGAATTGTCGCGCGCGAATGCGCTGCGCGTGGTCCTGCGCGAAATCTTCGTCGGCGTCTTGAACGGCGCCGCGTTCGGCCTCATCACAGGATTGGTCGCGAGCGTCTGGTTCGGGTTCGCAGGAATTGGCGTCGTTATCGCGCTGGCCATGCTGACCAATCTCGTGGCCGGCGCGCTGGGCGGCATCTTGATCCCCCAAGCACTCAACCGCTTCGATATAGATCCCGCCGTGTCGTCGAGCGCCTTTGTCACCACCGTGACGGATGTCGTGGGCTACGCGTCTTTTCTAGGCATAGCCACGGTCTGGTTCGGGCTCGCGTGAAACCGAGCCCGCCGCGGCGCGCTCAGACGTAGCGGATCGTCGTGAACATACCGGCCGCCAGGTGGTAAAGCAGGTGGCAGTGGACGGCCCACCAGCCGGGATTATTGGCGTCGAATGCGACCGTGACGCTTGTCTCCGGCGGAACAAGCAGCGAGTCGCGCATGGCACCCGCGAATCTATTTCCATTGATCGCGACGACCTGAAAAACATGGCCATGCAGATGCATGGGATGCGGCATCGCCGTCTTGTTGACGAATATCAGCTCCACCCGCTCGCCTTCGGCGACCGGCAGCGGCGGAGTCTCCTCCGTCCATTCCACCCCGTTGATCGACCAGCGATAGCCCGCCATTTCGCCGGTCAGGTTCAGCGTATGGCTCCGATCAGCTTCGCGCGCCTTCAATGGCTCAGCCGCCCGTAGCCGGCTTTCCAGCTCAAGCGTCAGCGGCGGGGAAGCCGCATCCGCCAGCTCCGGCGCGCGCCTGACATGGCCGCGGCCGGCGACGAGGATGAGGCCCGTCTGCCGGCGCTCGCCTTCGAGCCGCGCAAGCACGGGGTAGGCCGCCGCGCGCCGCGGGATCGCCAGCCTTATATCCAGGCGCTGCGAGACCGCGATCGGAAAGCTGCGGCCCTTGAGCGGGGTGATGCGATGGCCGTCCACGGCGATCAAATCGCCTTTGAGCTGGCCGAGATCGATATGAAAGGCGCTCATCGACGAGCTGTTGATCACCCGCAGCAGCGCCGAACGGCCGGGTTCAACCTTCACGACCTCGGGGTCGGCGAGGGTGCGCTCATTGGCGAGAAAGGCGTCATACTTGACGTCGTTCAAGTCTGGCTTGGCTGCCGCCTTCGGCATGGCCATGCCGGGATTAGCGCCCATCATGGCCGGTGACTTCGCCGCGCCGTTCATGGCCGCCATGCCGCCGCCGTTTCGGAGCCGCTTAAAAATTTCCTCCGGCGGAGTGAAGCTGAAGTCGGCGAGCATCAGGACGATGTCCTGCTCGTCCGCGCGATCGGCGCCGCCGTGGATGATCAGCGGCGCAGCTAGAAGAACTTGCTCCTGCAGCCCTTCGTGCGAATGCATCCAATACGTGCCGCCGAAGGTAAGAGGGAAGTCATAGTCGGCGCTTCCGCCCGCCGGAATGGGCGGCGCCGAGACGCCGGGGACGCCGTCTTGCCGCCAGGGCGGTGTGAGCCCGTGCCAATGAATCAAGCTAGGCTCAGACAGACGGTTTTCGACGCGGACGTGGAAAGGCTTGCCGATTTCGGTCGCAATCCCGAACTGGCCATTCGGTTGGCGGATGCCGAGCACCGAGGCGGATTTGCCGTTCACCTCAATGCTGCGACGCTCCAGCCGCAACACTGTCGGCGACGACTCGATTGCTTGCGCCCGCGTGAAGGGCGCGATGCCGGCGGCTAATGAACCGCCAAGAAAACTGCGGCGAGAAAGCATTGGAAGACCATCTCCTAAAGTGCTTCCCGATCGCGTGGACTTACGCGGTCGAAAAGGAACCGCTTATTTTCAACGAGGGGGAGCATGTCGGAAACGACAAGGTCGAGCAACTTTTTCGCGAAATGCTCTATTGCGGGTTTTCCAGACTGAATGTCTCGGTGGTCTCATCATAGGCGAAAAGCTCGCCGTAGCGGCCCCAGTTGACGACGCTTTTCAAGGTCCGCTCGGCGTATTCGTCAGACATGTAATCCTCAAGCTCCTCGAGGAAGCGGACCGCGCGGGCGGTGTGCGTCGGGCGATCGTCGAGCACCAGCCTGATCCGCGCCGCGAGCGGCACATAGGCCAGAAGATGGTCGCCGAACAGCTTCTTGCGCACATCGACCTCGGCGTCCGCGAAGCGCAGCCCGGCGGGCGTCAACTTGATGTCGCCTTCCTCGATTTCCGCGAAGCGCAGGAGCTGCAAGGTTTCGCCGACAGGAAACAGCTCGTCGATTTCCATCTGCAGGCTGTCGGCGAGCGCCGGAAGATCGGCGCGGCCATGATAAGGCGGCGCGGCGATTTCCTCGATCATGCCGGCGAGCGTGTTGGTGGAGACCTGCGGCAGCGCCATGGCGAAGCCGAGGCCGGGGAATGTGCCCTCCCGGCCGAGCGCGGCAGGCTCCGGCCGCTTTGTCATCAAGGCGTAGATCTTGTCGACCAATTGCCGGAACTCTGGATCGAGCCGGTTGCGCGGATGCTGCAGCCCGACCTGGATTTCGGCGGCGACGCGGCCCGGATTTGACGCGAGCACGATGATGCGGTTGCACATCAGCACCGCCTCCTCGATGTTATGCGTCACCATGAGGATGGCCTTGATCGGCATGCGTCCTTCGACCCAGAGGTCGAGAAGGTCCGTCCGCAGCGTCTCGGCGGTGAGCACGTCGAGCGCGGAGAACGGCTCGTCCATCAGCAGAATATTGGGGTGGACGACAAGCGCCCGGGCGAAGCCGACGCGCTGGCGCATGCCGCCCGATAATTCCTTCGGGAAGGCGGATTCGAATCCATCGAGCCCGATAAGGTCGATCGCCTTCAAGGCGCGCCGTCGGGCGTCCTCTTTCGGAATTTTCTTCGCCCGAAGGCCGAGCTCAACGTTGGAAAGCACGGAGAGCCAGGGAAACAGCGCGAAACTTTGAAACACCATGGCGACGCCGTCGACCGGGCCGTTGACGGGCTTTCCGAGATAATTGACCTCGCCGTCGGCGGCCCTCGCAAGGCCGGACACGATGCGCAAGAGCGAGGATTTGCCGCAGCCCGAACGGCCGAGCAGGCCGACGATCTCGTTTTCGTACAGAGCGAGCGAGACATTGTCGAGAACCGCCGGGCCCTGTTCGCCTGACCCAGTCTGATAGTGCTGGCAGACGTTCTTCACGTCGAGCAAGGGGGTCTTGACGGCGAGCGGGGTCCGCACATTCACATCGAGCATGAGACTACCTCAATCAAGTCGCAGCCGCCTTTCGGCCAAGCCGAAAAGCGGACGCCACAGCAGGCGGTTGAACATAATGACGAAGATCGACATCACGGCCACGCCGAGCACGATCTTTGGATAATCGCCATCGGCGGTCGCCTCGGCGATATAGGCGCCGATCCCATGCGCGGAAATCGTCTGGTCGCCCCATTTAACATATTCGGCGACGATCGCCGCGTTCCACGATCCGCCCGACGCAGTCAGCGCTCCAGTCATGTAATAGGGGAAGATCCCCGGAATGATGACGCTTTTCCACCAGTCCCAGCCGTGGATGCGAAAGCTCGCCGCCGCCTCCTTGAGATCGTTGGGGAACGCCGACGCGCCCGCGATCACGTTGAACAGAATGTACCATTGCGTCCCGAAGACGATCAAAAAACTCAGCCAAATGTCGGGATTGAGGGCGAATCGCACGATGCCGACGACGGCGACGGGAAAAATGACATTGGCCGGGAAGGCCGCCAGGAATTGCGCGAGCGGCTGGATTTTCTCGGCGAGCGCAGGTCTGAGGCCAATCCACACGCCGACTGGGACCCAGACGAGCGTCGCCAGGGCCATGAGGACGATCACGCGCAGCATGGTGATAAGCGTGTAAAGCACGCTTTGTCCAAGATCGCCCCAAGACAGCGTCTGGCGCACATAATCGACGACGATCCATGTGGCCCAAAGCGTGATGAGCCCGACCAGGGTCAGCCAGAGCGCGTCAATAATCCGGCTCACGCCGGGATGTTGCGACGAGAGCGCAGTCGCGCGCCCGGGCAATTCGAGGCGCCAGAGCGCGATGCTTTGGAAGAGCTGAGCCGGGCCGCGCGTCGCCGCGCGCAGCCAACGCGTTCTCGCGAAGACCTGCGCCACCCAGGACCTTTCCTTGGTCTGGCTGGCCGTGAGCTCGACCCGAAACCGCGCTCCAAAGACGACCAGCGGGCGAAACAACAATTGATCATAGGCGATGATCACGACGAACATTGTGATGATCGCCGCGAGGACCGCCGGGATGCTCTTGTCCTCGATGGCGAGGGCGAGATAGGCCCCGATGCCAGGCAGCTTGACCGTTGTGTCGCCAACCGCGATCGCCTCAGAAGCGACGACGAAAAACCAGCCGCCGGACATTGACATCATCATGTTCCAGATGAGCCCTGGCATGGCGAAAGGCGCCTCCAATTGCCAGAATGTCTGCCAGCCTGAGAGCCCGAAGCCGCGCGACACTTCGACGAGGTCTCGCGGGACGCCGCGCAGCGACTGGTAGAAAGAAAAGGCCATGTTCCAGGCTTGCGAGGTGAAGATCGCGAAGACCGCCGCGCATTCGGCGCCCAGGATCGAGCCCGGAAAAAGTCCGAGGAAGAAAGTCACTGTGAAGGAGAGAAAGCCGAGGATTGGCACCGATTGCAGGACGTCGAGAATCGGGATCAGGATCATCTCAGCGCGCCGGCTTTTCGCCGCCAGCGTCGCGTAAGTGAAAGTGAATAGGAGCGACGCCGCAATCGCCGCGAACATCCGCAGCGTCGTGCGCAATGCGTAATAGGGCAGGTTCCAGTAATCGAGCGAATTGACGGTCGATTCGGGCGCTTCGAGGGGCAGGGTCAGCCCGCCGGAAATATGCGACCCCGCGACGAAGCCGGCGAAAATCAACGCAAGGGCAAGCAGGTCATATTGATTGGGGAGCGCCTTTCGGCCAAGCGAAGTGAAGGCGACGAACCGAGACAGCATGGAGGCCTTTCACAGGTCGTTTAGATGAGGCCTTGGCGGGAAGGGGGCGCTTTTCGGCCTCCTACCGTCTTTGTCGAGGGGCGTGACAGGTAAATGACAGCAGACGGCTTAAGGCCGCTTTTCTTGATCTCCTTCACCCGGATTCGAGCCTTATGAGCGCCCGGAAGTCCCCTGTCCAGGCTGTCGGAGCGCAGAGCCCCTGCGTTGCCGCAAGCCTGTCGTTCTGGCTCCTGCCGCATGTAAGGCGCACCCAGATCAAATGTCCCATGAGGCAATCTAAAAGAAAGCTCTATAGTAAATCCATGTAAAAATGGACGACGCGGCGAAGCTGGGTGAATGAGTTTCTGGCTCTTTGGAAAGTTAGCTTTGGCCGGTGCGGGGCGCGTCAAGCCTATGCAAAGCGAAAAACTTTCGATCCGCACCCCGAAGCAAGATTGTGGGTTAAATCTGTGCTTCGTCCTCAATATCGACAAACTGCTCGGTGAGATTGGAAGCGTCAGAACCAATTGCGCTGGCGCGCTTCTCGCTTCATAAATGACGGCTCAGTTTGGGCAAGTCTTCGCCGCGCGGGAGCAAAATACGGCGGGACATTGAGACAGAGGCGTAAAGGAGCCGAGTTCGGCGGAATTTCAGGCTCGGATCGTGAGTCGGAGAAGAATTTCATCGCGTGATTCGTGGGCGGCCGTTTTTTGGACGTGTTAACGCCCTATTACCGCCTTTCGGCTAAATTGCTCTAATCTGACTTTAGGCAGTGGCGTCCATGCGACATTTACCTTCTTCGCTTTTAGCGCTCGCCCTGATGTTTCTGGTCGCCGGATGCGCCGGCGGCGGCTTCGTCGACGACGCTCTCCCTCGCCCGACAGATTTCGAAGTCCATGGCATAGACGTCTCAAAATATCAGGGCGACATAGATTGGGACAGCGTGCGCGCCTCAGGCGTCCGTTTCGCCTGGATCAAGGCGACCGAAGGCGGCGACCATGTCGACGATAAATTCGCCCGCAATTGGGCGGCGGCGAAGGCCGCGGGCGTGCCGCGCGGCGCCTATCATTTCGCCTATTGGTGCCGGCCGATGGAGCAGCAGGCGTCCTGGTTCACCGCCAATGTGCCCAACGATCCTGACGCCTTGCCGCCGGTCCTCGACGTCGAATGGAATGGGCAATCGAAAACTTGCGCCAAACGCGTGCCGCGCGAGGTCGCCATCGTGCAGATGAAAATCATTCTTGCGGCGATGGAGCGGGCCTATGGCAAGAAGCCTGTGATCTATACGGCCGTTGATTTTCATCGCGACGTGATGCAAGGCGAATTCACCGACTATCCCATCTGGGTCCGCAGCGTGAAAAGCCATCCGTCTGTGAAATACGGCGCTCGGCATTGGCATTTCTGGCAGCACACCGCCGAGGGCCATGTCCCGGGCATTCGGGGCTATGTCGACCGCAACGCCTTCAATGGCACAGTGAAAGAATGGCAAGCCTGGCTCGCCGACGTGATGTCGTCCGGCTCGCATGCTGCGACCGAGGGGGCGGGCGCCGCGACGCAAGCTCGCCTTTAGGCCAAGACGAAGCGGGAACCAGGGCGCGCGGCGTCGCGTTGCCGGCTTCATGGAAGGCGAAATCCACATTGGGACGTCCGGCTGGCGCTACGATCATTGGCGCGGCCCTTTCTATCCCGAGACCCTCGCCGCCGAAGACATGCTCGCGTTTTACGCGGAGCGATTCGCTACCGTTGAGCTCAATTACTCTTTTTATCGCCTGCCTGAGCCGGAGTCGGTGCGGAGCTGGCTCGCGCGAACGCCGAAGCATTTCCTCTTCGCTTGCAAGGCGAGCCGCTACACGACCCATGTCAAGCGGCTCAAGGACGCACCAAAAAGCTTTGAAAAATTCTTTCCGCGCGTCGATCTTCTAGGCGAAAAGCTGGGGCCAATTCTTTTCCAGACTCCGCCGCGATTCTTGCCGGATCCGGAGAGGCTGGCGAGCTTCATCGCCGCCCTGCCGGCGAAGCATCGTTACGCCTTCGAGTTCCGGGACCGACGCTGGCTTTGCGACGCGGCGCGCGATGTGCTCGCTGAGGCGAATTGCGCCTTCTGCATCTTCGACATCGAGGGCGTGCAATCGCCCAGTTGGACGACTGCCGATTTCGTCTACCTGCGCCTGCATGGGCCGGGCGGGAAATATCAGGGAAGCTATGACGACCGGGCGTTGCGGTCCTGGGCGAAACAGATTTACAGCTTCGCCCGCCAAGAGATCGACGTCTATTGCTATTTCAACAATGATCAAGCGGGCCATGCGCCGGCAAACGCGCTGCGCCTGATCGAGATGATCAAGGGATAGGCTGGCGGCGCGCGATCTTGAGACTTCAAGCGAAGCGGCGTCGGCCCAGGCCCAAAAAGAAGGGCCGCCCAAATGGACGGCCCTTCCATTGCCAGACCGCGGTCCGCAATCGCTCTGTCCTTAGGAGGCGAAAGCCTCAAAGGAATGAGTCCAGGTCAGGGCCCGCAGCGTGAGACAATGAGACACTGGATCACCTCCTTTCGTTATGTTGAAGATGCGCCATTATAGAGGGCGGCCGCGCCATTGCAAATGTCTTCGCTTTCAATCCTCTATTCTCGGCCGAACGCCTATTTTACGCCAATGACCATCGAATCGGGGCCGACGAGCGGCTCGACGCGCGTCTCCGCGAAGCCGGCCTCGCGCATCCATGCCTGACAGTCGGCGCCGGTAAAATCGAAGCCGCCCGAAGTCTCGATCAGCATGTTCAAGCTCATCAAGAGGCCGAAGGCGTTTTGCCGCCGCTCGTCATCGATGATCGCTTCATAAACAATGAGCGCGCCGCCCTTGGGCAGCGCGTCATAGGCCTTGGCGAGCAGCATGCGTTTCTGCGTCAGGTCCCAATCGTGCAGGATATGGCCCATGATGATCACATCTGCGGTCGGGAGCGGATCTGCGAAGAAATTTCCGCCGCGAAACACGACCCGGTCAAGGACGCCGCTTTTTCCTGCGAACTCCTCGAACACCGGCTGCACCTGAGGAAGATCGAAGCCTGTTCCCGCAAGATGCGGATAACTCCGCGCCAGGGTAACCGTAACCATCCCTTGCGCCGCTCCGACATCGACGAAGCTCTTGCGCTCCTTCCATGGAAACTTGGCTGCGATCGCTTGCGCGGCGCCTGCGCTGACTCCGCTCATTGCGGCCAGGAAGGAGCGCAAACGATTCGGGTCTGCATAGAGCGCGGCGAAAAGATCGCCCGAATCTTTGCTCTCATTCTGCGGCTTGCCGGTTTTCAGCGCCTCCGTCAGCGCGCCCCAGGCGCTGTAAAGGCGGGTGTTGGCCATTTCCAAGAGGCCGCCGATATAGCTCGGCTTGGCGCGGTCAAGAAAAAGGTCCGTCTCGGCGCTGTTGCTGTAAAGCCCGTCCCCGCGATCGAGAAGTTTGAGCGCGACAAGCGCATCAAGGAAATCGCGCGCCGCGCGATCATGCAAGCCAATCCGATGCGCCAAAGAGGCCAAATCGAGCGGCCCTTTGGCGAGCTCGGTGAAAACGCCGAGCTCGACGGCGCTCAAAAGGACTTTCGAGCTCCAGAATCCAAAGCCGATGTTGAATATTTTTTCGGGCGTCGCGGCGGTGGTCATGCTTGGCCTCCCTGTTCATTACGATGGCCGCCGCAGACGCGTCTGGCGGCGTCAGCCCATGGTCGCGTCAAATTGCGCCAAAGCCTTTTCCGCGATCATGCGCGCAATCGGGATGGCCGAGGTCGCCGCCGGCGACGGAGCGTTGCAGACATGCAGCATGCGCGGCGTTTCGGCGAACAGGAAATCATGCGCCAGGGTCCCATCGCGCAGGACGGCCTGTGCGCGTATTCCGGCCATGGGCTCGTGGAGGTCGTCAATCGACAGGCTCGGGCAGTATTTTTGGCATTGCGCAAGGTAGCCGCGTTTCCACAAGGAGTTTCGCATCTCCGCCGCGCCCGATCCAAGATGCGAAAGGATCGCCCTCCAAAATCCCGGAAATGCGGCATAGGCGGCGACGTCGCGGGCGTCTACGGAAAATTTCTTATATCCCTCGCGGGCGAAGCCGAGCACTGCGTTCGGGCCGACGATAATGCCGCCGTTAATCGTCTTGGTGAGGTGAATCCCCAAAAAGGGCAAGTCGGGGTTGGGGATGGGGTAAATCAGGCTGCTGATCAGACCGGCCCGCGACCGCGGCAACGCGTAAAACTCGCCGCGAAAGGGCACGATCTGATGATTGATCGGAAGGCCCGCCATTTTTGCGAGGCGGTCGGATTGCAATCCGGCGCAAACGACAAGAGATTTTGCGTGCAGGCTTTGCGAGGGGGTCGAAATCGCGACGGCGTCGGCGTTTTCCTGGATGGCGACGACTTCGGCGTTGAGGCGCAGATCGCCGCCCTTAGCCGCCACGATTCGGGCGAGCGCTTCACTGACGCGCCTGTAATCGACAATCGCGGTTGACGGAACGAAGAGAGCGGCGAGACCGGCGATGCTGGGCTCTCTTCGCGTCAGCTCGACGCCGTCGATCCGCTCGACGTCGATGTTATTTTGCTTGGACCGCTCGTAGAGAGCGTCCATGCGAATGCGCTCCGCCTCGCTGGTCGCGACGAGGAGCTTGCCGCATGTTTCGAACGCGACGCCCTGTTCAGCGCAAAACGCCTTCGTGGCCTCAGCGCCTTCGCGGCAGAGGCGCGCCTTCAGGCTTCCCGGCGCGTAGTAAATGCCTGCATGAATGACGCCGCTATTGTGTCCGGTCTGATGCCGGGCGATCTCGCTTTCCTTTTCAAGGAGGAAGATCGACGCGTGAGGGCGCGCGCGCAAGATTTCCATCGCGGTCGCCAAGCCGACAATGCCCGCGCCGATGACGCCATAATCATAGATCATGCGAATGCCGCGTTTGATACGATTTCAGCCCTTTCATCACGGAACCAGCTTTCTGACAATGGGCTGCGGCGGTAGCGTAAATTCGAGCGATGGTTTGGAATGTTGACTGCGCCTGCATGGGAGGCCGCCTCGCGCTTGGCCCTCGCGAGCCAAGCAAAAGTCGCGTTGCGCGTGATTGCGAGTCGACGGGCGCACGCATTGCGCGCGCATGCTGGTCATGACTTCTTAAGGATTGCAAACGAGCCTGTAGCACAATCCGTTTCGCATCGCCGCGGCGCCTATTGATCGGACTCTTCGCCGCAAAGCGGTCATTTCGATGGTCTAGCTACTCCTGAGCTGCTTAGAAGTCCGCGCGATGGAGCTGGTACGATTCTTCGAGCCGCAAGAGTTGAGAAAGCGAAGGTCGACAGGGCGACGAAGAAGCATGGCTCCAGCGGCGTCTGGCCTTGCGCCCGCGCAGCGGCTATATTGCGCTGCGATGTTGAAGGGTGTTCGCTATGGCAAATGCGTTAAGTTCAGAGACGCAAAGAATTTATGCAAATCGTCCTGCGCAGAAAATAGCGGCCGACCCTAAGCTTCGGCTGCACATCCTTGATTCGATTCGGGGATGGGCCGCGATCGACGTCCTGATTTTTCACGTGTGCCATGAGGTCTTCGCCAACAAGCTCCCGGAATTCGGACGCTATTGGATCTCGTTATGCGATGGCGGCTTCGCGGTCGCCATTTTTTTTGTTCTTTCCGGCGAAGCGCTTTCGCACGCCTATTTCGTCAGGAACGATGTAGAGCCGGTGAGAAAATTAGCCATCAAGCGATATGTGCGCCTCACAATACCGATTTTTGCGTCCTGCCTGATCGTATTCTTGCTGATGAAAGCCAACCTCGTCTATTCACATGAAGCCGCCGTTGTAGTCGATAGGCCGGATTGGCTCGGACGTTTTCTTCCTTTCGAGCCCAGCGTAGGGCATTTATTGTCTTACTCGCTGATTGGCGTCTATTTTCAACACACAACGGAGACTTCGTATAATCCGGTCCTCTGGTCAATGAGCGTCGAGCTTTTTGGATCGGTCTTGGTCTTTCTAACGTTGTTCGTGACAAGGAATCGCACGCAGCGTTGGGTGATCTTCGCCCTTTTGACTCCCTTCATGGTTCTCTTCGCGCCATTCTTTGTCTGCTTCATATTTGGCATGGTGTTCGGAGAACTCCGCGTCGCGGGAACGTTCAAGCGGCTCGCGGCTCGACCGGCCGCGAATGTCTTGTCCGTCGTCGCGCTGATCGGCGTAGCGGCGGGCCTGACGATCGTTCCTTTTGTCGGTCTGGCCCATTTCGCGGTCGCGCAGCGCCTAAGCATTGGCGCGGCTGTGTTTCTTTTCGCCATCTACAGCAGCAACTGGCTGCAATCCTTATTCGACAACCGCCTTTCGCATGTTCTGGGCGAATTGTCCTTTCCGATCTATCTGGTCCACGTTCCGATCATTGTGTCGCTCGAATCTTTCCTTATCCTGCGCCTGTTTCCAGATGGGATAGTCACGCGCGCGCCGGCCTATTTCATCATGCTGGTTTCGCTTGCGGCGTCTCTTCTGGCCGCGCGCGCCTTCGTGCATGTAGAGCGTTTCGCGATCAGGGCCTCGAACGCATTCTTCACCTTCATAGACCGGCTTTAATTTTCCAGGCGCGGGACCAAGCCGCATCGCTGGCGGCATTCCCGGCGTCTCGTTCAATTTGTCGTCGAGGCCGCTATGGAGGCCGGCTGCGCGGTTGCGCCACGCGGGAATAGAATTTTATGCGTGAAGAAGAGGCCGACCAGCAGGGTCGGCAGGCCCCTTGTGATCACCGAGAGATAGCCGTCGGACGTGTCTTCTATCAGCGCGGTTTGAAGGGACGTGAAGAGAAAAATGCTCGTCGGAAGCGGCAGCTTCAAACTGGATATGCGCCCGCATATAAGGAGAATTATCAAGGATAAGACAAAAGGATAGGCGATGAATCCGACCAGGCCCCATGTCACAAACCCTTCCATCGGAAGGCCAAAATTCAAGAAAGCGGGAATGCCATATGTTCCCATGTCCATCTGCCAGGAAAGCCAGTCGCCCATGCCGAACGACAGATCGCTCTTGTCAAAGCCGAGAAAGCCGGGCGCGTTGCGGGCCAGAGATTGATTGACGGCCGGCATTCCGATCGGCCTTCGCCCATGCCCCGCATAGGCCGCTGCGTCGAGCAGGCCGATGAAGGACAGCCGATTCAGAACGTTCGAACGGTCGCCGTAATAATCATATTCCACTTCCGATTTTATGTTGGAGAATGCCGCATATTCCGCCGCCTGGGAGATGGCCCTGAAGAAACTCGGATCGGTCGCGGCCTTTATGACCGTATCCTTGGCCAGCTCCACGAACTGGGCTCTCGTGACGCCCTCTTTCTGCATCCTGAGATAGAGAGTGATAGGCGTCAGGATGGACGTGAAAAAGACGGCGACGACGACGCCGATCAGAATATGGCGCAGGCGCAGCATCCGATAAATGAACGCCGTTATGACAATCCCGATCAGGCAGCTCAGAAGAAATCCCCTCATATTGAGGGCGAGGACGATTGCGAGCACGACGCCAAGCATGAGCGCCATGCGGACCGTGACGAAGCTGCGCCCTTCGGACTTCTTGATCGCATAGACGGTTTCCGCGATCATGCCGAGAAAGAGAAATTCAGCCAATGACGACGCGATAACGAAAAGCGAACCGCCGCCGCTGCTGCCATCGGCGGATTTGGTGGCGACAAAGAGCTCGGCTGCGAGGCCAAAGCAAAAGCAAAAAGTGGAGAGCCGCCGCAGACTCGGCAAATCGGTCGGGAAAGGAAAAGCTTCCCTTCCGGGGTCCAATGCCCGCGCGATCAAGATAACCCCGGTCATGAGGAGCATGAGAAGGGCGTTTAACCCGAAGGCGGAATAGGCGTCGAATAAATGCGAGTCGAGCGTCTGCCCGTAGAATGACTTAGCCATGAGCGCCACGCCCGCGTAGCGCAGGCTGAAAAGAACTCCGACCATCGAATAGAGATCGCGCCCATAAAGGTGCAAGGGAATCAGTGGCGCAGCGATTGAAATCGCGCAAAGGGCCAAGATCAGCGGATCCGTCCCCAGCATCAATTGAAAGATTCCGAATCCGCCGATCACGACCAAAGGGATCGCGATCGGCACCCTCGTATCCTTCAAATCAATCATGCCGATAGCGCTGGTCACGGTCGAAATCCTTTGCTGAGGCGGTTGTGCATTTGGATATGAGATTCATCGGCAAGATCGGCGCCCGCGCGCCCAGTCAAGCGCCATCTACCATTGCCTGTCCTTTAGCGCAGCGGCGAGGTATCTGGCGACAAGGCGGTTTCCATCGTCGTTGAGATGAATGACATCCTGCCGCAGCCTATGAGGGACGACGCCGTTTGCGATATCTTCCTGATCCGCGGCGTCGGCGACGAGGTTCAAGTCTTGTAAGCCTCGCTCGATGAGGTAGCGGCGTATGTCGATGTAATTGGCGCCGTATCTTCGGGCCAGAGTTTCGCTGACTTGCATTTTCAGTCTGAAACCGGCGGCGCCGATCATCTCCTTTTCGCCATTTAGCAGACCGATGACCAGAAAGGGTCTATGTCGCCGCAAATAGGGAGCTAGAATCGCATCAGTATCGGCCAAGATTTTCGCGACCGCCGGTATGCTGTTATGTCCCGCCCAAAGGATGAGCACGCAGTCCCGAACCTCGCTCGTATTCGGCGTGAACACGCTGTGCGGCGGGGCAGGGGTGTTGTTTTCCTCAGGCGTCGGCTTAAAAAGATAGCTGTCGTCGGCGTCCCAGGTCAACTTGCCGGCGCGGCCGGCGAGGCTTCCCTCGATTTCGCCGGCCCTCGCCGCGTTCGAAATCAGAGGCGGCGCGATCGCCGTCACGCGCACGTCGCCCGAAGCGGGGATGGAATCATCGGTCACGCTCACGCGCGTTTGCACGGCTCCCGTGCGCGCCGCAATCTGCGTCGAGTTTTGCGCCGCGAGGCCGCCGCCGATGACGCGCCGGTCCGGCAGAATCTTGGCAAGCTCGGCTTGATATCCTCCGGTCAAGCTGTCGCCCAGCGCCCAAATGCATGCCCTTTCAGGCTGCGCCGCTTTGGATTGCAAGCCGCCAAAAACAGCGATTACGGCGCCGCCGAGCGCAGCGAGCCGGGACGCTTGGCTCCAGCGCCACGGTAAAGAACGCCAAATTTTGCTCAACGTGGGCCTTTTCACGTAAAACCGGGGGAAATCGCCAATCCGCCGAGCTTTGTCGCCGGAAAATGGAAGAGAGGTCGACGCATAGATGTCATGCGTGCCAGTCGCGGGATTTTGCCGCGGCCGGATAGTCCGACGTAGGCAAAGGCCGGACGGCGAGGCCCGCACGCCGTGCGTCGCGTCCGGACTGCGGGCCGCAGTACGTCTCAAATGTAAATTCAACAAAACGCATTGTTCAATACCATCGATCGGGAAGCCTTGGCGCGCGGACGCAAGGCGGCGGCGGTGCATTCGCTGATGATAGGACAATGACGCGCCGCGGATTTACACGCCAGCTTTCGTCAAATTAATGTGAGTAAGCTTGGTCAAATTCGTTAACGAGGCTCGATAATGTCGGAATTATGTTGTCGGGAAGATAGAACATTAGAATTGTGCGGGCCCGACAGCGGAATTCATTTTGGCCTTGCAACACTACCAGGCATTGCTTGATTTAGGCGGATCGGATAACGTTATTCGCAATTGTCCTGTTCGTTCTATCTCCCACGGAAAGCGGACCGAGAGTGGCGCGTGATGCCGACCCACAAAAAAGGTCCCAACAGTTCGCTGCCACGTTTCGTAAATCTAGCTTTGGCGAGCCGTGAAGTTCAATGGTTATATTGCATGTCATTTTGACGGTGAACCCTGAATTCGGCGGTCCGATCGAAGGGATAATGACATCGGCTGGGATATTGAGAGAGCAGGGATGCGATCGGGAGATCTTATCCCTCGACGCTCCGGGTGATCCATGGGTCAAATCCTGCCCCTTGCCGGTCCACGCTTTGGGAATCCGTCATACGTCCTATCCAAAGCTGCGCCGGAAACTCCCCTGGCTGCGTTACGGCTACACGCCGCATTTCGTCCCTTGGCTTAAGGCGAACGCTAGGCGCTACGACGCAATTATCGTCAACGGCCTATGGAACTACTCGTCGCTCGGCGCATGGCGCGCCTTGCGTCGGACCGATACGCGCTATTTCGTATATCCCCATGGGATGCTCGATCCCTATTTCAATAAAATCCAGCCCGTCAAGGCTCTCGCAAAACAGATTCTCTGGTGGTTCAGCGAAGGTCCGTTGATCGCCAACGCCGTCCGCGTCATGTATGTGACGGAAGAGGAGCGGCAACTTGCGGGCAATTCTTTTTGGCCCTACCGAGGCAAGGATCGGGTTGTGCCTTATGGAATTGTGGACGTGCCGGGAGATCCTAAGGCGCAAGCGGCGTCCTTCCTCGCGGCGTGTCCGAAATTGGCGAACCGTGATTTCATCCTGTTTCTGAGCCGCATTCACCCCAAGAAGGGCTGCGATCTATTGATTGAGGCTTTCGCCAAGATCGCCGCAAAAGATCCGGCGTTGGACTTGGTGATGGCTGGCCCGGATTCAGTCGGCTGGGTGAAAAAGCTGCAGGACTTGGCCGCGGAGCGCGGCGTCGCCGAACGGATCCATTGGCCCGGAATGCTGAGAGGGGATTTGAAATGGGGCGCCTTCCACGCCGCCTCGGCCTTCGTTCTTCCCTCGCACCAGGAGAATTTCGGCATCGTCGTCGCTGAGGCTATGGCCTGCGGCAAGCCCGTGCTTACCACCTCGAAGGTCAATACCTGGCGTGAAGTTCAAGACAGCGGCGCCGGGCTCGTCGTAAATGACGATCTCGATGGCGTCACCCAAATGCTGGAAAAATTCGTCAGCCTGTCGATAGAAGAAAAACAAAGGATCGGGGCGTGCGCGCGCAAGGGATTTGTGGAGAAATTCGATCTCGGAACATTGGCGCCGCAGCTTATCGAAGCTTTTCGCACGAGTTGAAGTTTTATGGAAATTCTCGACGCCACGGTGACGCGACCGTTTGAGGGCGGTCCGACCTATTCCTTGCGGAATCGGGTCTTTCGGGCGTCCTGGATCCTGACCTGGCTGCTCTTGGCGTCTTGGACGCCGCCGCCGCTGAACCGTTGGAGGCTGTTTCTGCTCCGTCTTTTTGGCGCGAAGGTCGCCCCTGAATCGTTTATTTATGGCAGCGCTAAAGTTTGGTATCCGCCGCACTTGGAGCTTGGGAAATACGCGCGGGTGGCCCCCAACGTGACGGTCTATTCGGTCGAAAAAATCATCATTCGCGATTATGCGGTCGTTTCGCAAGGAAGCCATCTTTGCTCCGCGGGGCATGACGTCGAGGACGTGAATTTCCAGACCATCGCGCGGCCAATCATCGTCGGTCGGCGGGCGTGGGTCGCCGCCGAAACTTTCGTAGGCCCTGGCGTTACGATCGGCGATGGGGCCGTGCTGGGGGCGCGAGGCTGCGCCTTTCGCAACCTTGAGCCATGGACCGTCTACGCCGGCAATCCCGCCCGCGCGATTAAACCGCGAAAAATTCGCTTTCCGGACGCCGTCGATCCAGCGCAATAAGGCCGCCGCAGTCGCCCTATGCTGCGCGGACGAATGCCGCTTCGAGCCTCTGCTGCGTGGCTTCGCCGACCGCTGCGCCATCCTTTTTGGCTATCGCCGCCGGGGCTCGCGGCGGACTTTGCCGAATAGGCGTCGCCCGCCCGGGTCACTTGGCCGCATCGGCCGAGCGCAGGCGCTTTTGCAAGGCGATGGAACTCCCGGCGACTCTCGTTATGCGTCTTGCCGATCCTATCGCCGACGCGCTAGCTTTTGCGAGGTCAGCATCGGCGGTCGCCAATAAGAAAGGGAGATATTTGTATGAGAACCGTCGTCTGTCCGGGCCTCGGTCGTCAGGTCTCCGCCTTGGGCTTTGGCTGCGCCTCGCTCGGATCAAGGGTCTCCGAAACGCATGGACGGCGCGCGCTCGACAGCGCATTCGAGCGCGGCGTAAACTGGTTTGACGTCGCGCCCGCATATGGCGATGGCGAGGCGGAGGCGATATTGGGCCGCTTCTTGCCGGGTCGGCGCGATCGAGTGGTGGTCTCAACGAAATTTGGCTGGCCCGCTCCGGCGATTTCGGCCGGGGTGCGCCTGCTCAGGCCCGCGGCCCGCGCGCTGGGCAAGCTTTTTCCTCAACTCCTTGCCGATGTTGCTGTGACGAGACCGGAGTCCTATCGGAATCCTCTTCGGGCGGATCTCGTCGAATCCTCGGTTGTCGAGAGCCTGCGCCGACTGCGGGCGGACTATGTCGATGTCCTGGCCCTGGATGAACCGAGTCCGGAAGAATGCGCGGACGAAGCGATCCTGCGCGCATTGCAGCGCATTGTCGAAAAAGGCTACGCGCGCGCTATCTCTATCGCGGGAACTCCCGAAGCGATTGCGGCGGGAGCGGGCGCCTCAGCGCTTTTTGGCGTCGCGCAGTTCGCGGACAGCCCTTTCGACCAGGCGGCCGAGCATTTGCGGGCTGCGCTCTCCGGCGAGACGTCCCTCTTTTTCGTAACCCATGGCATATTCGGCCGCGGCGTATTCGACCGCATATTGCGTCTTCTGGGCACGGATGGCGGCCGTCTCGCCGCGCTTGCGTCTCAACTCGGCTATGGCCCGCCATTTCTGGCGAGCGAACTCCTTTTGGATTACGCTTTCGCGAACAATCCCGACGGGGTCGTTCTCGCCTCGATGTACAATCAGGCGCATCTCGAGCTGAACTGCGCGAGGGCGTCCAATCCGCCGCGCGGCGACGTCGGTCCGTTCGTTCGCAAATATTTCGTCGAAGGTCATCCGTAACTGCGACCATCGTCCGAAATGCGGTCCGCCATCTTGCATGGCGTCTGACAAAACAAATCGAATGAGGCCGGCGATCTTACGAGGGAAGCCTATCGAGCGCGAGGTCCTGGCAGTTGTCGTGATGGGGCCAGGCGGTCTCAGCCGCATTTGTGTTGTTCATCACCACCGGCGGATCGACGTGCCCCCAATTTGCATCGCCCTCTTGTGGTTCATACGATAGCTTGAAGTTACGCTCGACAGGGCGATCCTTGCCGGCCGCTGGCGCAGCGATGAATGAATAGCCCGTGATGTTCTTTTTGGAATCGTGAGAGATTACGCTGGGCTCCAACAAGCGAACACCCGTAGCCTGCGCGAAGCTCGCATCATTGGACATAAAATGGCGGCGGTTGCGTATAGCGTAAAAATCCTGCATCTCGCCGGGCTTTGACGCCCATGGCATTTGGCTCGCTCCCCATTCGGCCGGATCGATGTACAGGCGATTTGGAAGAAAAGTAAAATCCTCGTTGTGGGTGTTGTTGACGGCTTCGATCTTGTAGACAACATAGACTTCGTCCGGCTTTGACGCACGTACCCCGTCGGGAGTCGCATATGTGTTGCAAAAGCCGATCTGATGATAGTCAATGCTTACTGGAGCAGCCGAATTATCTGTGCATCCAGATAGAGCAGCCGTCAGCAAGCCGAAGCACGGTAATAAATAGGACAATCTCAAATTCATCCTAAGCTCTCTCCAATTCTGAGCAAAAGAGACCCGGCTACGAATCTGTCGCGACGAATTGCTCATTTTTTGTAGAAGCCGCGATCAGATTAGAGGACTGTAAGAAGCCTAGGCTTGTTGTTGATCAACAGGTGTTTTTCACTATGACGAAATATGAAGACTCGGTGGGAAGTTCGAGACGATCCAAACAGAATGGATTCCCGAGCAATCATTTAGCTTGATCATGCATTGAAGCATAAGTGAGATTACGGCAACAGGGATGCCGGCGTCCGTTTCATGTTGTAGGTAAGATCGGCGAGGCCGATGTTAACTTTCGTCCTCGCCAACACGATGGTGCGGATGACAAGCCTCATTGAACCCTTTTGGCTGGCGAAGACATGCTCGACGCCAACGTGAGCTTTTTTGTATTGGCCCTTGCATCAGCCTCCGCGATTGGCTTGCCTTTTAGACTATCAACCAAATGCGCTATAGAACGCCCAGATCATATAGGCTGGGAGAATGAGCCGCGTTAGAAGCATAAACCACCACAGCGCCCGCGCCGCATAGTCGGTGGTTTTGCCCTGCGGCGAAAGTTCAACATATGAAGATGACTCTTGCGGTAGCACCCATTCCTCCTCTTCTGTTACGCTTGCTTGGATTTACCCTCTCAAAGTGGGGGCCAATCCGATCTTTGCAAGATAGTTGGTCTTTCTTGCAAGCCGCGACAAATTCGCCCAGGGGGAGACGCATTTTTGGTCGGAGACGCCAAGGGTTGCTGTTTGACCGTCCGGCTATATTGCCAGGTTGCAGGCTAGCCGCACAATTAAGCCAACTCAGCCGAACTTACGCCGCGACGCGGGACAAGCCGCTTGCTCCGACGATGATTCTATTCAGCAATGTTATTATCTAGCGCGTGTAGGCGCGACGCGCCATTCTGGGTTTCACAGAGCCAACGGACCGATTTGTCGTCGGGTCGGTCTGGCGAGCTTGGGGGCAGCGGGCAGGCCGCAGTATCTCGCGAGCAGACAGCGCGATGTATTATCTGGGTCGCCCGCTTCAACTGACCCGGTTGCGAGCGCGGCCCCAAAGTTCCTCGCGTAGTCCGCTGGGCGCTCCTCCTGTCGCACTTTCTTCAGGCGAATCGGCATCCGATTCGCCTACAAACGCCAAGCGCGGCCGCGCCGACTTTCGACGTCGGAGCGGCAAGAGTTTTTCATCAGCAAGACACGAGCGAGGAGGGGAAATCGAGCCGCGAACTCCCGATCCGGCGCTGGACCGGCGTCATTGGCAAAGGCCAAATCGAGCTTCACGCCTTGCGGTATTTAGTGATGAATTGATCGATCAAGTTATTTGCTTCGGTCGTGTCGAGCCAGCCTTCGGCCATTTCCTCGGTCTTGAA
This sequence comes from Methylocapsa polymorpha, assembly GCF_045689225.1. GTDB lineage: Bacteria > Pseudomonadota > Alphaproteobacteria > Rhizobiales > Beijerinckiaceae > Methylocapsa > Methylocapsa polymorpha. The sequence goes on along the minus strand of NZ_CP136862.1, from coordinate 3,895,456 downwards.
TTCGCGGCCCAGGCTGAAGGGCTCCTCAAAGCCGTTCAAACGAAGATGGGGCGCCCACTTCCCGCTGGGCAGTTTCGTCAAGACAACTTCCTCGCCTTTTTCCAAGTTCATTATTTGCTTCTCCGCGTCACGGGGCCAGGATGGCCGCCGCCCTCGACGATTTACACGAAATTCCGAAGCAAGAAAGCCGCCAAATTCGTCATGGCGGAAGTTTATTGCTATGCAAAATTCGACTTTTCGGAAGTCTTAGGTCCGCAAATCTGATACATTTGTAAACTTTTAGGTTTTGATGGCAGGCTCACAAGTGCTCGAAGCTTGGACGGGCTGACGAAGAAGCAATGTCTTGGACGCGGAAAGCGCGAGAGGATTGGAGCGACGGCGTGAGACGATTTGCGTTCCTATTGGCGATAATGGCTGCGCTCGGCGCAGCGCCGGCGTTCGCCCAATATGGCGGGCCGCCCCCAGATGAAGAATGGCAGGAGCCTGACGACTATGGGCCGCCGCCCGGCTACGAGCTCGCTAATCCTCCGGCGCCTCCTGGAGGAGGCTGGCGAAACGGCGTTTGGTCGCCGACCCATCGATGCTGGGTCAACGGCATGCCGACATGGTGCTGGAATCACTGACGAGCCAAGGCGGCGCCTGGAAGTGGACAGTCGCCCTCAACGCCGCCGTCAACGCCAGCTTGGCGCTGGAAGATGCGGCTTTTACAGTTACGCTTGATTTTGATGGTGGGCGCACACGGGCTCGAACCGTGGACCCGCTGATTAAGAGTCAGCTGCTCTACCAACTGAGCTATACGCCCATCAAAATGGCTTCCTTTTCGACAGAAGCGGAGCGACTGATCGGAAAGTGAAACGCGCATATAGACCGATCACGACTTAAGCGCCAGATCGGCCCAGCCTTGCTTTCCCTTCGCCCGAGCGCCCAAGACAAAGGAGCCTGCGTCGACTGAAGTCGCGCTTGCTCTAGCAAACGCGCTTCAGCCTGTCCAGCGCTTCGCGCCTCGAACTCCGCCGCCCGCCTGTGGCGGCGCCGGAAATCGGCGGCCTTGGCTTCAGCCCGCCAAGACGCCAGGACGCGATTTGCCGCGTTTGACCATCAGCTTGTTCAAGGCCGCGATATAGGCCCTCGCGGAGGCGACCAAAGTGTCGGGGTCGGCGCCTCTCGCGGTGACCGATTTGCCGTCCTCGGCGAGTCGAACGGAAACCTCGGCTTGCGCGTCGGTTCCATGCGTCACCGCGTGAACCTGGAAGAGTTCGAGCGTGGCGTGATGGGGCGCGAGCGCCAGGATCGCGTTGAAGATCGCGTCGACCGGGCCATTGCCAGTCGCCTGATGCGTCTTGCGCTCGCCGTCAATTTCGAGCGTCAAGGCGGCCGATTGCGGTCCGTTGGTGCCAGCCATCACGGAGAGGGAGACGAGCTTGATGCGATCATGCGCATTGACGATCTCGTCGTCGACAAGGGCGACGAGATCCTCGTCATAGACGATCTTCTTGCGGTCGGCGAGATCCTTGAAGCGGGTGAAGGAATCCTCGAGCGCATTGTCGCCGAGTTCGTAGCCGAGCTCTTTCAGTTTTTCCTTGAACGCGTGGCGGCCGGAATGCTTGCCCATGACCAGCGACGTCTTGCTTACGCCGACGCTTTCGGGAGTCATGATCTCGTAGGTCTGTGCGTTCTTCAACATGCCGTCCTGGTGGATGCCGCTCTCATGCGCGAAAGCGTTCCGCCCGACGATCGCCTTGTTATATTGCACCGGGAATGAACTGACCGCCGAGACGAGTTTTGACGCCCGCGTCAGCATCGTGGCGTCGATATTCGTATGATAGGGGAACGAGTCGCCGCGCACCCGCAAGGCCATCACGACCTCTTCCATGGCGGCGTTGCCGGCCCGCTCGCCGAGCCCATTGACGGTGCATTCGACCTGCCGCGCGCCGCCCCTGACGCCGGCGAGCGTATTGGCGACGGCGAGGCCGAGGTCATTGTGGCAATGGACGGAAAAAATCGCCTTGTCGGAGTTCGGAACCCTCGCCCGGACCGTTTCGAACAAAGCCTGATATTCCTCCGGCACCGCATAGCCAACGGTGTCGGGAATATTGATTGTCGTAGCGCCCGCCTTGATCGCGGCCTCGACGCAGCGGCAGAGAAAATCCACTTCGGTGCGGGTTCCGTCCTCGGCAGACCATTCGACGTCCTCGACGAGGTTGCGCGCCCGCGCGACGCTCGAAGCGATCATGTCGAGAACCTGCGCCGGCTCCTTCTGCAGCTTGTATTTCATGTGGAGCGGCGAGGTCGAGATGAAGAGATGGATGCGCGGGCGGCGGGCATGGCGCAGCGCTTCGGCGCAGCGATCAATGTCTTTCGCCGCGGCGCGCGCGAGGCCAGCGACGCCGGCGCGCTTCATCCGCTTCGAAATCGCCGAGACCGCCTCGAAATCGCCCTCGGAGGTCACCGGAAAGCCGGCCTCTATGATGTCGACGCCCATCGCGTCGAGAAGATCGGCGACTTCGAGCTTCTCCTCGAAGCTCATCGAGGCGCCGGGCGATTGCTCGCCGTCGCGCAAGGTCGTGTCGAAGATGACGACGGACTCGGAATTGGGGCGCGTTTCTTCTACGCGCGAGACTGTGTTGTCATTGGTCATGGCTTCTGTCCGAAGGGATTGTCGTTAAAGCTCGCGGCATCCCCTGAGCGCCCAGGCGCATGGCCCGGCCGGCCCTCAGGGGCCGATAAGCAGAAGCAATCCGGCGAAAAGCGAAGCTCCGCCGCACGCGGGCGCGCGCCCTGCGTCGATCCTTTTCGGCATGTCGGAACTAAAACCCACTTTGGCGTCTCGCCTTAAATCCGAGCAAAAATACTAACGGAGGCAGGGGCGAAATACAAGCCAATTCACGCGGCCGACGAGGGACTTAGCTGCAAGCGGCTTAGCCCCGCGATCCGCCGCGCCAAGCCCGGCTAGCTGGCGGCGTCGCCTTGAGACCGGGCATGCAAAATTTCCTTGGCGCGCAGGGCGTCCTGCCTGATTTGGGCTATGAGCGCGTCGACCGAGGCGAATTTCGCCTCGCCCCGGATCCAGCCGATGAAGAAGACTTCGATCATTTCGCCGTAGATGTCGGAGGAAAAATCGAAGAGATAGGCTTCGAGCAGGGCAGGGCCATTGTCGAATGTCGGGCGCCGGCCATAATTGGCGACGCCGTCATAAAGCCTTCCGCCGACGTCGACCCGAACCGCGTAAATGCCGTGGCGCAGCCGGCAGCTCGGATCGGGCGCGAGATTCGTGGTCGGAAAGCCTATCGTCCGGCCGAGCTTCTGGCCCTCGATAACCTTGCCGAGGATGGAAAACGGGTGGCCGAGCAATTGCGCCGCGTGTTCGACATCGCCCGACTCGAGCGCCGCCCTGGTCGCGGTCGAGGAGGCGGCCTCCCGGTGATCCGTCGTATCGGCTGGAATGCGCTCCACGATCTCGACCTCGAAGCCATGCCTTGCGCCCGCTTCCTTCAGGAACGCCGGCGTGCCTGTGCGTCCGGCGCCGAAGTGGAAGTCATAGCCGGCGACGACGGCGCGAACGCCGAGGCGGCGAAGCAGAATCTCGACGACGAATTCCTCGGCGGGGAGCCGCGCCAGAGCCTCATTGAAGGTCACGACGATCATTCCGTCGAGGCCTAGGCGCTTGAAGGCTCTCGCTTTGGCTTCGAGCGGCGTGAGGCGGAAGATCGTGTTGGGCCCGCGGAAAAAGTCGCTTGGATGCGGTTCGAAGGTGAGCACGGCGCAGGGAGCGCCAACCCGCGTTGCGAGCGCCTCTGCGCGCTTGATCACCGCGGCATGCCCGCGATGGACGCCGTCGAAATTGCCGATCGCGACCACCGCGCCGGCGAGAGCCGGCGGCGGCGCCGCCGGATCAACGGCGAGAACGAAAGCGTCGGCGGAGGATGGATCGGCCAATGGAACCCGATGACCCGTGACGGCTAGAAGGCCGATGAAACCGTGGGATGAAAGTTCGGCGGGAAACTGCCGCGCTGGCGGGCTTGCGTCAAGCGCTTGCGCGGCTTGGCGGCGTCTCAATATTGAAATACGGCTTTCGAGCCTAGCTATATGATCGAAGTTTTCTAGACCGCCGCCCTGTCCGCCGCAATCAAGGCCAGCCCCGACGCCACTGACTGAAACGCGTCGCCGACATGAACGCGAGTTTTGCCGAAGCGCTCCAGGAACAGCGCCCGCACCGCCGGCACGAAAGAGCTGCCGCCGGTGAGAAACACCGCGTCCATATCGGCGAAGCCGAGCCCCGTTTTGGCGACAGTTTGATCCATGGCTTGCGCGATCCTGCCAAGATCATCGGCGATCCAGCCTTCGAAATCTTTTTGCGTCACTGACGCCTCGATCTCGATCCCTTCGCGGGCGAATGTGAAACGCGCCTCCGTCTCGGCGGATAATTTCGCCTTCAGATCGCCGACGGCGCGGTAAAGCTCAAAGCCGAGATCATGCTCGATCAGGACCATGAGATCTTCGAGCATATGCGGCGCCTCCGCGCTCAACGCGAGCTTCCTGAGCTCCGCCAGCGTCTGCGCCGATTTCAGCCAGGACAGCTGGTGCCATTGCGCGAAAGCGGCATGGAAATAGGCCGGAATCGGCAAAAGCTTGTCGAAGGAGCGATAGAGCGTGCCCTTGCCGAGCTTCGGCGAAACGACATGGTCGATGAGGCGATAATCGAATGTATCCCCGGCGACGCCCACGCCGCCATGGGCAAGCGGCAGAGCTTCGAGGCGCTTTCCTTTGCGGCTGAAGCGCAGCACCGAAAAATCGCTGGTGCCGCCGCCGAAATCGGCGACGAGAACGACTTCCTCATGTTCGAGCTTGCGGGCGTACCAATAAGCCGCGCCGAGCGGCTCATAGGCGAATTCGACGCCGTTTACGCCAACCGAAGCATAAGCGGTTTTGAGCCGCGCGACTGCGAGAGCCTCGTCCGGCCGCTCGCCGGCGAAAACGACCGGGCGCCCCGCCACGACCGTTGGGGAGCCGGCCGCATGGAGCGCATCCTGATCGAAGAGGCGTTCGAGAAAAGTCGCGACGAGCCGCTCAATGGTGAAGCGCTCGCCATAAAGCCGCGTCTCGGTGAAGAGCGGGCTCGCCAGATGCGTCTTGATCGATTGGATGAATCTCTGCTCGCCTTCAGGATTGATCGCGCGGGCGATCGCCTCCGGTCCGGCGACATGGCGGACCTTGTTGCGACCCTCGCGCCAAAACATCAGCGCGGTGCGAAATGTCTCGGTCGGGCCGAAGGCCGACGGCCAGCTCAGGCTTTCGACATGGCCGCCGGGATAGGCGAGCGCGACGACGCTATTCGTCGTGCCGAAATCGACGCCGAGGCCGATTGGCGAACCCGCATCATTGCCGGGCATGAATCGCGCTCCTGTGCTAGCCAAAAGAAAACCCGCGCGGAACTGACCCGCGCGGGCATGAAGATTAATGGGCCGCGTTCAGAGCATGTCAGCTCTCCAGGCGCGGCCTGGCTTTTAAAGCCTTATTCGTCGTCGGCCGGGGCCTTGCCGCCTTTCTTGGGCGCCTCCTCGCGCGCCTTCAGCGCGGCGCCAAGAATGTCGCCAAGCGAGGCGCCGGAATCGGCGGAGCCATATTGCGCGATGGCCTCCTTCTCCTCGGCGACTTCCAGCGCCTTGATCGAGACCGAAACCTTACGGGCGCGGCGGTCGAACAGGGTGATCCTCGCGTCGACCTTCTCGCCCACGGCGAAGCGCTCGGGCCGCTGATCGGCGCGATCCCTCGCAAGCTCATTGCGCTTGATGAAGGCGGTGAACTCGGTGCCGACGATCCGCACCTCAAGGCCGCCATCCTTCACTTCGAGGATTTCGCAGGTGACGACCGATCCTTTCTTGAGCTCGGCGGCGCCTTCCTCACCGGGCTTCGCAGCATCGGCCGGCTTCGCCGCGAAAGGATCGACGCCAAGCTGCTTGACGCCGAGCGAGATGCGCTCTTTTTCAATATCGACGTCAAGCACCTTCGCCTTGACGATATCGCCCTTCTTGTAATCCTCGATGACCTGTTCGCCGGGCTTGTTCCAGTCGAGGTCCGAGAGATGGACCATGCCGTCGACATCGCCGTCGAGACCGATGAACAAGCCGAACTCGGTCTTGTTCTTGACCTCGCCCGAAACTTCCGAGCCAACCGGATATTTTTCGGCGAAGGCTTCCCAAGGGTTCGCCAGCGTCTGCTTGAGCCCGAGAGAGATGCGGCGCTTGACCGGATCGACTTCGAGGACCTGAACATCGACCTCCTGGCTCGTCGCGACGATCTTGCCCGGATGGACGTTCTTCTTGGTCCAGGACATTTCCGAGACATGGATCAGGCCTTCGATGCCGGGCTCGAGCTCGACGAAGGCGCCGTAGTCGGTGATGTTCGTGACCCGGCCGCGGAACCGCGCATTGACCGGATATTTCGCCTCGATGCCCTGCCACGGATCTTCGAGCAATTGCTTCATGCCGAGCGAAATGCGGTGCGTCTCGTGATTGATCTTGATGATCTTCACGCGGACGGTCTGGCCGATCGTCAGCACCTCGGTCGGATGATTGACCCTGCGCCAGGCGATATCGGTGACGTGCAAAAGCCCGTCTATGCCGCCGAGATCGACGAAGGCGCCGTAATCGGTGATGTTCTTCACCATGCCCTCGATCACCTGGCCTTCCTCGAGGTTGGCGACGATCTCATGGCGCTGCTCGGCGCGGGATTCTTCGAGCACGGTGCGGCGGGAGACGACGATATTGCCGCGGCGCCGGTCCATTTTCAGGATCTGGAAGGGCTGCGGCACCTGCATCAGCGGGGTCACGTCGCGGATCGGGCGAATATCGACCTGGCTGCGCGGCAGAAAGGCCACGGCGCCGTCGAGATCGACGGTGAAGCCGCCCTTGACCTGGTTGAAGATGACGCCTTCGACCTTTTCCTGGTTCTCGAACGCCTTTTCGAGCTTGACCCAGCTCTCCTCGCGGCGCGCCTTGTCGCGCGAGATGACGGCTTCGCCGAGCGCGTTCTCGATCCGCTCGAGATAGACCTCGACCTCATCGCCGACATTGAGCTTGCCCTCGCGCCCGGGGCCCTGGAACTCCTTGAGAGGAACGCGCCCCTCGGTCTTCAAACCGAGATCGATGACGGCGACGTCTTTTTCGATCGCGACGACGATGCCCTTGACGACCGAGCCCTCGAAGGCCTCGTTCTGGCCGTAGCTCTCGTCGAGAAGCGCCGCGAAATCGTCGCGCGAGGGCGCGTAGGTGGAAGCTGATGCCATTTGGTCTCCTGGATGCCCTAACAAATCTGGGCGGCGCCGGCGGTTTTAGGTTGGTTTGCGCTTCTCCTCCGCCGGCGTCCATCGGCAATGCGACAGGACCACCGCTTAAAGCGGGCCGGCGCTGGGACGGCGGGAAGAAACAGGGTCGAACGGTCTATTTAGCAAGGGGGAGGCGTGGCGGCAAGGGCGCGGCGCGGAATATTGGCGCGGCTTCGCTGCGATGTTCGTGCGCGCTGAACCCTGCTTGAGGTGCTGGCGCCTTGCGATTTGCCGCGCTCCAAGTAGACCTTATGAATTACTTGTACATTTGCTTGGGGGATAAACTATTGCCTATTCCAGATTGCACCGGCGCCGAGCCTCGCTATTTCGCAAAAATCCTGACCAGCGAGACGAGAGCGCCCAAAATCACGACGGTCTGAAAGCCGATCGCGCCGACGACCCATTTCAGAATGTCAGCTTTCGCTTCAGCAAGATCGGCTCTTGTTGCGAGATTGATGATGTCGGCCTTGGTTGCGAGGTTATCTTGAGATGCCTCGCCCAAGGCTTCGGCGAGCGCCTCGGCTTGCTCAGTCGTGAAATGGCCTTTGTCCCGCAAGGTGCGAGATAGGCGAAGCGTGTCGAAAAGAATGGCGCTCATCGGCGCAATATGGAGCTAGGATCGTCAAAAGTCTATCAACGCCGCGCCCCTCGGTCTTCCCGCGCCGGGCGAGCGAGAGGCTATCGCTCGACCTTCTCGCCGGCCTTCGCCCAGCCGTCGAAGCCGCCCGGATAATGGGCGCGGACATCGTCGCGGCCGGCCGCTTGGGCGAGCTCCAAAGCCTTGAGCGAACGCCCGCCGGCCCGGCAGGAGAGAACCACGCGCTTGCCGGGCTCTTGCGGCGGCAGGGCCTTGGGATCGAATTTTTGCAAAGGGTTGAGCGTCGCGCCGGGAATGCGGCCGGCGGCGAATTCATTCGGCTCGCGCACGTCGACGAGGAGGATCGAGCCATCGGCCAGTCCCTGCTTCAATTCGTCTATGCTCACATTTTCCACTTTTGCGGCCATGATTGCTTCCGTGATATGTTGGCGCTTACGCTGATCATGGCGTAACGCAATTATGATGCCTTCGTAGAGCCCGTTTTCAATAAAATCCATATTTTTGTAATGAGGCGGCGCCATTCATGCGGGGTCTTTACTCTTGCTTGGCCGCGATTGCTTCCGCCGCTGCGAGATCGCCGGGTTCATTCGCATTGAAGAACGGATCATATGGCGCAACGGGCCAGTCAGCGTAGGCGACGCGGTAGCGCGCGGTAAATCCATCGATCTTGCGCAGGTCCTCTTCGACAAGCGCATGGCGCAGGTCTTGTCTTATGCCGACGGGCCAGAGCGCAATCACCGGGTGGGTCCCGCCGCCCGAACTCGCGACGGCGATCTCGGCGCCTTTCTGCGCCCGCGCGTCTCGGAGCCGCGCGACGAGATCGCGCGGCAGGAATGGCGTATCGGTCGGCGCGCTCACCACGAAAGCTACGTCCGGGCGATGCGCGGCGATCCAATCGAGGCCGACGAGAATGCCCGCAAGCGGCCCCTTGAACCCCGGCACGTCGTCGGCCACGACAGGCAGGCCGAATTCAGCGAGCCGCGCCGGGTCGCCATTGGCGTTCAGGACGAGCCCGGCGCATTGCGGCTGAAGCGCGGCGATGACGCGGGCGAGAATAGGTTTGCCGCCGATGGCGCGCAGCGCCTTGTCGCCGCCGCCCATGCGCCGCGCGAGACCGCCGGCGAGCAGCACCCCGAAACATGGCTCAGTCATCGGCGCTCGCGCCTTTGCGATGCGTCCGCCCGGATTCATCGGCCACATAGGCGAGATCCTGATCGAAGACGATCCTGTCTTCGCCCGAGAGCGCAACGAAGCGTTTGCCGCGCGCGCGGCCGATCAAGGTCAGCCCGGTCCTGCGCGCGAGCTCGACGCCTGACGCGGTAAAGCCCGACCGCGAGACGAGAATAGGAATGCCCATGCGCACGGTCTTGATCACCATTTCCGAGGTCAGCCGTCCAGTCGTATAGAAGATCTTATTTGCGGGATCGGCTTTGTTGACGAACATCCAGCCCGCAATCTTATCGACGGCGTTATGGCGCCCGACATCCTCCATATAGACGAGCGGGCGGTCGGCCTCGCACAAGACGCAACCGTGAATGGCGCCGGCCTCGAGATAGAGCGAAGGCGTAAGATTTATCGCATGGGTCAGGCGGTAGAGCCAGGAGGTGCGAAGCTCCGCCGCCGGCAGCTTGACCTCCTCGATCGCCTCCATGAGATCGCCGAAAGTCGTGCCCTGCGCGCAGCCCGACGTCAATGTGCGCTTTTTCATCTTGTCTTCGTAATTCGTGCGCCGCTTCGTGCGCACGACGACGACATCGAGCTCTTCGTCGAAATCTGCGCCGGTGACTTCATCGTCCTTGCGCAGCATCATCTGGTTCAAGAGATAGCCGATGCCGAGCAGAGCCGGATGATCGCCGATGGTCATCATCGTCACGATCTCCTGCGCGTTGAGATAAAGCGTCAAGGCTTTCTCAGTGACAACGCGCGTCGTGACGCGCGCTCCGGTTTGATCGACGCCTTCGACTTCGCGGCTCAACCGCGGATCAGCCGGGTCGGGGCGTATCAGATAGCTCGAAAGGATGTCCGACTGAGCGAAATCATCCATGATTGCAGCGCCCCTCGCCTTCTGGAGAGACGGAATTGGCTTACTCCGCCGCCTCGCGCGCTTCGGCCCTCGTCACTTTAACGGCGCAGAACTTGAACTCGGGGATTTTTCCGAACGGGTCCAGGGCCGGATTGGTGAGCAGGTTCGCCGCCGCCTCCGCATAGCAGAACGGCATGAACACCATATTCTCCGGCACGTCGCGATCGGAGCGGGCCTTGATCTCGATCGCGCCGCGCCTTGTCTCGAGCTTGATGAAATCGCCGGGCCATAAATTGAGACGGCGCAGATCCTTCGGCGACAGGAAGGCGACGGCCTCCGGCTCCAATGTATCCAGCACATTGGCGCGCCGCGTCATCGAGCCGGTGTGCCAATGTTCGAGCAGGCGGCCAGTCGAGAGCACCATTGGATATTCGTCGTCAGGCAGCTCGTCCGGCGGCACGACATTGGCCGGGACAATTCTGCCGCGCCCGGACTCCGTCGGAAAGCCGGTCGTGAAGATGATCTCATTGCCGGGCGCATCGGCGGAGTCGACCGGATAGGTGACCGCGCCTTCGCGCTCGACCCGCTCCCAGGTGATGTTCGCCAGGGACGGCATCAGGCTGGCCATCTCATCAAAGACCTCGGCGGGTCCCGGATAGCTCCAATCGAGCCCCATGCGCTTCGCGATCTCCTGGATGATCCAGAGGTCTTGGCGGGCGTCGCCAGGAGGCGCCACGACCGGCCGGGCGATCTGGACGCGGCGGTCGGTGTTGGTGAACGTCCCAAGCTTTTCAGCGAAGGCCGAAGCCGGCAGGATCACATCGGCGTGGAATGCGGTCTCGGTGACGAAAAGATCCTGCACGACGAGATGGTCGAGCTTGGCGAACGCCGCGCGCGCATGCTGCAGGTCGGGATCCGACATCGCCGGATTTTCACCCTCGATATACATGCCGGTGATCTCGCCGGCGTGGATGGCGTTCATGATCTCGACGACGGTCAGGCCGCGTTCCGGATCGAGTGATTTATGCCAAAGATGCTCGAAAGGCTCGCGCAGATCGGTTCGGCCGACGGGCTGATAGTCCGGCAGGAACATTGGAATAAGGCCCGCGTCAGAAGCGCCTTGCACATTGTTCTGGCCGCGAAGCGGATGCAGGCCTGTGCCGGGGCGGCCGATCTGGCCGGTGACCAGCGCAAGCGCGATGAGGCAGCGCGAATTGTCCGTGCCATGAATATGCTGGCTGATTCCCATGCCCCAGAAAATGATCGAGGATTTGGCCTTGGCGTAAAGCCGCGCCACCTCGCGCAAGGTCTCGGCGGGAATCCCGCAGATAGGCGCCATTTTTTCCGGCGTGAAATCGACGATCCGCGCCTTCAACTCCTCGAAGCCCTCGGTATAGCCGGCGACATATTGCTCGTCGGTCAGGCCTTCGGTGATGATCGTGTTCAGCATGGCGTTCAGCATGGCGACGTCGCTGCCCGGCTTGAACGCGAGATGCTTATAGGCGTGGCGGGACAGAGTCTGCCGGCGCGGATCCATGATGATGAGCTTGGCGCCATTCTTCGCGGCGTTCTTGATGAAGGTCGCGGCGACCGGATGATTGATCGTCGGATTGGCGCCGATCACGATAATGACCTCGGCTTCAAGCGCCGCCGAGAAGGGCGCGGAGACGGCGCCCGAGTTCAGGCCTTCCATCAAGGCCGCCACGGAGGAGGCGTGGCAGAGCCGGGTGCAATGATCGACATTATTCGAGCCGAAACCGGTGCGAACCAGCTTCTGGAAGAGATAGGCTTCCTCGTTCGAGCCCTTGGCCGAACCGAAGCCGGCGAGAGCCCTCACGCCTTTCTCGTCGCGTATCTTGACGAGCCCCTGCGCGGCGACGTCGAGCGCCTCATCCCATGAGGCTTCACGGAAATGAGTGAAGGGATTGGCGGGGTCGACCTGATCGTTCGCATCCTTCTTCGCATTTGGAAGCCGGATCAGCGGCTTCGTCAATCGATGCGGATGATGAATATAGTCGAAGCCAAACCGGCCCTTGACGCAGAGCCGGTTTTGGTTCGCCGGGCCGTCGCGGCCTTCGGCGTAGATGATCTGCTCATCCTTGACCTGATAGGTCACTTGGCAGCCGACGCCGCAGAAAGGACAAAGCGAATCGACCTTCTTGTCCGCATAGACCACCCGGGTCTGATGCTCGTCGAGGAGCGCCGCCGGCATGAGCGCGCCGGTCGGGCAGGCCTGGACGCATTCGCCGCAGGCGACGCAAGTGGATTCGCCCATAGGATCGTCGAAGTCGAAGACAATTTTTGCGTCATGGTTGCGATAGGCCATGCCGATCACATCATTGACCTGCACTTCGCGGCAGCCGCGCAGGCAGAGGCCGCATTGGATGCAGGCGTCGAGATTGACGCGCATGGCCGGGTGGCTCGCGTCGCCGATCCAGCGCGGCGCAGCGGGGAACCGGCTCTCGCTGACCTCGACCCGGTCGGCCCAATGCCAGAATTTTGAATCCGGATCGTGCGAGGTCGCGCGCGCCGGCTGGTCCGCGACGAGAAGCTCGATGACCATCTTGCGCGCCTTCTCGGCTCGCTCGGTCGCCGTCTTCACTTTCATGCCGATCGCCGGCTTGCGCTGGCACGAGGCGGCGAGCACGCGCTCGCCCTCGATCTCGACCATGCAGGCGCGGCAATTGCCGTCGGCGCGATATCCCGGCTCGGGCGAATAGCAGAGATGCGGAATCTCGGTCCCCATCCGCTTGGCGACCTGCCAGATGGATTCGCCGGGGCCTGCCTCGACTTGCCGCCCGTCGAGCTCAAAACTGATCTTGTCGGTCATTCGGCTGCTCCCTTGGGCGCGAATTCTTCCGGAAAGAATTTGATGACGGTCGTCAGTGGATTCGAGGCCGCCTGACCGAGCCCGCAGATCGACGCGTCGCGCATGACCTGGCTCAGCTCGCCGAGCAGATCGCGGTCCCAGTCGCGCGCCTCCATGAGCGCGGCGGCCTTTTGCGTGCCGACCCGGCACGGCGTGCATTGGCCGCAGCTTTCGTCCTCGAAAAAGCGCATGAGGTTCAACGCCGCGGCTTTGATGTCGTCTTGCTGCGAGAGGACGATCACGGCCGCCGAACCAATGAAGCAGCCGTATTTTTCAAGCGTCCCGAAATCAAGCGGGATATTGTCCATCGACGCCGGCAATATGCCGCCCGACGCGCCTCCGGGCAGATAGGCGCGAAACTCATGGCCCTCCGCCATGCCGCCGCAGAATTCTTCGATCAGCTCGCGGATCGTTACCCCGGCGGGCGCGAGTTTTACGCCGGGCGATTTCACCCGACCGGATACGGAGTAACTGCGCAGACCATGCCGATCGTTGCGGCCCTGGCTCGTCCACCAGGCGGCGCCCTTCTCGACGATGTCGCGAACCCAGAACACGGTCTCGACATTGTTGATGAGCGTGGCGCGGCCAAACAGCCCGACCTGAAACGGATAAGGCGGCTTGTGGCGCGGCAGGCCGCGCTTGCCCTCGAGGCTTTCGAGCATCGAGGATTCTTCGCCGCAGATATAGGCGCCGGCCCCGCGCCGCAGGTGGATCACGGGACCGCCCGGCGGCAATTTGGCGATCTCCCGCTGCAGAATGGCGCGGGCCGCCGGATATTCGTCGCGTAAATAAATATAGATTTCCGCCGCTTCGACGACATGCGCGCCGATCAAGGCGCCTTCGAGGAAGCGATGGGGGTCAGTTTCTAGATAGAAACGATCCTTGAAAGTGCCAGGCTCGCCTTCGTCACCATTGATCGCCATCAGCCGGGGGCCGGGCTCGCCGAGCACCGAGCGCCACTTGCGCGCGGTGGGGAAACCGGCGCCGCCAAGGCCCCGCAGGCTTGCGCCTTCGAGCGCTTGCAGAAGCTGCTCGGTGGAAAGATCGCCGGACCGCACGCGTTCAAGAAGCCTGTAGCCGCCCTTCGCGACATAATCATCGTAGCCGACGTAATCAGGCAAATGCGGATGCGTGTCGCCTTGCTCCGCCGCCGCGATGACGGTCGAAGGAGTCGCGTGATCGACAAAATGATGCCCAACCTCGGCCACAGGCGCCGTGTCGCAGCGGCCGACGCAAGGGGCGCGGACGACGCGGACATGAGGGCCGGCGCCAGCGCGCACCGCATGAAGGAGCTTTTCAGCGCCAAACAAGGCGCAGGTGAGGGAATCGCAAACCCTTATGGTCAGCGGCGGAACCGGCGGATCGTTTTCCTTCACGACGTCGAAATGCGCGTAGAAAGTCGCGGTTTCAAAGACTTCGGCGAAGGACAGCTTCATCGCGTCGGCGAGCGCCGCGAGATGGGCGGCGGAGATCTGGTGATATGTATCCTGGATCAGATGCAAATGTTCGATCAGAAGATCGCGCTGGCGGGAGCGGTCGCCGAGGAGTTTTTCGATCTCCTCTTGCGCCAAGGGATCGATCTGACGCCCTTTCGGAATTGATTTTGCGCGCCTGATACCTTCGCCGGGGTGGTCAAAGCGATGAACAGTCTGATGATTGGCGCCTGCCATGCGAAGCTATTTCCTTAACCCTGAGACTTGAAGGTTCAAGCTTTGATTATGTCGGGCGACAAATATAGGCAAGGCCGTCCGCCGCCTCAAGCAAAAGACCAGCCATCGGCTCAGAAACGATACCAGACGCCGACAAGAGGTCCAAGCTCGCGTCCGGAATTGACGCCGGCGACTGTAATAAAGCCGCCAATTTGCAGCGACCATTGCGGCGACAGATCATAGACCGCGCTGGGTTGCAGCTTGTGCCAGGAATTATGTCTGAAACCGCCGCCTGAACCATTCGAGATCGAGCTGAAGCTCTGCAATAAAACGAGAAGTTGCGGCGTCGGCCGCAGGCCCAATGTAAGATCGACGAGAAATTCGCCCGGCTGTTTCCCCGCATAGAAGCGATAGCCCGCCTGCGCCTCGGCGAAACCAGTCATTTCGCCAATTTCGAAATTGCGCCCGGCCAGGAAGCGGAGATCGAGCGCCGCGGCGCGGCGCGGCTGGAAGGGTTCGAGCGTATCGTTGAGGGAGGCGCCGGGCGTGCGCAGCCCGGCTTCAAAAGATATGGCCGCCATGTCCGACCGGTAGAGGCCGATCCTCGCGCCGATTTCGCTCTGGCCCAGCCCTTCATAGGAGGCCGCGGGCGGCGGCTGCCTGATGCGATCATAAGCCGGCGCGGCGATCAGGGTCAGCCAATCCGTCAGGCCATATTCGAGATAGCCGCCAAGCTCGAACTTGTCATAGGAAGGCACCGGAATCAGATGTCCCTGCGCATCAAAGGCGCGGGTGGAGCCGGAGAAGGCCGTTGACGCTATTATCTGACCAGCGCCCGGAGGCATGAGCCAGGCGCCGGCCCAGACGCTCCCTTGGCGCGCGTCGATGACGAGGCCAGCGGCAAAAGTAAAGGCGCAAATGCGAACAAGGGCCGAGATGCGGAAAAGACGCAAGATACCCAACGTAACGCCCTTCCCACGCGAGCAGGCGAAGCGGCGCAATTGGCGCGCAGCCTATAGGTCCGTTACTGCTCCGCTTGCGTCACATTCGAGCCATATTCGGCGCCTCCGAATCAAAATCAATTGAGTGATGCTTATTAATAATCGTTGGATCTTATTTGCCACACTGATTGTTCGCCGCGCGAGCCGGTTGCTTGACAGTCAATATCTTCGCGCCTAGAGCGCGCCGGCGGAAGCACGTTTGCACATCGTCTAGGAAGCGCTCCATAAGGACGACCCCCAGGATTGCCTCGACTTATTCGTGGATTGGCCGAGCTCGCCGACGGCTATGACGTCGTTTTGAGCGACGTCTGGGGTGTGCTCCACAATGGCGCCGCCTATTTCAAAAAAGCCGCCGAAGCGCTTGAACGCTTTCGCGCCAAGGGCGGCGCGGTCGTGCTCATCACCAATTCGCCGAACCCGAGCCGGATCGTGCGCGCGCATCTCGACAGTCTCGGCGTCCCTCGCGAAGCCTATGACGCAATCGTCTCATCCGGAGACGTCACGGTCGCCTTGCTCATCGAACGCGCCGCCGACGCTCTGTTCCATGTGGGTCCAGCCTGGGAGACCGCGCTTTTCGAGGAGGTCTTGGCCTTGACCGGGAAAAAGCTGCGCCTCGCGCCGCTCGACCAGGCGGGCTTCGTCCTTTGCAGCGGACTTACCCACCCCGCGCGGGAAACGCCGGCGGATTATGACGCGAGTCTCGCCCGAATGCGCGATCGCGGCCTCGATTTCATTTGCGCCAACCCTGACATCGTGGTCCAGGATGGCGAAGACCTCGTATATTGCGCAGGCGCAATCGCCGAACGCTATGCCGCGATCGGCGGCAAGGTGATCCAGGCCGGCAAGCCCTTTCCGCCGATCTATGAACGAGCGCTGGCGCGCGCGACCGAACTGCGTGGGGGTGAACTCGCCCAGGCCCGCGTCCTCGCGATTGGGGACGCGATGCGGACGGACATCAAAGGGGCTTGCGACCAGGGTCTCGCCAGCCTTTTCGTGACCTCGGGGATTCATCGCGAAGAGCTGCATGGGGCCGGGGAAGACGCCGCTCTCGACGCCGCGGCTTTGCGGCAGTTCGCCGAAGGGGCGGGTTTCGCGCCGACGGCGGCAATCACCGAACTTGCCTGGTAGGAGGCGTCGAGGCCGATAAAGAAGCCTCGGCCAGCAAGTCTTGCGAACAACAGCAGATAGTGGGTCAGTTTCTAAGAAATTTCAAACCAACCCATTACCCGCAATTGAAATCTCGCCGATTCGGCGCCATCTTGATGGGGTGTCCGGTCATCAACCCGGCGCCCATAGAGGATCGAAACGCTGATACCCACGATTTATGGAGGAGCTGCCCCTAAGCCGCTCCACTCGGTCGAAGCTCCGGCGGAGCCAGAGACCGGTTCACTCGTGCGGACTATCTTGACGAGTCTCGATGATTCCAAAGCGGAAGACATCGTCTCCATCGACCTGCACGGCAAAACAAGTTTGGCCGATTCCATGATCATCGCGACAGGCCGCTCCAACATTCATGTCGGAGCGATCGCCGACCGCGTCATCAAGGCTTTCAAGGCAAACAGCGCGACCACGCCCCGCGTCGAAGGGTTGCAGAATTGCGACTGGGTTCTGGTCGATGGGGGCGACGTCATCGTCCACATCTTCAAGCCTGAGGTCAGGCAATTCTACAATCTCGAAAAAATGTGGGGCATGGACCGGCCCGGCGAACGCCGCGCAGGTTAAGGCGTCGGCTTCGTCTCGACGAGGCGTCCGCTGTTTGGCTGCGGGCGCTTGGCGCGCGCGTTCATTCCGTAAAGCCCAAGATTCTCTAAAGCCAGAGAGAGCGCTTTTCGCCGATGCGACTTATGCTTGTGTCCGTCGGCCGGGCGAAGGCGGGACCCGAGCGCGATCTCGCCGCGCGTTATATCGAGCGCGCCGCGGCGGCTGGCCGCGCCATCGGTTTTTCCGCGATCGATCTGCGCGAGCTTGACGAGAGCCGCGCCCGCCGCGCCGAGGATCGCAAGGAGGAAGAGGCCAAGACCGTTCGCGCTTTGCTTGGGCCAGGCTGCAGCGTGATCGCGCTTGACGAGGCCGGCAAGCTTATGTCGAGCCGCGCGTTCGCGGGCGATCTCGGCAGGAGGCGCGACGAGGGCGCAGCCGCCTTGGCCCTCGTCATCGGCGGGCCGGACGGCTTGGCGCGAAGCTTCTGCGCTTCGGCTTCCCTGGTCCTATCGTTTGGGCCGATGACCTTCCCGCATCAGCTCGCCCGCATCATGGCGGCCGAGCAAATCTACAGGGCCGTGACAATTCTCTCGGGCCACCCGTATCACCGCGATTAATTCCGCCGCGGCGCCGCCTCTTCAAGAAAAATTGCTGGCCCTTTTTGATCCCGACGCGCTGCAAGTTGTTAACCTTGCGCTGGTTTTCTTGATGAGATGAAACGATCCAATCGGAAATTGAAGACGGCGGCATTTTCGCCGCGCTCCGGCCATTTTCCGCCGGGATAGTAAAATTTATAGCGAACCGAAACGAGAATCGTGGCGATAGGGATAGAGCCTCGCGCGAGCCGAGCAGCGATAGCGTTAAGGCGTAACCTTGCGCGCGTAGCGCCATGGGCGCCGCTTTGCCTCGCGCCGCTGGCCTTCGCCTCCCTCGCCGCGCAATCGACCCCGCAAGTGCCCGACCAAAAAGCGTCCGACTTGAGCGGGCGCAGGCTGGAGCTGCGCGGCATGCAGGATTCGCTAGAGGCTTCGGAAGCGCAGCGACGGCAGATTGAAGCCGAGATGGCCTCGATCCGCAACGATCGGGGAAAGCTCGAGGCCGCGCTTCTTGACATGACTCGAAGCGTCGGCGCGACCGAGGCCAAGGTCGGCGAGGCGGAAGGGCGGCTCGACGCTCTCCTGGGCAGCGAGGACGCGATCAGGCGCTCTCTGACGAGCCGTCGCTCGGTGATCGCCGAGGTGCTCGCTGCCTTGCAGCGCATGGGCCGCAAGCCGCCGCCGGCTCTGCTCGTCGCGCCAGAAGACATGCTTCAAGCGATCCGGACCTCTATGCTGCTCGGCTCCGTCTTGCCTGAGATGCGCGCCGAAACAGAAGCGCTCGCGGCCGATCTGTCGGACCTCCTGCAATTGCGGCAATCAATCGCAGCCGAGAGAGACGCGCTTTCAGGCGACGCGGCAAAGCTTCGCGCGGACCGCCAGCATCTCGCCGCGCTGATCGAGGCGCGGCAATCGGCGCTGTCGGCCGCCGAACAGGCTCTTGGCGCCGAGCGCGATCGCGCCCTCGATCTCGCCAAGCAGGCGGCGACGCTGAAGGATCTCATCGCCCGAATGGAAAGCGAGGTCGCCGCGGCGGCGCGCGGCGCGGAGGCGGCGCGGCGGGCTGACGAGGCGAGAAAAAACGCACAGGAGGCGACGCCGCCGGACGCGCGGCGAAAAACCGCTCTCGCCCCTTTCAAGGATCCGGCGCGGCTCGCTCCTGCGACCGTCTTCGCCGAGACCAAGGGCCTGCTGCCGCTCCCGGTCGCCGGAACGCTTCAGCGCGGCTTTGGCGCTCCCGACAGCTTCGGCGGCGCGGAGAAAGGGATGCTCATCGCGACCCGAACCGAAGCTATTGTCGCCTCTCCCTGCGACGGTTGGGTTGCTTTTGCCGGTCCTTATCGTAGTTATGGACAACTCTTGATCGTCAATGCGGGACAGGGCTATTATATTATTCTTGCAGGAATGGACCGGATCAACGTAAACGTAGGTCAATTCATTCTCGCCGGGGAGCCTGTCGCCGTCATGGGCGATGGGTCGGCGAAGACGGCGGCGGCCATAGCCATTGGCGCTGCCCAGCCCATCCTCTATATCGAATTTCGTAAAGACGGGGCGGCGATCGATCCGGGCCCATGGTGGGCGAAGCCGGAATTGCAGAAGGTTCGCGGATGATGCGGAAAGTCTCACTCTTAGTCCTCGGCGCCGCCTTGGGCGCGTCGCTCGTCACGCTCGAGAGCAAGACGGCATGGTTGTTTCCCGAAGGATCGGCCAAGGCCGCCGCCTCGGACACTTACCGCAACCTCAATCTCTTCGGCGACGTCTTCGAGAAAATCCGCTCGGATTATGTCGAGAAGCCGGACGAGCAGAAGCTGGTCGAGGCCGCGATCAACGGCATGCTGGGCTCGCTCGATCCGCATTCGAGCTATATGGACGCGAAGAGCTTCCGCGACATGCAGGTGCAGACCCGCGGCGAATTCGGCGGCCTCGGCATCGAGGTGACGCAGGAAGACGGCTTGATCAAGGTCGTCACCCCGATCGACGATACGCCGGCCTCGCGCGCCGGAATCCTGTCCGGCGACATCATCACCGCGATCGACGACGAAAACGTCCAAGGGTTGAGCCTCAACCAGGCCGTCGACAAAATGCGAGGCGCGCCAAATACCGCGGTGATTCTCAAGATCCTGCGCGGCGCGAACAAGGAGCCTCAGGACATCAAGCTCACGCGCGCCGTGATCCAGATCAAGTCGGTTCGCGACCATCAGGAAGGCGATGACGTCGGCTATATCCGCATCACCCAGTTCAACGAACAGACGTTCGACGGCGTCCACAATGCAATCCTGAAATTCCAGTCGGAGATCCCGGCCGACAAGTTCAAGGGCTACATTCTCGACCTGCGCAACAATCCCGGCGGTTTGCTCGATCAGTCGATCGCCGTCGCCAATTGTTTCCTCGATCGCGGCGAGATCGTTTCGACGCGCGGCCGCAACGCCGAGGAATCGATGCGCTATAATGCGCGGCCGGGCGACCTCTCCAAGGGCAAGCCGGTGGTGATCCTCATCAATGGCGGCTCGGCCTCGGCTTCGGAAATTGTCGCCGGCGCCTTGCAGGACCACAAGCGGGCGACGATCCTTGGCACGCGCTCCTTCGGCAAGGGATCTGTGCAGACGATCATTCCGCTTGGCCAGAACAATGGGGCCGTGCGGCTGACGACGGCGCGCTATTACACTCCGTCCGGGAGGTCGATCCAGGCCAAGGGGATCGATCCCGACATGATTGTGCTGCAGGACGTGCCGGACGAATTCAAGGGCAAGGACGACACGAAGGGCGAAGCTTCGCTCAAGGGCCATTTGAAGAATGGCGAGGACGAAAAGGGCGGGTCGCAGGCCTATGTGCCGCCCGATGCGAAGGATGACAAACAATTGATCGCCGCCCTGGAAATTTTGCGTGGCGGCTCTAAGGCCCCAAACAAGGTCACCTCGGCTCCGGCGGCGAACGAACCCGTAAAAGTTCAGAATTGAGCCTTGGCCGGCGGCCTGATCAGAGAGGATCAAGCCGCCGGGCCTTTTAGGCGCATCGAGTTCGGTGCGAGGCGGCCAAGCCGAATATGCGCGGTCGCGCCACTTGATCGATTGAATCAGAATCCTCATTTAATTTGCTGTTTTCGCGCAAGTTTTTGGCGAAGTCCGCCGCCATTTTCGGGCGGGCCGGGCCAGCTTGGGCGGCGCCGAGCGACGGGCGGGGACCAGCCGGTCAGGCGCCACGTAAATTGAAGTTAATCCAGCGGCTTGCGGGGCTTGGCGATTCCCATCATTTTATGGTCGAATCTGTGGAGGCCAGGCGCGGGCTTCATCTTCCAGTTGTACGCGGCGGTTTTCGTCTGCGGTCTCGAAGCGTGGGCGCTCGGCTGGGGCCGGTCTGCGGCGCGGCGACAAAATGAGGGCCAGCCACAATTCGGGGCTAGGCGCGAGGTTATTAGGCGATGCAATTTGAAAATTACCGTCCATGCGTCGGGATCATGCTGCTCAACCGCGATGGGCTTGTTTTTGTCGGACGGAGGCGCACCAAGAAAACGCCGCAGCATTTGCGCCAAGGGCACGAATGGCAAATGCCGCAAGGCGGGATCGACTTTGGCGAGGAGCCGTTTCAGGCCGCCATGCGGGAACTGCGGGAGGAGACCAATGTCTATTCTGCGACGCTTCTCGCGGAATCGCCGGAATGGTACACCTATGACCTGCCGCCCGAATATTTGAGAAAGTCCTGGAAAGGCCGGTTCCAAGGCCAGAGGCAAAAATGGTTCGCTCTACGCTTTGAGGGCGAGGAGAGCGAGATCGACATCGAGACGCCAGCGGGCGGTCAGAAGCCGGAGTTTGACGCCTGGCGATGGGAGGAGGTCGATCGTCTTGTCGATCTGATTATTCCCTTCAAGCGGCCAGTCTATGAGAAGGTGGTTCAAAATTTCGGCCATCTCGCCGGATCAAACTCACTGGAAGAATAGAAGAAATGGCGCCGAACAAGGCTTGGCGTCTGTTCACGTGCTTGTGCCCTGGCCGTGCCGAAGCTGGAAAACGCGCTCTACGGCGTCCAGCCATGGCTCGCGGCGAATTTGATGAATTTCGCTAGGCTGTCGCCCTCTCGTTCAGGCGACCACATAAGGCCGAAAATCCTGAAGGCCTCCAAGTCCGACACCTGCACCTGCCGCACCGCCGGCATTTCGAAGCGGGCCGGAATTAATGCGACCCCTATCCCGGAAGCGACGAGAGACAGCGCCCGATCGATTTGATCGGTTTTATACACAACCCTTATCTTGATTCCGCGAGAGACAAGCGCGTTGCTCGCGTCTTGGAACCTGTCGAGGCCTGTCCGCACGATGAAAGGTTCATCGTAAAGATCGGAAAGCGTCACCGCATGCCGTTGCGCGAAGCGATGGTCTTCCGCGACAGCCAAAACATAAGGCTCCTTGAAAAGAACGCAGCTTGCGAATTTCGAAGAGTCGTCATCGAGAATAGTGAGCGCCGTGTCGAGTTTCCGTTCAGCGAGAAATTGGACCAGCTGATCGCCGACGCCATCGATCACCTCGATCGCCACATGGGGGTTCGCGCGCCGGAACGAGCTCAGCATCTTGGATACATGCCGACTGGAGAGCGATTGCAGGACTCCAATTCTCAGCTGTTCCGGGGCGGCGAGCGCTTTGAGTTCGGCCTTCACCGAATTGCAGGCGTGGAGGACAGTTGAGCCTACTTCGAGCAACCGCTCCCCTGCGGCTGTCAAGACCACCGGCGAGCGGCGTCGTTCGAACAAATTGACGTTGAGCTCCGCTTCGAGTTTTGCGATGCTCGCGGAGATGGCCGGTTGCGAGACCGCCGCACGCTGAGCCCCCTTGGTGAAACTGCCCGTTTCAACGATGGCGACAAAGTGCCGAATTTGATAGAGCTCCATACCATAAACGATATCTATCTAGATGATCAGAATAAACAATTATGTTTTCAAGTTGGGCGAGCTATTGATTCAGGTAGCCTTGCGTCATGCGATGGCGTGCCATGCTTTTCGCGCGGGCTGGGAAGTTTAACTGAAAAACGCTGGGCAATAAATAAATCGTTCCAAGGAGAAATCGCCAATGTCAGTGTTGCTGGAAGTCTTGAAGGCCAACGAAGCCTATGCCGCAAGTTTTGGCGATAAAGCAAAACTGGCTCTGCCGCCGGCGCGGCGCTTCGCCATTCTGACCTGCATGGATGCGCGACTCGATCCGGCCAAATACGCCGGCCTGTCGGAAGGCGACGCCCATGTCATCCGCAATGCGGGAGGTCGCGCCAGCGACGACGCCATCCGGTCTCTGGTGATTTCCTACAAGCTGCTCGGCACCAAGGAATGGTTCGTCATTCACCACTCCGACTGCGGCATGCAGCTCTTCGACGATGAGATCATGAGCGGCCTCCTCGAAAAGAGCCTGGAGGGCGCGACCATCGACGAAACTGGCTGGCACGATCATGGCCATGGCCCCGGAAGCGTGCATGGCCGCTACATCAAATGGCATACGTTCAAGGATCTCGCGGCGAGCGTCGTCGAGGACGTCAAGCGCATCCGGTCCCATCCGCTGGTTCCCGCCAACATTCCGATTTACGGCTATTATTATGACGTAAAGAGCGGCCGCCTGGTCGAAGTTCCGGAGGCCACAGCGGTCGGCCGAGCGACCGCCTGAACCGGCATTGGCAGGAGCGTCTGGCTGGCGGAGGCGGATCCCCCGCCCATGTCGCCAGCTTCGGGCAGGTGGGGGGGACAGCCACCCAGCCCCCAAGGCCAGCCGCCGCTCGCGCTTATTTTGGCGCGAGCACCATCACCATCTGGCGGCCTTCCATCGAAGGTTCGGCTTCCACCTTGGCGATCGTCCCGGTCTCGGATTTCACGCGTTCGAGCAGGCGAAACCCCAGGTCTTGATGCGCCATCTCGCGGCCGCGGAAACGCAGGGTGACTTTCACCTTGTCGCCCTCCTCGAAAAAGCGCCGGACGGCCTTCATCTTGACGTCGTAATCATGGTCGTCGATGCCTGGACGCAGCTTTATCTCCTTGATCTCGACGATCTTCTGCTTCTTGCGGGCTTCCGCGGATTTCTTCTGCTCGAGGAAACGGAATTTTCCGTAATCGAGGATTTTGCAGACCGGCGGATTGGCGGTCGGGACGATCTCGACAAGATCAAGTCCCGCCTCTTCGGCCTTCTGCTGCGCTTCGAGAGTTTCCACGACCCCTTGGTTGCGGCCTTCGGCATCGATCAATTGGACTTCGCGAGCGCGGATTTCACGGTTGGTGCGTGGCCCGTCCCTCTGTGGGACAGGGGGGGCTTTCATCGGACGGCGAATGGCATTTTCTCCTTACATTGATTAATCGAATCCGACAAAGTCGCGAATCATCCAATTTTTTGTCACGAGGATCGACGGACCCGGTTAAAAGATCGGTTCATTGTGCCGCGAAGTCAATGAACACTTGGATTAGAAAAGTTTTTAGGTCGCCTGTGTTGCATCCATGCTTGGCCGGAAACCTTCCGAAAGCACGGAGGTTCGCCTTGGCCTTGCAATTGGTCCCATGGCGGCAAGCGGTCGTATGACGGCGAGTTTGCTAGCAAAAAGCGTGCGCCGGAAAATGGCTGCAGGGGCGCTGTGACAAGCTCGATGGCCGCCGATCATTCCTCGCCGCTCGGTCGAGAAGCCAAATAGGCGTCGAGGGTCGCGAGGCATACCTGCTCGATCGCAAAGCTTGTCTCGATATGCGCCCTGGCGCGCAGCGCGAGCCGGTCCCTGCTTGTAGCTCCGAGGCCTAGGACAACCCGGATGGCGGCTGCGAGCGCCTTGGCGTCGCCGGGCGGCGTCCGCCAGCCGGTGCGCAGGGATTCGTCGATCTCGGGCGGCGCGAGAACGGTTTCAGGTCCGGCGCCGTGGTCGCTGACGATGACTGGCGATCCCATCGCCTGCGCCTCGAGGGCCGCGCCCGAGAAAGAATCCGGCCGCGTTGAAGGCGCCGCCACGACCGATGCGGCAAGAAGGGCCGCAGGCATATCGGCGCAGGGGCCAACTCGGCGTATCACGTCTCGCAGCTCGGCCTTGGCGATTGCGCGGTCGATTTCCGCAGCGAGGCCGCGGCGCTGTTCGTCGCCGGCCATGATGAATTTCACGCCCGCTACTCCTTGGGCGCGCAGAAGCCGCGCCGCTTCAATAAGGAGCTTATGCCCGCTCGAGGCGCTGATCGTGCCGGCCATGAGCACGATGGGCTCGTCCGCCTCGACCTTCCACCCCCGCCGCACGGCCTGAACCCGAGCCGCCGCCACGGCCTTCGGCGCGAAAATCCTGCAGTCGACGCCGCGGTGCGCAATCCGGATTTTGCCTTCCGCCGCGGGGTGGAGCTTAGCGATAAGCCCCGCCGCGTAGGCTGAATCCGCGATAACGATATCGCCGCGCGCCAGGACCGAGTTATAGCGCGCTTCGAGCGCGTTGCCGCCAGCGTATCGGCCGGGAAAACTAGTGACGAAAGACGTTTTCGTCAGCCGCGTCGCGCCATAGGCGACCCAGGCCGGCGCGCGCGAGCGGGCGTGCACGATGTCGACTCTTTCGGCTTTGATGAGACGCGCCAGGCGGCTTATGTTCAAAACCATGGCGAGCGGATTTTTCGTATGTGCAGGAAAAGGGACGAAGACGCCGCCCCGGGCCTGCAGCTCGCTGACCATTCGTCCGCCGCGGCTCGCGACCAGAGCATTGGCTCCGGCCCTGCTTAGCGCCGCCGCAATCTCGATTGTCGCGCGCGCCGCAAGGCCAGCGCGCAAGTCCGGAATGATTTGAAGCACCGTCGCGCCCGTGAGCGGATGCGTGGCGCTGTCTTTGAAGGGGGAGCCGGAAGCTTGCGACATCAGATGCGCCAGCGCTCCATCAACCAAGGCTGCAAGGCGGCCCGCAAATCTTTAAAGAATGATCTCGAATCAAGGGTAGATCTGCGAGCCTAAAGTGAAAGAGCAGCATCGGCAAATTTTGGTCGCGGCGGGCCTAGAGCCGGGCTTCGTCACGGTGGGGGAGGGGCTTTCGGGCCGCCGCATCGCATATCTGCGCCGCGCGCCGAGCGCCGCCGGCGCGGCGCGCCCCGGCATAGTCTGGTTCGGAGGATTTGGATCGGACATGCGCGGGCTGAAGGCGGAGCGCCTTGATTGCTACGCGGCGGCGACGGGCCGCGCTTTTCTACGCTTCGACTATTCTGGCCATGGGTGCTCTGAGGGAGGCTTCGAGACCGCTACAATCGGACTCTGGCTCGAAGAGAGCTTGGCGGTTCTGCGCCGCCTGACCGAAGGTCCGCAAGCGCTGGTCGGCTCGTCCATGGGCGGCTGGCTCGCGCTGCTCGCCGCTCGGGCTCTTCAAGCAAGCGGCGAGACCGAGCGGCTCAAGGGCCTCGTCCTGATTGCGCCGGCCGTCGACTTCACCGAAAGCTTGATCTGGGAGCGGATGTCGCCTGAGGCGCGCCAAGACATCGAGGAAAAAGGCCTTTGGCTTCGGCATTCGCCATATTCGGACGAGCCCTATCCGATCACCCGCGCGTTGATCGAGGAGGGGCGGCGCCATTTGCTGCTTGGAGACACCATCCGGGCCTATTGTCCCGTCCATGTTTTGCAGGGCATGCAAGACGAGGACGTTCCCTGGCGTCACGCCATGGCGCTGGTCGAAAATCTCGCCGGCGATCCGGTGAGCCTGACGCTGATCAAGGACGGCGACCATCGATTGTCTCGGGACCAGGACTTGAAGAAGCTGATCGCGGCCGTCGAGATGATCGCTTGACGGGTCGAAGGAAACGGCGCAGGGGACGCGGAGCGTCCGCGCGGCGCCGCTCCCGCTCTCCTTCAGCGCCGCGCCTCTCCATCTTGCCGCCAACTAGAAATTTGTGCTAATTTACCGCACTCGGATCCGCCAAAACCGGCGCCTCGTAGATCCCGCTCTCCCGACCGGGCTTTCTCAGGCCAAGCAACGCCGGTTCACTGGCGGGCGACGGACTGAAATCAAGAACTCAGAGCGCTTTCACGATTCTGAGGCGAAAAGAAAGCGCTATAGATCGCCCACTTAATCCGTGAGGTAGCGATGAACGCGCGACGCATTGATCCAAACAAACCCTTAGGCGCGACGCGCCGCGAAATCATCTACGTGAGCCTCGGCGTTTTCGCCGTGATCGGCGTATATGGCCTTGCCGCCCGGCAGTCCATCCGCGCGGCCCCCAAGGTGAATGTTCCGATCGTCGGCGAATGGCTTGCGACAGGCAAGCCCTGGCGTCTTGTCTTTCGTCAAGACCGAACGCTCGACATGAGCTTCGACGTCGATTCCGAGCCCGGCAAATTGGTGGTCGGCTCGTACCAGCTGGATTCAACTGGCTGGGTCAAGCTCAAGTTGGAGAACGGCAGGGGCTTCACCACGAATCTGAAGACGCAGACGCCGAGCCGCTTCGATCTCATCGACGCCGAGACCGAAGGAGTGACGACCTTCGAGCGCGCGCAATAGCCTGCCTGTCGATTTCCAGATCGCGAAGCTCGTCTCGGGGCCTCGCGATCTCGGACAGACGCCTATCCGCAGAGGTCGCGCATCTTGAAATTGCGCCGGCGTCTTTATTCGCGCGGTCTCGACAAGGTCGAACGCGTCGTGTAGAGCTAGCCCTCTCAACTGACAACAAGCGCACCGAAACGCTCGCTGGATTTGTCCGGCGGAACGGCGGGATTTCAAATCATGAACATTATTGCTGAGCTCGAGGCCGAGCAGGCCGCGAAACTTTTGGCCGGAAAGACCATTCCGACGTTTCAGCCGGGCGACACGGTCATCGTGAACGTCAAGGTGAAGGAGGGCGACCGGACCCGCGTGCAGGCCTATGAAGGAGTCTGCATCGCTCGCAACGGCGGCGGCCTCAACGAGAGCTTCACCGTGCGCAAGATTTCTTATGGCGAAGGCGTCGAGCGCGTCTTCCCCCTGTTCTCGCCAAACATAGAATCTATCAAGGTCGTCCGGCGCGGCAAGGTCCGCCGCGCCAAGCTCTATTATCTGCGCGATCGGCGCGGCAAGGCGGCGCGCATCGCCGAGAAGGCGGAGTCGCCCGCCGCGAAGGCCGCGCGTGAGGCGGCGAAGAAGGAAGCCAAGGCTACGGCCAAGGCGAAAAAGGCCGCCGCGCCCGCCGCCGAATAGGCGCTCGCTGCGGACAACGTCGCTCTGCCGAGGTTTGGCGATGACCGACGACGAAGATGATGCTGGTCAGGGCCCCGCTTGGGACGCCGCTATGGCGGCGTCGCTAGTCGGCAAATATGTCATTGCCGGCTTCATCTATCTCGCGTCAGATGGCGCGACGGTGCGCGAGCGGGTCCAGGTGCATGGGATCATTACGGGGGCTGAGGCGAGCACAGGATTTGTGCTGTCGCTCAAGGGCGAACGCACGGGCGAGACGATGACGCTTCCGCCCAACACGCGGGCCTTTGCGAAAGCCGGCCCCGGACGTTATCGCCTCAAAGGAACAGGCGAAGTGGTCTACGATCCTGACTATACGAGTCTGTGGACCATTACCGCCCCAGTCTTGCATTAGCCGCTAATGCGGCTGAGGCGTTTTGGCGGGACCAGCGCCATTTATGAGCGGCGAATGTTTCGACGTTCGACCATGAGTGCAAGCCGAAAGAGCATAATCGATTTCAACAAAAATCGATCATGCCCCATTCTGTAAATCACTTGAAACGCAAGTCCAAGGCTATGGAATTTGCTTGGCGGCAGAATAGAAATGTTTGACGATCGCATCCCAGAGGTTTTCAGTTTTATTCTTGCGGCATTCGTCGACTAACTTCCCAATAGGATGGTTGAAATCCTTGGCTGTTACCTCAGATGTATCGGATTTGCTGCCCTTGTTAAAACCGTCCAGCCAGTAAACAACGTTCGGCTTTGCTTTGTTTGGAACCTGAATAAATTCGCTGCAAGTCCAGTCCTGCGGATTTTTGGCCTCGGCTGGCGCCGAAAAGAGAGCCAAAGCGGAAATTCCAACCATGGATAAAACGAGTGACGCTTTCTTCATCATGTTTTTCCTCCCTGGAAATTTGGCGCGGCTTAAATTTAAGCTGTCGCTCGCCAACGATATAAAAACAACCAAAAGCTTGAGCGGTTCCAGATTTAGTTGATATGATTTGGATCAATCAGCCAGCGCTCGAGCGAAATTGGAGCCGCGTCCTGGCAGCGGCATATTTGGCGGTGGCGCGTTTAGATTATCTTAAAATAGTAAGATAAAATAATGGGTTGCGATCTTTTCCTAAAGCTATGAGAGAGTCTTCCTCCGTCTCCGGCCCTTCGGCGCCAAAATTCATGTAAAAGGCGGTCGCCGATGGGGATCGAGATCGAGCATGGGCCGAGTCCTTTCTAGCCGCCAGAACGCGCCTGCGCCGCGTCAAGCCAAGGGCGCATTCAGGATCCAGCGGTGGCCGAAGGGATCGCGAAAGGTCGCGACTCGCGTTCCCCAGAAGGAGTTCATTGGGTTCGTCTCCCCCTTGGCGCCGAGGCCGGTCGCCTTGGTGAAGACCTCGTCGACATCCTTGGCCTTTGGGTATTCGAGGCTGACCGAGGCGGTCGAGAGCTCGCCGGGGAGAGGAATCCGCGTATGGCCGAATTCGGGAAAGGCGTCGGCGAGCATGACCGAGCCGCCGTTGATCGTAAGCTCGCAGTGCATGATCCGCAGCCCGTCGAAGGCCGGCATGATCGCTTTCTGGCGCGCGCCGAAAACCGTGGTGTAATAGGCGATCGCCGCCATGGCGGGGGAGACGGTCAGATAGGGCGCAACCGGTGGGCGCATCAACTCCTCCGCAATTCGCTATCGTCCGAGAGCTAATTGAAAGTACTTCCCCGCGACGGATCTTGCGAGTAAGAACTGCGCCCTCGGCTGGCTTTCTTGAATAAGCCATGCCGGAGCATTTTCCAAAAGAAAGCGGATGCCGGTTCGGCGCCGGGAAATTCGATAGGACAAGGGCTTCGCGCGCGGTTCGGCAGACCCCGATCATTTTGCGCTCAAACACAATAGGATCTTCAATATGGTCAAGCCTCGCACGCTTTACGACAAGATATGGGACGACCATCTCGTCGAGGGCGACTCCGATGGCGCCAGCCTCATCTATGTCGATCGCCATCTCGTGCATGAGGTCACGAGTCCACAAGCTTTCGAAGGCCTGCGGCTGTCCGGGCGCAAAGTCCGCGCGCCGCACAAGACCCTCGCCGTCGTCGATCACAATGTTCCGACGACAGATCGCTCGAAAGGCATCGACGATCCGGAAAGCCGCATCCAGGTCGAGCAGCTTGCGAGCAATGCGCGGGAGTTCGGCGTCGAATTTTTTGACGTGCTCGATGCGCGCCAGGGCATCGTCCATATCATCGGACCCGAACAGGGCTTTACCTTGCCGGGGGCGACGATCGTCTGCGGCGACAGCCATACGTCCACGCATGGGGCGTTTGGCGCGCTGGCGCATGGCATTGGCACGTCCGAAGTCGAGCATGTGCTCGCGACCCAGACCTTGATCCAGTCCAAGGCTAAGAATATGCGCGTCACCGTCGACGGCGCTCTTGCGGACGACGTGAGCGCCAAGGACATTGTGCTCGCCATCATCGGCGAGATCGGCACGGCGGGCGGCACGGGCCATGTCATCGAATATGCCGGCGAGGCGATCCGCGCCCTCTCGATGGAGGGCCGCATGACCGTATGCAACATGACGATTGAGGCTGGCGCCCGGGCGGGGCTGATCGCGCCCGACGCCAAGACTTTCGCCTATCTCGAAGGCCGGCCGAAAGCGCCCAAGGGCGAGGCCTGGGACGCCGCGATGCGCTACTGGGAAGGTTTGCATTCCGACCCGGAGGCGGAGTTCGACAAGGAGGTTCGGCTCGACGCCTCGACATTGCCGCCGGTCGTCACCTGGGGCACGAGCCCGGAAGACGTGACGACAATCACCGGCGTGGTGCCGCATCCGGACGTCGCGTCGAACGAAAACAAGCGGGCGTCGATCGCGCGGGCGCTGGATTACATGGGCTTGCAAGGCGGCGAGAAGATCACGGATATTGCGATCGACCGGGTCTTCATTGGCTCCTGCACCAATGGCCGGATCGAGGATCTGCGCGCCGCCGCGAAGATCGTCGCCGGGAAGCATGTCGCTTCGAGCGTCAACGCGATGGTGGTGCCGGGCTCGGGCCTCGTCAAGCGCCAGGCCGAGGCGGAAGGTCTCGACGCGATCTTCAAGGCCGCCGGGTTCGAATGGCGGGAGCCAGGCTGTTCCATGTGCCTCGCGATGAATCCGGATCGGCTCGCGCCCGGCGAGCGCTGCGCCTCGACGTCGAACCGCAATTTCGAAGGCCGCCAGGGCTACAAGGGCCGCACGCATCTCGTCTCGCCGGCCATGGCGGCGGCGGCGGCGATCGCCGGCCATTTTGTCGATATTCGCGAATGGCGATGAGCCAGGGCGATAGAAAAAAGGGCGGATAGCGCGAGCCGCAAGGTTGCGAGCTAGAGCGCAATCCGATACGGAATGTCTGCCGAATGCGGCGAGCTTTTTCGATGTTGCTGGCATGGCCGAAACGTATTTGGCGCTCCGGCCCGCGCGGCGATTGAGCGAAGGCAGGAATAGACCAAGAGCGATTTTTACCTGAAGAAAAATCGCTTTTCTGGGCGGGCGTGGCGGAACTGGTAGACGCGCCGGACTCAAAATCCGGTTCTGGTGACAGAGTGTCGGTTCGATTCCGACCGCCCGCACCAATCTGTCGAAATTTTTTACATTTCTCAGTCCAGCAGTTTCGACAGCGCGCCTTCTTCTGTCTCCGGTCGAACCAGCGCTGGAGCGTTGCTGACACCCGAGGCTTGGAGAGCGTCGTCAATGACGGGCGCCGGAACAGACCACACCAAGCCCAGTCTTGAAGGCGGACCGGCCATCATCCTCGTCCGGCCGCAGCTCGCCGTGAACATCGGCATGTGCGCGCGGGCGATGGCGAATTTCGGGCTGGCCGATTTCCGGCTCGTTTTGCCGCGCGAGGGCTGGCCCCGCACCGGCGCCTTGAAGAAAGGGGCCTGTGCCGCCGCGGCCGGGGCCGTGCATCTTCTCGAAGCGGCGAAGCTCTATGACAGCGTCGAGGCGGCGGTCGCCGATCTCAATTTCGTCTGGGCGACGACCGCCCGCGAGCGCGGCCAGCATAAGCCCATTCTCACGCCCGCCGAGGCGATGCCGGAAAGCGCGCGGGCGCTTGCGTGTGGCGAAAGACATGGCGTTCTCTTCGGGCCTGAACGCACCGGCCTCGCCAATGACGAGGTGGCTTTGGCCGACGCAATCATGACGTTTCCGGTCAACCCGGCCTATGCGTCCCTCAATCTCGCGCAAGCCGTGCTGTTGACCGGATATGAATGGATGCGCGCCGCGACCGACGCCAAAGCGCCCTTCGCCTTGGTCGAACGCTCGCCTGCGGCGCCGCGCGATATGGTGCTGTCCTTTTTCGACTATCTCGAATCCGAGCTCGACCGCGCCGGATTCTTTCGCCCCCCGGGCAAGCAGCCGGTCATGCGGCGCAACCTGCGCAATATTTTCCATCGCATGAAGCTGACCGAGCAGGACGTGCGCACGTTGCGCGGTATGGTCGTGCGTCTCGTCGAGGGACCGAGAGCCGAAGGCAAGACGAGCGTCGAGCCAAGCCAGTCCGGTCTCGCCGAGCCTTCGCTTCAGTCGCCTGCCGAGGACAAGGGCTGAGCCACCGCTTCAAGCGGCTTGCGCTCCGCCGCGACGCCCCAAACCGCCTCGACGACAGCGGCGAAAATCATCAGCGCCGATCCGAGAAGATAGCCCGCGAAGACATGCGAGCGCGCGCCTGTCCCAATCAGAAGGCCGAACAAAAGAGGCGCCCCGGCGCCGCCGATCGCCGTGCCAGTCGCATAGAATATGGCGATGGCGAGCGCGCGAATTTCGACGGGAAAGGTTTCGCTGACGGTCAGATAGGCGGCCCCGGCCGCCGCCGAGGCGAAGAAGAAGATCGACATCCAGGCGATCGTCTGCTGCGTCGCGCTGAGAAGACCTTGTGCGAACAGCCAGCCGCTGGCGGCAAGGAGCAGGCCGGACGCCGCATAAGTGAAAGCGATCATCTGCTTGCGGCCAATGGAATCGAACAGGTGGCCAAGCAGGAGAGGGCCGAAAAAATTTGCGATCGCAAAAGGCAGGATGTACCAGCCGACGCCTTGCGACGGCACGTCGTAAAATTTCGTCAACACGAGCGCGTAGGTGAAGAAGATCGCATTGTAAAAGAAAGCCTGCGCCGCCATCAGCGTCAGTCCGACCAAGGCCCTTGTTCGGTAGGTGCGGAAGATCGTGCGAAAGACTTCGCGCAGAGGGGTGTGGGTTCGCGGGCGGATGCGAATCGCTTTCAGCTCAGCCTCATCCTGGAGGCGGGCGCCGTGCGCGCGCAGCCCGGCTTCTATTTTGTCGACTATCGCTTCTGCTTCGCTGACTCTGCCATGAATCACCAGCCAGCGCGGACTTTCAGGCACCCATGTCCGCAAGACCAGGATGACGAGGCCGAGCGCGGAGCCGATGAAAAAGGCGAAGCGCCAGCCGATGTCGGGAGCGAAGCGGGCCGGGTCCAGAAGCACGATCGAGCTTGCCGCCCCGATCGCGCCGCCGATCCAGAAAGAGCCGTTGATCGCAAGATCGGTCCAGCCGCGATAGCGGGCCGGGATCATTTCCTGGATCGTTGAATTGACCGCGCTATATTCGCCGCCGATCCCGGCGCCGGTCAGCGCTCGAAACAGACAAAAGCTTGCGAGATTCCAGGAAAAAGCCGTCGCGGCGGCGGAGACCAGATAGAGGCCGAGCGTGATGAAGAAGAGCATCTTGCGGCCGAGCCGATCGGTCATCCAGCCGAAGACGAGGGCGCCGACAACCGCGCCTACGAGATAGAAGGTCGACGCCAATCCAACATCGGCATCGGTGAAATGCAGGCTAGGGCTTGCCTCGAGCGCGCCGGACACCGAACCTGCGAGAGTCACCTCGAGACCGTCGAGCAGCCAGGTAATTCCGAGCGCTATGACGATCAGCGTGTGGAACCGCCCCCAAGGCAGGCGGTCGAGGCGCGCCGGCGCGCGGGTTTCCAGGATACCCGCCCGCCTGTGGCTTGCAGCGCCGTCCATGTCCCGCCCTTGTCGTCGCTTGCGCGATCGCCGCGCCAAAGAAAGTCATCGCGCGGCGAACGAAGGAAGATCGCCGTATAATGCGGCGGATGCTTGATCGTCGCTCTGGCTTAGGGCTCATCTCGCGCGACAAGATCCAATCCCAAACGCGCAGAATCGCTTTTGAACTCAAATTTGGGGAAAATCGGCTAAACCCTCTCAGGTAGATTGATTTTCAGAGAGGGATCGCGCCCCGCTTCAGCCTGAACGCCGATCCGCCTTGAGGCGTCCGATTGGCAATTATTTTAACAAAATTGTTCCTTAACTATGCGTGCGTTCCAGTTCCGCTAGGCTTGTCGATGCAGGGGCGGGGCGAACGGCTCATCCGGTCTCTTCAATGTCGCACGCGCCAAAAATTCTTGTTTTCGATTCCGGCCTGGGCGGCTTGACCGTTTTTGCCGAAGTGGCGCGCGTGCGGCCGGACGCGCATTTGATCTACGCCGCCGATGATGCGGGCTTTCCCTATGGCGACCTGGGAGAAAAGGTCTTGGTCGCGCGGGTCTTGTCCGTCCTGCAGCGCTTGATCGCGCGCGTCGCGCCGGACGCCGTCGTCATCGCCTGCAATACGGCTTCAACCTTGGTGCTGCCGCACCTGCGCGCGCAATTCCCGCAGCTCCCATTCGTCGGCACGGTTCCTGCGATCAAACCGGCGGCGAGCCAGTCGCGATCCCAGCTCATCTCCGTGCTCGCGACCCCGGGCACTGTCGCGCGCGACTATACGCGCGATCTCGTGCGCGCCTATGCGGCGCATTGCATGGTGACGCTCGTCGGTTCGAGCGCGCTCGCGGGCCTCGCCGAAGCTTTCGTGCAGGGGGAAAGCGTTTCTGATGCGGCGATCCTGCGTGAGATTGCGCCAGCCTTTGTCGCGAATGGCGAAGGCAGAACGGATTGCATCGTGCTGGCCTGCACGCATTATCCTCTGCTGATCGAGCAACTCGAACGGCTGGCGCCCTGGCCTGTGCAATGGATCGATCCGGCGCCGGCGATCGCGCGCCGGACGGATCATGTTCTGTGCGAGGACCTCGGCTTCCTGCCGCCAAAAACAAAATCACGCCACGTCGCGCCGCATCATGCTCTCTTCACTGGCGCCTCGGCTCCTGCGCCTAAGCTTTCAGAGGCCTTGCGCCTGCGCGGGATCGGGAAGATCGAATTGGAGCCCATGCCTTTGGTCTTCGCCTAAGCGCTGGCCTGAAGCCCTAAAAAAGCGAGCCCTGTTCGCGCTTGCGCGGCGCCTTGCCCGCTCCGCGCTTCGCGGCTCCCGGGCCTTTTGGCGGACCGGCGACCGCCGCCTTGTGGCCATCCGCGAATTCGATGTCGATCAGCGCGCCATCGGCGATCTCAGCGGCGAGGCGCATGGGCGTCTGATTTACGTCGCGCACAAGGGCGAAGCCGCGCGCGAGAACCTGGCGATAGCCGAGGCTGCCGAGCAATTGCTCCAGGGTCTTGATCTGGGTTTTGCGCGCGGCTATGCGCGCCTTGAAGCAATGAGCCAAGCGTCCGGCCAGCGCCTCCAGACGATGGCGCGTGGCCGTTATTCGTTCTTGCTCGTGCCGCGCCCGGACCGTTCGCGCCGTTTCAAGCCTCGCTGCTGCATGCAAGAGCTTTTGCGTTCGCCGATCATGGCCGGTTTCGAGCGCACGCCGCAGCCTTTGCCGGAGCCCCGCGAGGCGCTCCGCCGCGCGCGCCATTCTTGTTTGCGGCGATTGTTGCGCCAGGCGGTGCGACAGGCGCGCGAGCCCGATGCGCTGGCGATCATGGCCCTTGGACAAGGCGCCATCGAGACGGCTTGCCGCA
Organism: Methylocapsa polymorpha; assembly: GCF_045689225.1. Classification (GTDB taxonomy): domain Bacteria; phylum Pseudomonadota; class Alphaproteobacteria; order Rhizobiales; family Beijerinckiaceae; genus Methylocapsa; species Methylocapsa polymorpha. The sequence goes on along the minus strand of NZ_CP136862.1, from coordinate 3,859,752 downwards.
TTGTCGAGGCGCTGGCGGGGCAGGGCGACGATCGCCTCGCCTTGCGGAAGGGCGCGCAGCAAGGCGCGCAATTCATTGCGGCGGCGCTCGCTCAGCCGGAACATCGCGCCGGCATGGCGGCGGCCGAGATCGGCCAGCGATGAGGCGAGCTGGCGCGCACGGGAACCGCCTTTTCCGCCGCGGCGGTCGGCGTCGGCGCGCAAATCGGCGGCGTAATCGATCAAGGTCCAGTCCGTCTCATGCCCGATCGCGGCGATGATCGGCGCGAGGCTCCGCGCGGCGGCGCGCACGACGATTTCCTCGTTGAAGCTCCAGAGATCCTCGAGCGAGCCGCCGCCGCGCGCGACAATGATCAGGTCCGGCCGCCGCAAGCGACCCGTCTCCGGCAGAGCGTTGAAGCCGTCGATAGCGGCGGCGACCTCCGCGGCCGAGGTCTCGCCTTGAACCCGCACAGGCCAAACCAGAACATGGCGCGGAAAGCGATCGGCGATCCGGTGCAGGATGTCGCGGATGACGGCGCCCGTCGGCGAGGTCACGACGCCGATCACGCTCGGCAGAAAGGGGAGAAGCTGCTTGCGGGCCTCGTCGAACAGCCCCTCGGCGGCAAGCTTCCGGCGGCGCTCCTCAAAGAGCGCCATGAGCGCGCCGATTCCGGCCGGCTCGAGCGCCTCGATGACGATTTGATAGGCTGACTTCCCCGGAAAGGTCGTGATCTTCCCGGTCGCGATGACCTCCAGCCCCTCTTGGGGCTTGGTCCTTAGTCTCGCGAAAACACCTTTCCAGATCACCGCGTCAATGCGGGCGGATTGATCCTTCAAGGAGAAATAGGCGTGGCCTGAGGAGTGCGGCCCACGATAATTCGAAATTTCGCCGCGCACGCGGACGAAGCCGAAACGATCCTCGATCGTCCGTTTCAGAGCGGCGGAGAGTTCGCTGACGGAAAGTTCCGGCGCGTTAGTTGCGGCTGGATCGGGCATCGGGCGAGGATGCAGGATTTCTCCGGCCGGGAAAAGTCTATCGGCGGGGAAGATCCACTTTTGGCGGTCGCGCCAAAGCTCGCGTGACCCGCTGGACTGGCCTGTCGATTGCGTTGATGTTCTTGTCTAGCCTTGAAACGGTCGATGAGTTTAGGCGCGCCAAATTGATTTTGCCGACCGGTCGCCTCTTGAATTCGACATATGAGGCGCATCGTCCGCGGCCTGATTTATGTTCTTTGAGTCGAAGCGATCGAAAGGAGCCCGATGGCCAGCTTTGAGCCGGAGCAATATAAGGAAACGCTGATCTTCCTAACGACCGCCGGCGTCGTGGTGCCGCTTTTTCGCCGGCTGCGAATAAGTCCCATTCTCGGATTCCTCGGCGCAGGGGTCCTGCTCGGACCCTATGGCCTCGGCGCGGTCTCGCAAAAGTTCAGCTGGCTCTCGCCTTTCACGCTCGAGGATGTCGAGCAAATCACTCCAGTGGCGGAATTCGGCGTCGTCTTTCTCCTGTTCATGATCGGACTCGAACTGTCGTGGGAGCGCCTGGTTCTCATGCGGCGATTTGTCTTCGGCTTCGGCAGTTTGCAGGTCGTCGGCTCGGCCGCGGCGCTGGGCGCGGCGGCGCTGCTTTTCGGCGAGGAGCCGATCTCCGCGGCGGTGCTTGGTTTCGCTCTGGCTCTGTCTTCGACGGCGATCGTCATCCCTGTTCTCGCCGAGGCCAAGCGCCTTGCGACGACGGCGGGTCGGACAGTCTTCGCGGTTCTCCTGTTTCAAGATCTGATGGTGGCGCCGCTCCTGTTCATGGTCTCCATGCTGGGGATTCGCGAGCTTAACCTTAGCGCCGCCATATTCTCGACCCTGGTCCCGGCGCTCGCGGGATTAAGCATCGTGGTGGTCGGGGGCCGTCTCGTCCTGCGGCCTTTGTTTCATCATGTCGCCGCCGCCGGCTCGACTGAATTCTTTGTCGCCGCCTGCCTTCTCGTCGTCATCGGCACCGCGGTGCTTACCGCGATGTCCGGACTCTCCATGGGCCTCGGCGCCTTCGTCGCCGGCGTTCTCCTGGCCGAAACGGAGTACAGGCGCGAGATCGAGGTGACGATCGAGCCTTTCAAGGGCTTGCTGCTTGGCCTTTTCTTCGTGTCGGTCGGCGCCAGCCTCGATCTTTCGCAAGTGTTGGCTGCGCCGCTCTGGACATTCGGCCTGGCGCTCGGCCTCATCATCGTCAAATTTTGCGTCGCGTGGATGGTCGCGCGTATCTTACGCCTCTCCCCGCCGGTTTCGACTGAGACGGCGCTCATGCTCTCGCCCGGCGGCGAATTCGCTTTCATCATCATCGCCGCCGCGGTCGCCTCGAAGGCCGTCCCGGCGACGGTCGGCGCCGATGTGACGGTCGCGGTGACGCTCTCAATGTTCCTCGTGCCGGCTCTTGGGCTCCTCGCGCAGCGGTTGTCGCGGCCCCATGTCGCTGCCGAGCCCCTAGAACCCTTGGTCTCGCCGGAGCAGATCAAGGCGCATGACGCGATCATTGTCGGTTATGGGCGGGTCGGACGGCTCGTCGGCGAGATGCTTCATGCCCATTCCATTCGCTATATGGCCGTCGACAACGACGCCGGCTTGGTGAAGCGATTTCGAGGCGACGGAATCGACATTTATTGGGGCAACGCCGCGCGCGCCGAATTCCTCGCCCGCTGCGGCCTCGGCGCATCCAAGGCGCTCATCATCACAATGGACAGGCCAAGCGATGCGGAGCGTATCGTGCGCCTTGCGCGCGCCGAATATCCGCACCTGACGATCGTCGCCCGCGCCCGCGACGCGCATCACGCGACGCTCCTCTATAAGCTCGGCGTGACGGATGCCGTCCCCGAAACGATCGAGGCCAGCCTGCAATTATCTGAGGCGGTCCTCGTCGAGATGGGCATCCCGATGGGACTCGTCATCGCATCGATTCACGAGAAACGCGACGAATTCAGGAAAATCCTGCAACCTGTGGCGATCCGCGCCGAGGCGCGGCACGCCGTAAAACTGTCTCTTCGTTTGAAGGAAATGAGCAAGCGCAAGCCGAAGCCTTTGGCGGACGACGAGGTCCCCTAGTTTTGGCCGACTTAGGTCAAGGCTCCGCGAGACGCTTGCCAATGCGGTGGAAGAACCAAAGGACGAGAACGACGATGACCGGAACGGCGACAGCCGTCGCGACGACCGGGTCGACTGTCTCTACCTCTCGATGCAATCCTTCAAAAATGAGATGGAAGATGGAAAGCAGGTAATAGGTGATGGCGGCAATCGACACCCATTTCACCGCCTGCTGTAGTTTCAGCTGCAATTGCACGCGTTCATTCATGTTGCGCAAGAGATCCCGGTTCTGACTCTCGAGCTCGATGTCGACGCGGGTGCGCAAGAGCTGCGCCGCGCGGGAGAGCTTGCGTGAGAGTTGGTCCTGACGGGCCTCTGTCGCCGCGCAGGTGCGGATCGCCGGCGTCAGCCGGCGCGTGAGAAAGGCGGCGAGGGTCGGGAGATTGGGCTCCGACCGTTCGCCGATCGACTCAAGGCGCAAGCTCATGAGCTCATGATAGGCCCGCGTTGCGCCGAATCGGTAAAGGCTCTGCGCGGCACCCTCTTCGAGCTCGGCTGCGAGCGCCGTCAAGCGATCGAGCAGGATCCGGCTGGCTTCGAGCCCCTTGGCCTCGCGCATCAGCTGCACGAGACGCGGCAATTCGTTCTCGATGCGGCGAATCTCGGGGCCGAGATCCAGCGCCTTCGGGAGCCCGAGCAGCGCCAGCGTGCGATAGGTCTCGACCTCGAGGAGACGCTGAACGAGCGAGCCGGCGTCGACCGGAGTCAGTTTTCGGTCAAGGACGAGCAGCCGCACAAATCCCGATGCGTCGGGACGAAAATCGGTGGCGACGAGCGCGGCGCCGCCCAGAACCTCGGAGGCCGCGAGCTGGCTCGGCTCGAAGAGATGACGCCAGCTGTCCCCGACGAGCGCCGCGGGGAGAAGATGCAGATCGACAGACACAAGCAAGGGCCCCGGCTGCGGGAGATGCAACATGATGCTCGACAGCTCATCCGCGCCGGGCCGGAACGGGAGAGGCTTGGTCTTGGCGAAACGCGAATTGTCAATCGCTTGCGGAAATTCCCAAGTGTAGGTCGTAAACTCGGCATGAAGCTCAAAGCGCAAGACGGCGTCAGGGAGTTCGACGCGGTGCTGTTTAGCGTCGGGAGGAGGCGGCGGGCAGCCGCGCTCGAGGCAAAAATCGGCCAGCGCCGCGCGCGCTTTCGCCGCTTCGTCATGATCCGTCATAAAGGCGAAATGCAAAATGCGCTTCGACCCCTCGATGGGCACGAAGGGCCGCGCGTGAACCTCGGCCAGGACGCGGTCCCGCATGGGATGTTCCGCAAACCCTCGGGTTTCGGGCCTTTGTTCCTCCAACAAACTGTTCATTTTTGACCGCCGCCTCTCGCCCATTCCGTCGCCTCCGATCAGGCGGGAACCGCCAAATCGGCCAAGCCGGAAGCTGCTTCAAATTGATAAAAGTCGCCGGGCTCCGTCCGGCTAGACTTGGAAGCGAGCCTAGCCCGACGCGCTCTTCATCCAGCGGAGAGCCGAAGCAAGAGAACGGACCGATTCGACATGAGCCCGGAGCGATCTATCGCATTTTGCGGCGAACCGCCAACCGGTCGGCGCAAAAGGACGCGGCGCTGCTGTCGCGCGCCGCGTGACGAATCATATGCCCGTATGATTAAGCGGCCGCCTTCAAGGCTTGCAACACCGCCTGTAAGGTCGCCGCATCGAATCCCTGCGGCACGCGCACGATCATGGCCCCGATAGCGATCTCGATCGGCGCAGCCTCCGCAGCGGGATGCTCGCCATTGGCGCTCACGGATTGGATTTCCAGCCCGAGCGGCTGCGTTTGGCGTTTGCCGATGTTCGGGACCTCGCCGCGAAGCCGCGCATTTTTGCGCCAGGCGAAAAGCTGCGCCGCCATCAGGCCATGCCGGCGCGCCACCGAGCAAACCGAGTCGCCGCTCTCAAAGCTCTCTGCGACGATTCGGGCTTTTTCTTCCGCCGTGAAATTTCGGCGTTTAGCTACGCCAGTGAAGACGCTCAGCCGGCGCGTCGGCTCTGGCGTCGTCATGAAGTCCGCATTTCTTATGTGCAACATTTGAAGGCCTATTAAACTGGCCGGAGCCGCAAAGGGCTTTCGTCGGCCGCGCGAATGGGGAATGGCTTCCGGCGCGCTCCAATTCTCGGGACCGCTTTACGCTTGGCGCCGCCTCGATGAGGACGGGTTTCGCCAAGCTCAAGGAGGGCTTTCGCCCAACGGCCAAGCTCGGGCCGATTAGCTAAGCCTCTGGAGCGGTCGAGAAATTGGCGCGATCAGATGCTTTCCGGAGGTCCGCGCGCGGCGAAATAGAAGCGCTGCGGCGCCCTTGTGGGGATTCCGGGCATTGGCGCCCAGACGACCGCCAAGGCCATGCGCTGCGGAAAAGCGGCAAGGCCGGACGCCGTCGCGAGATAGGCGCAGCCGGAGGCGGCGCAAGCCAGAATGCAGCACAGGCAGTGTTGATGATCTTGCTCGCCGCCGGGCGCTTCAGGATTCGATCCATCCGGCGCGCAAATCGCGTTGCCGAAGCGATCAAAGGCCGCGGCATGCGCCGCTGCGCCGAGCAAGGCTTGCAGCAGAAGCGCGTAAAGCGCGACCACGCTGATCGCGACGCGTTTCGTCGCCGAGCCTTGGCGCAAGCTAGTCATAAAAATATCCTAACACGCCCGGCTGCCATTGCAATGGATCGGGACCTTGGTTCGGACGCCCATTGTCAAGCGGAGAGGCGGCGTGTTGACGCAGCGCAGGAGGACCAAAGTGGAGCCGTAGGCGAAGCGACCGGCTGTTCCTCGGATCGACCCGCCGCGGCAGGCGTCGAATTCAATGGGCGCTTTGGCCGATCGCAGAACCCGCTGAAGCAGCAGTTTTCAAAGGAGCAATGTTTGCAAGCCTTTGCACGGCTTCCTTGACGAGCGGGTCGAGCCCTTCCCCACCATGCTCCAGATGCAACAGGATCTTTTTGCGCATGCTTGGATCCCAGAACTTGGCGAGATGATCGGCTATGCCGGCGACAGCCTGTTCATGCCGTTGCGGGGCGAAGAATTTGCCGATCTGGTTGGCCATATAGATGAGCTTGTCAGGCGACATGATGAGCGGCTCGATCGATGATGCGTTCTAAATGGGTGAAGACTTCGAAATCATGCTGGCGTGCGACCGCTATAAGCGTGATCCCGCAGGCCTCGGCAAGCCGAACTCCGGCTGCTGTCGGGGCCGATATGGCGACGACGACCGGAGCCCCGAGCCGCGCCGCCTTCTGGATCAGTTCGACTGAAACCCGGCTCGTCAGGACGACGAGACCCTGCGCGGCGGAAACCCCGCCGACTGTAAGCGCGCCGGCCAGCTTATCGAGCGCATTGTGCCGGCCAACATCTTCGCGCAAGGCGACAAGGCCCTTCGAGGGCGCCCAAAATCCCGCGGCGTGAACCGCATGGGTTTCGCGGTGAAGCCGCTGACCGGCGGCAAGCGACTCCATCGCCTCAATGATTGAAGCTTTGTCGAAGCGGCGGGCTCCGGCGACGACAGGCGCGGGGCGCATCGCCTCTTCGAGGCTTTCGATGCCGCAAAGGCCGCAGCCCGTCGGACCGGCCATGCTGCGGCGGCGCGCCGAATAGGCTTTCGCGCGGTCCTCCCGCAGCCAAAGCCTCGCTTCGACGCCAAGCGTCATGGCGACGACATCAAGGCTCAAGATGTCCGACGGCGCCTCGATCAGGCCCTCCGTCAGAGCGAATCCTATGGCGAAATCCTCCAGATCGGCAGGCGTCGCCATCATCACGGCATGGGTCGAGCCATTCACTGTGAAGGCGATCGCGGTTTCCTCCGGCACAGTGCGGAAGGACGCAAGGGCCCCGTCCCCGCGCTGCGCCAGGCAGGGAACGCGGACCGCAGCCGGCGGTGGAGCGTCGCTGAGGAGGTCTTCGCTCATTCCGCCGCTTCAACCGTATGGATGATGCGACGGCTTTGTTCGGCCTGTTCGCGATATTGCTCTTGCCAATCGGTGGGGCCGTTGGAGCGCGAGATCTGGACCGCGGTCACCTTGAATTCGGGGCAATTCGTCGCCCAGTCGGAGAAATCAGTCGTCACGACATTGGCCTGGGTCGTCGGATGGTGGAAGGTCGTGTAGACGACGCCCGGAGCGACCCGGTCGGTGACAAGGGCGCGCAGGGTGGTTTCGCCAGCGCGGCTATGGAGCTTCACCCAATCGCCGTCGCGGACGCCGCGCTGCTCGGCGTCATGGGGATGGATTTCGAGCATGTCCTCCGGGTGCCAGGCGACGTTCTCCGTGCGGCGCGTCTGCGCCCCGACATTGTAATGGCTGAGAATACGGCCGGTCGTGAGCAGCAGCGGGAAGCGCGGCCCGGTCCTTTCGTCGGTCGGCACATATTCGGTAATCACGAACTTGCCTTTGCCAGCGGCGAAGCCGCCGATATGCATGACCGGCGTGCCATCCGGATGCGCCTCATTGCAAGGCCATTGAACCGAACCGACCTCGTCGAGGTGGGCGTAGGACACGCCGGCGAAGCTCGGCGTCGTGCGGGCGATCTCGTCCATGATCTCGCTCGGATGGGCGTAATTCATGGAAAAGCCCAGAGCCTTGGAAAGCGCCAAGGTGATTTCCCAGTCCCCGAAGCCGTTTTTCGGGCTCATCACCTTCCGCACGCGCTGAATGCGACGCTCGGCGTTGGTGAAGGTTCCGTCCTTTTCCAGGAAGCTCGAGCCGGGAAGGAAAACATGCGCGTAATTCGCGGTTTCATTGAGGAAAAGGTCCTGGACGACGACGCATTCCATCGCGGCGAGGCCGGCGGCGACATGGTGCGTATCGGGATCGGATTGAAGAATATCCTCACCCTGGATGTATATGCCCTTGAACGTTCCTTCGACTGCCGAGTCGAGCATGTTGGGGATGCGCAGGCCCGGCTCATTGTCGAGCGCGACGCCCCAGAGGCTTTCGTAGATCGCGCGCGCGGCGTCGTCCGAAACATGCCGATAGCCCGCGAATTCATGCGGGAACGATCCCATGTCGCAGGCGCCCTGCACATTGTTCTGGCCGCGCAGCGGGTTGACGCCGACGCCGGGACGGCCGAGGTTTCCGGTCGCAAGCGCGAGATTGGCGATCGCGAGCACGGTGGTCGAGCCCTGGCTATGCTCGGTGACGCCTAGCCCATAAAAGATCGCGGCGTTGCCGCCGGTGGCGTAAAGCCGGGCCGCCGCCCGGATCAACTCGGCTGGAACGCCGGAGAGTTTTGCGACCTCTTCTGGACTATTGTGCGGCTCTGAAACGAAGGCGGCCCAGTCCTGAAACTCCTCCATGTCGCAGCGCTCGCGCACGAAGGCCTCGTTGACGAGCCCTTCGGTGACGATGACATGGGCGAGCGCGGTGAGCACGGCCACATTGGTGCCCGGCTGCAACGGCAGATGATAGTCCGCCTTCACATGCGGGGTCTGGACAAGGTCGATCCGGCGTGGATCGACGACGATGAGCTTGGCGCCTTGGCGCAGCCTTTTCTTCATGCGCGAGCCGACAACCGGATGGCCGTCGGTCGGGTTGACGCCGATCAGAAGAAACACATCGGTCTCTTCGAGGGAGTCGAAATCCTGCGTGCCGGCCGAGGTCCCGAAGGCGGTCTTCAGCCCATAGCCCGTCGGCGAATGGCAGACCCGCGCGCAAGTATCGACATTATTATTGCCGAAGCCGCCGCGAATGAGCTTCTGGACGAGATAGGTCTCCTCATTGGTGCAGCGCGACGAGGTGATGCCGCCGACGGAGCGCTTGCCATAGGTCGCCTGAATGCGCTTGAACTCGGAGGCCGCGTGATCGATCGCCTCTTCCCAGGAGACTTCGCGCCAGGGATCGCTCACCTTGGCGCGGATCATGGGGTTCAGGATTCGATCCCTGTGGGTCGCATAGCCCCAGGCGAAGCGGCCCTTGACGCAGGAATGGCCGCGGTTCGCCTTGCCGTCCTTGTATGGAACCATGCGGACGAGCTCCTCGCCCCGCATTTCCGCCTTGAAGGTGCAGCCGACGCCGCAATAGGCGCAAGTCGTGACGGCGGAATGTTCGGGCTGGCCGATGGCGATCAGTGATTTCTCGGCCAAAGTGGCGGTCGGGCAGGCCTGGACGCAGGCGCCGCAGGACACGCATTCCGATTCGAAGAAAGGCTCATCCTGGCCCGGCGCAACGCGGCTCTTGAAGCCCCGCCCGTCGATCGTCAGAGCGAAGGTTCCCTGCACTTCCTCGCAGGCGCGCACGCAGCGGTTGCAGACGATACATTTTGTTGGGTCGTAGGTGAAATAGGGGTTCGACTCGTCTTTCGTCTCGTCGAAATGATTGGCGCCCTCATAGCCATAGCGCACCTGCCGGAGTCCTACGGCGCCAGCTTGGGTCTGCAATTCGCAATCGCCATTGGCGGCGCAGGTGAGGCAATCGAGCGGATGATCGGAGATGTAAAGCTCCATCACCCCTTTGCGCAGGGCTTTCAGGCGTTCGGTCTGCGTCTTTACGATCATGCCGGGCGCGATGGGCGTGGTGCAGGAGGCCGGGGTTCCATTGCGGCCCTCGATCTCGACCAGGCAAAGCCGGCAGGAGCCGAAGGATTCGAGCATGTCGGTCGCGCAGAGCTTGGGGATCTCCGTCCCGATCTCCATCGCGGCGCGCATGATGGATGTGCCCTCCGGCGCCCGCACCTCGACGCCGTCGATGGTCAGCGTGACCATCTTGTCCGACTTCGACGCTGGCGTTCCGTAATCGATCTCGGTGACAAGAGCCATGGCCGTCTTCCTTATTCAGCCGCCAGCGCGGGCGGCGCGAAATCTTCCCTGAAATGATGGAGCGCGCTCAGCACCGGATAGGGCGCGAAGCCGCCAAGCGCGCAGAGCGAGCCGAATTTCATGGTCTGGCAAAGGTCTTCGAGAAGCGCGAGATTCTCTTCCGTCTTGACGCCGCCGATGACGCGATCGACGACCTCGACGCCGCGCGTCGAGCCGATGCGGCAGGGGGTGCATTTGCCGCAGCTCTCAACCGCGCAGAACTCCATGGCGAACCGCGCCATGCGCGCCATATCGACCGTATCGTCGAATATGACGAGGCCGCCATGGCCGATGAGCCCGTCGCGCGCGGCGAAGGCCTCATAATCGAAGGGCGTGTCAAACAGCGCGCGAGGGAAATAGGCGCCGAGAGGTCCACCGCATTGCACGGCTCGCACCGGCCGGCCGGAGGCTGTGCCGCCGCCTATCTCCTCCACGATTTCGCCAAGGGTGAGGCCGAACGCGGTCTCGAAGAGGCCCCCATAGCGGACATTGCCGGCGATCTGCAGCGGCATGGTGCCGCGCGATCGGCCGACGCCGAAACTGGCGTAAAATTCGGCGCCGCGATCGAGAATGGTCGGCGCGGCCACGAGCGACAGAACATTGTTGACGACTGTCGGGCGTTGAAACAGCCCTTTATGCGCGGGCAAGGGCGGCTTCGCCCGGACAATGCCGCGCTTGCCTTCCAGGCTTTCGAGCAAGGCCGTTTCTTCGCCGCAGACATAGGCGCCGGCGCCCATGCGGATCTCGATGTCGAAATTATGCTCCGAGCCCTTGATGTTAGAGCCGAGGTATCCCGCCTGGCGGGCGAGAACCAGCGCTTGCGAAAAGGTCTTCGCCGCATGCGGATATTCGGAGCGGCAGTAGACATAGCCTTTGGTCGCGCCGATGGCGACCGCGCAGATCGTCATGCCCTCGATCAAGGAGAAAGGGTCGCCTTCAACGATCATGCGATCGGCGAAAGTGCCGCTATCGCCTTCGTCGAAATTGCAGACGACGTAACGACGATCGGCCGGCGCGTCCGCCACGGTCTTCCATTTGATTCCTGTGGGAAAACCAGCCCCGCCGCGCCCGCGCAGGCCGGATTTGGTCATTTCGGCGATCGTCGCGGCAGGTCCAATTTCAATGGCGCGCAAAAGCCCGCGCCAGCCGCCATGCGCAGCGTAATCGGAGAGCGAGACCGGATCTATAATTCCGCAGCGGGCGAAAGTGAGCCGGTTCTGGCGGGCGAAAAAAGGATGCTCCTCCGGCTTGCCAATCCGGCGGGCGTGGGCTCCGCCGTTGATGAAGCCAGCGTCGAAAAGCGCTCCGACTTCGGAGGCCGCGATCGGGCCATAGCCAATCCGGCCCTCTGCCGTCTCGACTTCCACCAAAGGCTCAAGAAAATATGCGCCTCGTGAACCCGTCCGGATGATTTCGACAGAAAGCCCTCGCGCCCGCGCCTCGGCCTCGATCCGCGCCACGACTTTATTCGCCCCGACCGCCAGGGCTGCAATATCCTTGGGGATGAATATGCGCGTCATAGGCCGCGCGCCTCATCGATCGCTTCGCCGAGCGTCGCGGCGTCGAGCCTTGCGATCGGCTCGCCATCGAGCAGCGCCGCGGGAGATGAAGCGCAAAGGCCAAGGCAGTAGACGGGCTCGACCGTCAGCTCTCCGTCTTGGGTCCGGCCATGCCAGTCGATGCCGAGCTTGGCGAGAAGATCTCGCGCCAATTCCTCACTCCCCATGCTTTGGCAAGCCTCGCCGCGGCAGAGCTTGAGGATATGCCGTCCGGCGGGTTCGTGGCGGAAATCATGATAGAAAGTAATGACCCCATACACTTCGGCGCGCGAAAGATTGAGCGTATGCGCGATAAGCGGAGCGGCCTCAGCGCCGACATAGCCAAACTCTTCCTGCAAAGCGTGGAGAATCGGGAGCATCGGACCCTCGAGGCCGAGGTGCTCATTGACGATTTCCTGAGCCCGATCAGCATTCCACGAGGAGCCCTCAAGCATTCGTTTCCACCCATTTGTTTTTGATGTCTGTATAGGATCCGACGTTAGGTTACGAAAATCAATAAAGCAGTTGAGTTGAGCTATAGAGATTTTCTATCGCTCGGCCTCAATCTATCGGCGCGGCGCGATCAATCCGGCAGAGCGATCCGATTGGCTTCGGCGACAAAGGCGCGGAGGAGCGGCGTCATCGGCTCTCGCCGGGGCAGCACAAGCCCGATTTTATGCACCTCTTGCGGCTCGACGATAGGAATGGAGCGCAAAGGTTCAGCCAGTCCAAGCACGCCGGCGAACGCCTCCGGGACGACGCTCGCCCATTCGCCGGTCCGGACATGCGAGAAGAGAACCACCATCGAATTTGACTCCAGCATGGGCGTTGGCGGTTCGGAGCGATAATTGGCGAGCAAACGGTCGATAATGCGGCGGTTCTGCATGTCCGGGGTGAGCAGGCAAAGCGGGATGCCCGCTACCTCCGCCCAGGTCACGCTCGTGCGATCGCCGAGCGGGCAATGGACGGAGGTCAGGAGGCGGTAGCGCTCATAATAGAGCGGCACTGTCCTAATCTGACCGAGCGGTTCATTGTCGAGATAGGTGAGGCCGGCGTCAATCTCGAGATCATCAAGCAATGTTAGGATCTTGCGAGATGATTCAGAGAGAATGGTGAAACGAACGTCAGGGTGCTTCGCCCGGAAAGGGGTCGTAAGCTCAGCCACCATCCCGAGCGCCGTCGGCACTGCCGCGACCCTCAAGTGCCCGGTCAGAGCCGCGTTGGTGGTCCGAACGTCCTGGCGCATCGCTCGCGCATCGCTGACGATGCGCTTCGCCCATTCCAGCACGCGCTCGCCCTCGGCCGTCAGACCGTGGAAGCGCGAGCTTCGATTAACGAGAAGCACCCCCAAAATATCTTCCAATTGCTTGATGCCGGCCGAAAATGTCGGCTGGGTGACGCCGCAGCTCTCAGCTGCTCGGCTGAAGCTCTTTTCGCGGGCCAGCACCATGAGGAATTCGAGCTTGTCAATCACGTGGAGACGCCACGCCGGTCGAGGCTGACTTTGACCATGCGCAAGGCGGCCTCGCGGCTTGCAACGGCGGTGATGAAGGCGGCGTGGCTCCAGGCGAGATCCTTCGCGGAGGCAGGCGCGCCGGTCGCCTGGTCGAACTGCTCGGCAAGCTCTCCCGAAGTGGGCGCATAGGCCTCGACCGTCGCCATGAACATGTCCCCCCGCCGAAGCACGGCCCTGAAAAAATCATCTCGGCGCTCCGGCGCCAAAGGCCCGAAAGGGGGCGGGGCATTTTTCACCGAAGTCGCGTCGAGCCCCTGCAAAATGTCCCTATTTTCACGCGTGACCCGGATCATTGCGCCTGCCGCCGCTGCTTCTGCGAGGCGGAAATAGAATTGAGCGGCGCCGAGCGTCGCAAAATAATAGGCCCCCCCGCTGTAGTAGCGGTCGCCCGCGTAGCGGCCCATGGCCGGGCCGCAGCCTTCAGGGCGGCGTTCATTGATCGGGTAGACGGTTTCAAATAAATTTTCCAGCCGCGCCAGAGTCGCCAGGACCTTGGGGTCGAGGACGCTATGCGCTCCCTCCTTGCGGTCGGCATGGATCACCGCGAGAATTGTCGCGATGTCGAGATCTTTGCTTGATGCGCCGGGCGCGACGTCAAGGCGGCTGAGGTAGAAGCCCTCGGCGCCGCTCCAATGTTCGTCGAGACTCTGCGCGATCTCTTCCGCGGCCTCGCGATAGGCTTGCGCGCGGTCGGGCTTGCCCAATTCATCGCTCCATCGCGCCCCGTCGGCGAGCGCGGCGTATTGCGCAAGGCGCGTGTAATAATGGCGGCCAAGCTCCTCTTCCCAAATGTCGAAGCTCGGCTCGCGCCAGCAATGATGGATAAAGGCGAGGTCGCGCTCGATGAGGGTTTGCATGGCGCGGGTCTCCAACTCTCCGACGGAGTCGAGCGCCCAGAAGCGCATGACCGTGAGGGCGCGCAAGGCGGGGCCGTCATGTTGCGGGCGCGACCATTTGATGATGTCAAGGGTTCCATCCGGATTGAACCGGGGCTCGCCCAGGGCGCGTTCGCCTGTGATTTCAGCCAAATCGCGATCGGACCGCACATATTGCAGGAAGAATGGCTCGACGCTCTGTCGGAAGTCACCCGCACGGCTTAGAAACGCGCGCCCGTCGAGATCGACGAGCCGCAAGCTGAAAGCGAGAAAATCCTCGAAATGGCCGAGCCCCTCCCGGCCAAGCGCGCCAGAGACGATCAGGCAGCGCAGAGCGTCCATGACGATCGCCGAGTCGCGCACCCAATGGAAGAAATAGTCCGGGTCGGGATCATAGGCTGCGATCACGGGGGAGGCCAGCACGGAGCCTTTCACCGGTCGAATCACCTGGCCAAAGCCCGGCCGCGTCTTGACGAGATGCGTCGCCGAAATGCTGCGCAGCAAAGCCGCAGCAGAAAAGGAATATTGACGCGCGAGCCAATCCTGCGACAGGCATGGAGCCCCTTGCGCCAAATCTCCGCTCGTGGTCGATCCTGTGTCCTCCACGAGCTTCTCCTAAACGAGATGCGGACTTTCGAATCCGAGCCGCCTCAAGCCGGTCTGCACGTCCGGGTCGGCCATGAACAATTTCCACAAGAGGCCGGTCCGATAATTCTCGATCATGATGACGATCGGTCCCTGGTCGATGGCGAGATAGGTCTTTGCGTACCAGTCCTGGCTTTCGCTGAAAGCGTCGGTGAAGCCGAAGCGGCCCCATATTCTGTCGCCGAGAACGTCGTAAAATTGGCGCAAGGCCCGCATCGCTTGCTGTGGGGCGTAGGGAAAGCTCGAGAGGGCCGCGGTCGGCGAAATGACGCCTGTGTCATTGTCTGGGGCATGCGCTACGTAGCCGGTTGGGTCATCGCTCGCCGTGAGCCCCCAGACGTTGCGGCCATAGCCCTTGCAGCGATTGGGATTGCGGACGCAATGTTCGTAATTGATCAGCGTATGCTGCATGTTTTGCTCAAGATAGAAGGCGTAGGCGTCCTTCAGTCCGCGCGGGTCGAGGCCGCAAAAAGAATAATGGCAGAAGAATAAGGGGCCCCCGAAGTCAGGGCCGAGCGGCAGTTCAATGTCGTAAAACCGACGGCCATTGATGAACCGGCGGCTCTGGGCCCAGCCATTATGATAGACTGCGGGATCGATCGGGTAAGTCGGCGAGGCGGCGGCGAGCGCGTAAGTGATGAGGCATTCGTTCCAGCCTCTCACGTCGGCGTCAAGACTCCAGCCGTGATTGGGGCTCCAGTGCCAGGTCAGCGCGTTATGACCGTTGCGGGCGTGCCAGCTCCATTCCGCGTCGCGCCAAAGCCAGGTGATGCGATCGCGCAGGCTTGTCTCCGCGGCGTCGTCGCGGTTGAAATATTGACGCGCGCATAAGAGTCCCTGGAACAAAAACGATGTTTCGACTATGTCGCCGCCATCGTCCTTCCGGCCAAAGGCTATGGTCGCGCCGGTGCGACCGTTTACGTAATGCGGGAAATGGCCGTGATAGCAGGGCGTCCGCGCGAGAAAGGCGAGCATTCCGTCGAGGCGGCCGATCGCTTCAGCCCGAGTGATCCAGCCGCGCTCCGTCGCGACGATGATCGCCATGACGCCAAATCCGCAGCCGCCAATGCTGACGAGATCGTCATCGGGATCGGCGTCGAGTCCGGTCCGGTCGCGCGTGAGGCCGCTGACCGGATGCGCCCCTTCCCAGAAGAAGCGGAATGTTTGCCGTTGAACAAGATCGAGCAGCGCCTCGTCCGACGATCGCGCATGAGGCCTGTTGATCGTTTGTTGCTTATGGGACGATGGCATCGGCTCAAGGATACTGAATGAAAAGACCCCGTTTTTTCCGGCGGTCAAGCGGCGGCCTTTTGCTCGACCCTCGACGTAGCCGTGGGAAGAGTCGGACAAGGAACCAGCCGCATGCCATCCGGGTCGCTGGTCAGGCGCAGGACGCGCGTATAGAAGCCGTCAGGGGTGCCCTGACGACCGATGCTGATGAGCGTTGTTCCGGCCAGCTCGTGGCGGAAAATATCAAGGACAGTGATGCGGCTGTTCTCGTCGAGCCGGCCTATGGCGTCGTCGATCAGGACCCAACCCGGCTTGTGCAGCAACAGACGCGCGAAAGCGAGATTTTGCAGCTCGTCGCCGCTGAGCTCGCCGTCCCAATGCGCGACGCGATCAAGTTTGGGCGATAAATAGGAGAGCGCCATTCGATCGAGCGCGGCTGTGATCTCGCTATCGGTGAACGCGGTCGCCGGAGCGGGATAGGAAAGGACGGCGCGCAGGGAGCCTGGCGGGATGTAAGGAGGTTGCGACATGAAGAACATGGTCTCGCGCGGTGGCAGAAAAATGCGGCCGCAGCCCCACGGCCAAAGACCTGCGATGGCGCGGAAAAGATTGGTCTTGCCGACTCTCGGCGCGCCGATGATCAAGACATGCTCTCCGGGCTCGATCGAAATGTGCGATTCATTCAGCGCGGCGCAGCCCCCGGGCGAAGCGACGCCGAGACTATCGAACGTGAGCTTGCCGTCGGTGGCCTCGACGCGCTCGATCTGACCCGTCTTGTGGCCTAGCCTGTCCATCTCGACCAGCGCCTGACGAAAGCTTGCGACGCGAAGAAGCGTGGCGCGCCAATCAGCGATCGCGCTGAAATTGTCGCTGAACCAGCGCAGCGCCTGCTGCACCTGATTGAACGCGCCGACGGCCACCATCAGCCCGCCGAGGGACAGATCGCCGCTGAAAAATCCGGGCGCCGCCACGACGAAGGGCGCGATAATGGTGAACCATCCATAGCCGGCGGTAACCCAGGCGAGCCGCGTCACTCCCGTGACCAGCCGGCGCATCATGGCGAGGACCTGATCGAGCGCATGGCCGACATGCTCTTTTTCATCCCTCTCGCCGCCATGAATCGCGATGCCATTGGCGTGCTCGTTGACCCGCACGAGCGCGACTCGCAGATCCGCCTCACGGGCGTAGCGCTCGGCATTGAGACGGATAAGCGGACGCCCGACCATCCAGCTCAGCCAGGATGCGGCGCTCGCATAAAGGAGCGCGCACCAGACCATGTAGCCGGGGATAGCAAAATGCCATCCGTCAAGATTAAGGATTATGCCCCGCGACAGGATCCATAAGACCCCGATGAAGCTCGCGAGAAGCAGCGTCGCCTGGAGCAGGCCAATGCCGAGATCGGTCGACAATTCCGTCAAATGGCGCACGTCCTCATGGACGCGCTGGTCGGGATTGACGCCGATTTCTCCAGCGCCGGCGAGACGGAAAGCGCGGTTGGGTTCGAGCCATTGATCGACCAGATCGCGGGTGAGCCCTTCGCGGAGCTTCAATTTCGTCGTCTGATTGAGCCAGGTCTGCGAGACGTTCAAGATTAACAGCCCGCCTGCGATCCCAACGAAGACAATGAGCTGGTACAAGAAGCCGGCGAAGTTCTTGTGCGACAGGGAATCGTAAAAGGGACCGTTCCAGGCGTTGAGCTGGATCTGGCCGTAGGCCGTTGCGCCAACCACCGCGCAAAGCGCGACGCCGAGCGCGATGAGAGGAGTCCGATTGGGCGAGGCCATGAACGCCTTGCCCATCATTCGGATCTGCGGAGCAAGCTCATCGGCCGGCGCCGGCCAACTTGCTTTCGGTTCTGAGATTTGAATCGTTTGTTCCACAATCGAACTCGGTTTCATTTCCGGATCAGCCATCTTAGCATTTCGCGGGTCGCGAGGCGCGTCGGTCTATTCTAGGCGCAGGCGCGAGGAAGAAAGTCTAGAGCCGGGGCGGGCGCGGGCGGTGAAACGAATCGACAAGCTCCTCGCCGCCATGACGATCGAGGAGAAGATCGGCCAGCTTAGCATGGCTGCGGGCGAATTCATCGTCACCGGGCCGGTCCTTGCGGGCGAGGTTGCGGAAGGCGTCCGCGCCGGGCGCATAGGCAACCTCCTCAATCTTCGGGGCGCCGAGGAGGCGCGCGCCATTCAGCGCGTCGCCGTAGAGGAGAGCCGGCTCAAAATTCCGCTGCTGATCGGCTTCGACGTCCTGCATGGACATAACACGATCTTCCCGATCCCTCTTGCGGAAGCGGCGCTGTTTGATCCGCATTTTTGGGAACTTAGCGCGCGCGCGGCGGCGATCGAGGCGGCGGCCGATGGAATCGCCATGACCTTCGCCCCAATGCTCGACATTGCGCGCGACCCGCGCTGGGGGCGGATCGCCGAAGGGCCAGGCGAAGATCCCTGGGTCGCAGCGCGGTTCGCCGAAGCGAAAGTGCGCGGCTTTCAAGGCTCAAACCTCGCCGCGGCTGACGCGATCGCCGCTACGGCCAAGCATTTTTGCGCCTATGGCGCCGCTTTGGCCGGCCGCGACTACGCCTCGGCCGATGTTTCCGAGCGCCTCCTGCATGAAATCTATCTGCCGCCATTCGCGGCGGCGATCGCCGCCGGCTGCGCCGCGATCATGCCGGGCTTCAACGATCTCAATGGCGTCCCGATGACCGCGCATGTCCCTTTGCTGCGCGATTGGCTGCGCCGTCAGCACGGTTTCGAGGGCGTCATCATCAGTGATTATAATGCGATCGCGGAATTGCTGAACCATGGCGTCGCCGCCGATCTCGCCGAGGCTGCGGCTGCTGCGCTTCAAGCGGGCGTCGACATCGACATGATGAGCGACGCCTATCGCCAAGGACTCCCCACGGCGCTTGTGCGCGGCCTTGTGGCGATGGATCAGATCGACGGCTCGGTCCGGCGCGTGCTCGCGTTGAAGGAGCGCCTCGGCCTGTTCGACGACCCCTTTAGGCGCGGAGCCTCGCAGCCGCGTGATCCAAGAGAAGCCACTGTCCGCCGCGAGCTTGCGCGCGACATTGCGCGGCGCGCGATCGTGGTCCTGACCAATGATGGCGTCTTGCCGTTCTCGCGCGAGCTGCGCCGCATCGCTCTCATCGGCCCGCTCGCCGATGCGGGCGCCGAAATGCGCGGGCCATGGCCAGCCGCCGGCGACGCCGACGATTGCGTCACCGTCCTTCAAGCTTTGACGGAGGCGCTGCCGAACGCCGAGATTGTTTTTGAACGCGGCGTTGGAATTGAGGATGACGACGTTTCGGGAATCGCCCCGGCGCTGGCGGTCTGCCGCGGCGCCGATCTCGTGTTGCTGTGCCTCGGCGAAGCCGCCGCCATGAGCGGGGAAGCGGCTTCGAGGGCGAACCCGGACCTGCCGGGCCATCAGGCCGAGCTTGCGCAGGCGGTTTTGGACCAAGGCAAGCCCACCGTCGCCCTTGTTTTCTCCGGGCGGCCGTTGATCATTCCGATGCTCGTGGAGCGGGCGCGGGCCGTCGTCGCCGCTTGGTTTCTCGGCGCCGAGGCTGGGCATGCCGTGGCCGATGTCCTCACCGGGGCTTTCAATCCCACGGGCCGGCTTCCCGTCACCTGGCCGCGCCATATCGGCCAAGTCCCGATCTTCTACGCCGAGCGCCCGACGGGGAGACCGGCGGGTGCGAACGAGCTTTACGCCAGCAAATATCTCGACATGCCGACCGAACCGCTTTTCCCTTTTGGACACGGCTTGTCCTATAGCCGTTTCGCCCTCGCAAATCTGCGCGCGAGCAGCGAAAGCTTCTGGCTCGGCGACGAAATCATCGTGACGGTCGATGTCTTCAACGAGGGGCCTGTCGCCGGAGAAGAGACGCTGTTCCTATTCGCGCGGGATATGGTGGCGAGCGTCGCGCGGCCTCTCCTGGAGCTCAAAGGCGTAGCCAAGATAGCGCTGCGAGCGGGTGAAAGCGGGATCGTGCAATTTCCGCTTCCAGTCCGCTCGCTTCGCTTTTTGGACGTCACCCTTCGACCGCGTCTTGAGCCCGGCGAATTCCGTTTGTCCGTCGGACCGAGCGCCGATCCGCGGCGGCATTTGACGATCGCGCTATGCGCGCTACCCGACTGAAACGTTCATTCGATTATCCTTCATGCCGCTCCGGCCTTGTAGGATCGGGGAAGCCGCCGGCGCAGATGATTCATGGCTTTCGCCATATGCCGATCGATGGTTCGCACCGACACGCCGAGCCGACTGGCGATTTCGGCATGGGTGAGTTCATCGATCCGATTGAGAAGAAAAGCCTCGCGGCAGAGCGGTGGGAGCTCGTTGAGAGAGGCCTGGAACTGGCGCAGCTCCATGGCGCCTTCGACGGTCGCCTCGGGACTGGCCGCGCTTGTGGCGAGGCCGAGGAATTCAATCTCGTCTGCGGCGTAACGGGATCGCGTCTTTGTCTTGCGCGCCGCATCGACGGCCAGATTGGCGGCGATGCGAAAGAGATAAGCGCGCGGATGCTCAAGGGCCCCGATCGCCCCTCGCTGAAGCAGATGGAGGTAGGCGTCCTGCACAACGTCCTCCGCCTCCTGGCGTCCTACGCGGCGGCGGGCAAACCCATGCAATTCATGCGCATGAGCTTGATAGAGGCCCTCGAGGACCGCCTCAGGCGCGCCCATTGGCTCCTCCTTCGGCGCGAGCGCGCAAGCGAGCGCCTGCGCCAATCAAGGCGAGCGCCATGGCGCCGCCTTCCAACATGGAATGCAACATCAGGATGACCTTTTTGATGAAGGCCGGGGCCGCAATGGGCGCGCGACGGCCATGCGAAATAGAAATGATGGGACGTTTTGCCGCGAGGCGCCGCGGCGCGGCGCGTCTCCAGGACGGACTTCCGAGCCAAGAGCGGATTTCGCGCGGGCTCAGCAATCCTCGTCAAGACAGGAGGAAACTATTGCCGGAGCGTCGTCGAGCAAGCTTGGCGAGGTCGCGAAGAGCCGAGCGGAGAGGCGCGTTTTAAAGGTCTTGGGGAGGGCCACGCGCGGCGAAATAGAATTTGAGAGGCGGACGCGCTGCGATTGAGGGCGCCGATTCCCAGACTATGGACGAGGCCGCACGCCTTGGAAAAACCGCGACTGCGGCGGTCGCAGCGACATAGGCGCAAGCGCAAGCAGCGCATGCCAGAATGCAGCAAAGTCCGGCGTGATAATGATGTTCGCCGCCGGGTGCGCCAGAGGGCGATCCATCTTGCGAGCAGGTCATGCCGGTCGATGAATCGAAAGCAGCGACCGGTCCGGCATCAGCAAGAAACGCCTGCAGCAAAAGCGCATAGAGCGCGATCACGCTAATCACGACGCGCTTTGCGACCGAGCCCTGGCGAAACCTTCCCATGTGTTCAACATTAGCACGCAGCGGGGCTATTGCAACGGAGCGTTCTCACGCCGGCGGCATGAAGCTCAGCACCCGGTCCGTCGGAAAATCGTAAAGCTTGCCGGTCAGCGGCCAGTCCGGCGCGCAGAGCGCGACGATCTTTGGCGCAAGCTCCTCCGGCGTTCTTAGGCTCATCGGGTCTTCGCCGGGCATGGCGGAGGCGCGCATGCGCGTGCGCAGCGGCCCCGGATTGACCGCCATGACTTTCACCGCCGAAATATTCGCGGTTTCCGCCGCATAGGTGCGGACCAGCGCATCGATCGCCGCCTTCGAGATCGCGTAAGGCCCCCAATAGGCCTTGAAATTCGCCGCATGGCCAGCGCCCGACGAAATGAGAATCACCCGTCCGGCGTCGGCCGCGCGGAGGAGGGGGTCGAGCGAGCGAATGAGCCGCCAATTGGCCGTGACATTGACCGCAAACACATCGTCCCATTGCCTCGGCTCGACATGGGCGAGCGGCGTCAGGGGGCCAAGCACGCCGGCGTTGCCGATGAATATGTCGAGCTTTCCCCATCGCTCGAAGATCGCCGCGCCGAGGCGGTCGAGCGCCGGAAAGTCTTTGACGTCGCAAGGCGCCAGCGTCACCTCGCCGCCTTCGCCACGGACCGCATCGTCGAGCTCCTCAAGCGCGCCTTGGGTGCGGGCGAGCGCGATCACATGCGCGCCGGCTCTGGCGAGCTCGATCGCGACCGCGCGGCCTATGCCGCGCGACGCTCCAGTCACTAGGGCTATGCGGCCGTCGAGAAGGAGAGACATGAGAAGCGCTTGCTATTTGCGGGAGCTTAACAATAAGCTGGCGGCGCGATTCTGCGTTTGCGTGCGGCTCTCCAGCATAATCCGCGAAAGCTGCGGCCGGTTTCGTAATAAGAGCGCCCTGTTTCCA
Organism: Methylocapsa polymorpha; assembly: GCF_045689225.1. Classification (GTDB taxonomy): domain Bacteria; phylum Pseudomonadota; class Alphaproteobacteria; order Rhizobiales; family Beijerinckiaceae; genus Methylocapsa; species Methylocapsa polymorpha. The sequence goes on along the minus strand of NZ_CP136862.1, from coordinate 3,837,752 downwards.
GCGAGCGCAAGCGACATTGTTTTACGCCAAGACGCGTCAAATCAAATCCAGCGAGATCTCTTTATGTTCCGTTGGAGTAGGAAGAGGGCTCAACTGGCTTCCGCCAGAAGCGAAAGCTGGCTCTTCGTTTCGCCGCCGACATCGGTGAGCTTCGTCGGATAATCGCCGGTGAAGCAATGATCGGTGAACTGGGGGCGCAGCGGATCGCGGGCTTTTTCGCCCATGGCGCGATAGATGCCGTCAACCGACAGAAAGGCGAGGGAATCGCAGCCGATATAGGCGCGCATTTCCTCAAGGGTGTAGGTTGCCGCGAGCAATTTGTCCCGCTCGGGCGTGTCGATTCCATAATAGTCGGGATGGGTAATTGGCGGCGACGAGATCCTGAAATGCACTTCGCGCGCGCCGGCGTCGCGCATCATCTGCACGATCTTGACGGATGTCGTGCCGCGCACGATCGAATCGTCGATCAGGACGATGCGCTTGCCGGCGACGACCGCGCGATTGGCGCTGTGCTTCAGGCGCACGCCCAACTCGCGGACCGATTGGGTCGGCTGGATGAAGGTCCGTCCGATGTAGTGATTTCGGATGATGCCGAGTTCGAAAGGGACGCCAGAAAATTGCGCGTAGCCGATTGCCGCAGGCACGCCGGAATCCGGCACAGGCACAACGACGTCGGCGTCGATAGGCGCCTCGCGCGCGAGCTCCGCGCCCATTGCTTTCCGGACATTATAGACAGGGAGGCCATGCACGATCGAATCGGGCCGCGCAAAATAGATATATTCGAAAATGCATGGACGCATCGGACGCGGCGGAAAAGGCCGCAAACTCTCGATGCCTTCTTCGGAAATGACGACGATCTCGCCATTTTCGATATCGCGCACGAAACGCGCGCCGATAATGTCGAGCGCGCAGGTCTCTGAGGCGAGGATGTAGCGTCCGTCGAGTTCGCCAAGGACGAGGGGCCTTATCCCCAGCGGATCTCGCGCGCCGATGAGCTTCTTGTTGGACAGGGCGACCAGCGCGTAAGCGCCTTCGATGGCGCGCAAGGCCTCAATGAAACGGTCGATAAGGCGCTGGCGGCGGCTTCGCGCGACGAGATGCAGGATCACCTCGGTGTCGGAGGTCGATTGATAGATCGCCCCGTCGCGCACGAGATCGCGGCGCAGCGTCAGTCCATTGGTGAGATTGCCGTTATGTGCGACGGCGAAACCGCCGGAATTCAGCTCGGCGAAAAGCGGCTGGACATTGCGCAAGATAGTTTCGCCCATTGTCGAATAGCGCACATGGCCGATCGCCGATTCGCCCGGAAGCCGCTCGATGGTCGAAGCCTTGGAGAAATGCTCGCTGACGAGGCCGAGCCTGCGTTCCGAATTATACCTATGGCCATCATAGGCGACGATGCCGGCCGCCTCCTGGCCGCGGTGCTGCAAGGCGTGCAGTCCGAGCGCCGTGATCGCCGCGGCCTCAGGATGGCCGAAAATGCCGAAGACTCCGCATTCCTCGCGCAACCGGTCGGCATCGAAGTCGAAGTCTTCCGAATCGGACGGGCCGAAGGAATGCTCGTCCCGGGAAGACTTAGGGTCGCAATCAGGACTCTGTCCGCCGTTGACCGCGTCACCCATGAACCGTCTCCCGAAAATGTCCTCGTCGAGCAGCTTGATGTCGACAGTCGCCTCCCGTAGGGCGATCTCGCGCGTCCGGGGCCTTTGCGCAAAGCAAGTCGTGAGCCGAAGCGGATGACGCAATGCTTACATAATCAACTTTGAGGCGAATGTCAGCCTTGTCGGCGCGAAGAAGCTCGAGCCGCGCCGGCGACCGACCGTCGCAGCGACGGCTCACGTCCTTTTGCCGCTCCCGGATCTTTCCTGGGGCAATGCCGGCCCAGCCTTCGGCTCCACATCGCTGTCGGGCGCCGGCTCCTCGGCCGCGGTCCCGGCCTTGGGCTTCTTGAGCTTGCTCAAAAGACCCTCGGGGTCATCCGGCAGGACCGCCATGAGCTGGTCTCCGGTGGCTTGCAAAAGCGGCCGCATCTTTGCAGTCTTGACCCATTCCGGCTGGGTCTTCTCAGGCACGAGCCAGCTGAAGAAAACAAAGGCGATGACGCAGAGCAGCAGCCCGCGAACCGCCCCGAAAACGAAGCCGAGGGAACGATCGAGCGCCCCGACCTTCGAGTCCAGGATAGCGTCCGAGAGTTTCACGGTCAGGATGGATACGAGGATCAAGGTCACGAAGAAAACCGCCGCGGCGGAGACGGCCTGTTGGACGATCTCCTTGGCGATGTAGGGTTTCACGTAAGGCACGACAAAGGGGTAAAGATAGATCGCGGCGACGGCGGCGCCGCCCCATGACGCGATCGCCAGCACCTCGCGGGTGAACCCGCGCAACATCGCCAGGAAGGCCGAGATCAATATGACGACGATCAAGCCCAGATCGAGATAGGATGGCATTAGCTTTGGCCCTTCGCGCCGCAAGCGTGAGATCAGATGTGCCGCCGGCGCGTTCGAACGCCGTGAAGATTGTCCTGCGCGCCGCCGCCTTCCTCACCTAATCGAATTGAAGCGGGGCCGCCGTCGCTAGGTCTTATAGCGAGGCGAATCGTTTCAGTCACCTTGCAAAGAAAAAGGTTGCAAGAGCGTATAGCGAGCGTTTGCGAGGGTTTTGGGCTAGCTGCTTCAACCTTCGCATCTTCCGCATTTAGCTGCGTCGCGGCGGCGCGACGGACTCATTCGGTTTGGCCGCGGCGATCTTGGCGACCAGCTCGGAAATATGCAGACAGTTGTGCACAGTGAGATCGCTCGAGGGGCGTTCGCCTCTTTCCGCGCCAGACTCCGGTGACGCTTGCGGTCGGGTCGCATGACAAAAGCCAAGTTTCGCCGCCTCCTTGAGCCGCGCCATTCCATGCGCCACCGGCCTGATCGCGCCGGAAAGCGCGATCTCGCCGAAAAAGACGGAGTCGGACGCAAGCGTTCTGCCGGTCAGGGAGGACACGAGAGCGGCCGCCGCGGCGAGATCGGCGGCGGGCTCGCCGACGCGCAAGCCGCCCGCGACGCTGAGATAGATGTCATATTGGCCGAGCTTCAGCCCGGCATGCGCCTCGAGGACGGCGAGAACCATGGACAGGCGCGCGGCGTCCCAGCCGACGACGGCGCGGCGCGGCGTCCCGAGCGAGCTTTGCGCGACCAGCGCCTGAAATTCGACGAGAAGCGGGCGGCTTCCCTCCATCCCCGCGAAAACCGCGGCTCCAGGCGCCGCGGCGTCGCGCGCGGAGAGAAACAAGGCGGATGGATTAGCCACCTCGGCGAGCCCTCGTCCGGTCATCTCGAAAACGCCGATCTCGTCGGTTGGGCCGAAGCGGTTCTTGACGCCGCGAAGCAAGCGGAGGTCGCGGCCGCCCTCGCCTTCAAAGGAAATCACCGCGTCAACCATATGTTCGACGACGCGGGGCCCTGCGATCTGGCCGTCCTTGGTGACATGGCCGACAAGAATCACCGCCGCGCCCGTCGCCTTGGCGAAGCGGATCAGCGCCTGGGCCGCGCCGCGAACCTGGCTGACCGTGCCGGGCGCCGAGTCGACGACCGGCGTCCACATCGTCTGGATCGAATCGATGACGACGAGGGCCGGCCGCTTGCCTTGGCCGAGAGTGGCGACGATATCGTCCACATTGGTCTCAGCGGCGAGTTCGATGGAGGCTCCGGCGAGGCCAAGACGCAGCGCGCGCAGGCGCACCTGATCGACCGCCTCCTCACCGGAAATATAGACGACGCGTCTGTCTTGCGCGGCGAGCGCGGCGCACGCCTGGATCAACAGCGTCGACTTGCCGATGCCGGGCTCGCCGCCGAGCAAGAAAACTGAGCCTGGGACGAAGCCGCCGCCGATGACGCGATCAAGTTCCGCCAAGCCAGTCGTTATTCGAGCCGCCGCCGGGCGGTCTTTATCGACCAGGTTCGAAAGATTGAAGACGCGGCCCTTCCGAACGCCGAGCGCAGCCTGCGCGCCAATTCCAGAGCCAGCGCTTTCCTCGGCGATCGTATTCCACGCGCCGCAGGATTCGCAGCGGCCTTGCCAGCGCTGGCTTGCCGCGCCGCAGTTCTGGCAGACATAGGAAATATGCGGCTTGGCCATGCTCAAAGCCTGGTGTAGCGGCGATAAAAACGCCGCCCCAGATGGGTCAGAATTTCATATCCGATCGTGCCGGCGCGCGCCGCGAGCTCATCGATCGTAATCGTCGGCCCGATCAGCTCCACCATGTCGCCGCGCTGGGCGTTCGCTACTTCGGATATGTCGATGACGATCAGATCCATTGAGACATGTCCGACAAAAGGACAGCGCCGTCCGCTGACGAGAGCCTCGCCGCCCGCTCGCGCATTGCTTCCCATTGCGGCGTGCGGAACGCCATCGGCGTAGCCGGCGCTGATCGTCGCCAGCCGCCGTGGGCTTTTCGCCGTCCAGGCCCCCTCATAGCCGACTCTCTCGCCCGGCGCGACTTGATGAATCTGGTGGATTCGCGCCTCCAGCCGCACGACGCTCCGCATCGGATTGGGGCGCCCCGGAGTCGGATTGCCGCCGTAGAGGGCGTAACCGGGCCGGACAAGATCATAGAGCGGGCCTCGCTCCAGAAAGACGCCGGCGGAATTGGCCATCGATGCAGGGACGTCAAACCATCGCGCCCGCAATCTCTCGAAAATCTCGATCTGGTTTCTGGCTCTGTCGTCGTCGCCATGGCCGGTCCAGGAGAAATGGCTGAGCACAAGCGCGACATTCACGTGCTGCGTCAGGCACTCGGCGGCGTCGAAATCGACTTCCTTGAGGCCTAGCCGGTTCATTCCGGTGTCGATTTGCAGCGCGGCGGGCAGAGCGTCGCCGCCATCGGGCGTGCGGGCGCCGGAGAGCGCCGTGAACTGAAGCCACTCCTCGATTTCTGGCGCCGAGCCCAGCACCGGACGAAGCCCATGTTGTGCATAGGACGGCGCAGTTCCGGGGAGGAGTCCGTTCAAGACGTAGATCACGGCGTCGCGGGACAGCGCGCGGAGACGCCGGCCTTCAAAGACATGGGCGACGAAATAGGTCTTGCAGCCGGCGGCGTCGAGCGCTTGGACGACGGGCTCCATCCCGATCCCATAAGCGTCCGCTTTAACTACCGCGCCGCATTCAGCCGCGCCGCAGACGGCCTGAAGCGTGCGCCAATTGTCGACCAAGGCTTTGAGATCAATGCTGAGTATGGCGCCCGCTTCCTGGCGCGAAACGTCGAAGCCGCCGGCTGTCCTCATCGATGCTCCGGCAGGGCGTCCTCGCGCGCCAGGTTGGAAAACCGCGTCATTTCCGCCTCGAAAGCGAGCTCGACCGTGCCGGTCGGACCATGGCGCTGCTTGCTGATGATGATTTCGGCGCGGCCGTGCACGCGCTCCATGTCGGTCTGCCAGGCCAGGAACTCCTCGGTTCCTTCGCGCGGCTGCTTGTTGTTCAAGTAATATTCCTCACGATAGACGAAGAGGACGACGTCCGCGTCCTGCTCGATCGAGCCCGATTCACGCAAATCGGACAATTGCGGGCGTTTGTCGTCGCGGTTTTCCACTTGCCGCGACAATTGCGACAGCGCGATCACGGGAACGTTCAATTCCTTGGCCAAGGCTTTGAGCCCCGTCGTGATCTCGGTCACCTCCTGGACGCGGCTATCGCCGCGGGTCTTCGAGCCGCCGAGCAATTGAAGGTAATCGATGACGAGAACGTCGAGCCCGCGCTGTCGTTTGAGCCTTCGCGCGCGCGCCGTCAACTGGGCGATAGAGAGACCGCCCGTCTGGTCGATATAGAAGGGGATCGTCTGCATGTCCCGCGCGGCCTCAGCGAGGCGATGGAACTCGAGCTCGGTGATGTCGCCTCTCCTGATCTTGTAGGAGGCGACGCCAGCCTGCTCGGCTATGACGCGGGTGGCCAATTGCTCGGCGGACATTTCGAGCGAAAAGAAACCCACGACTCCGCCATTGGCGGTCTCCACAGTCCCATCCGGCTTGGGCCTCGGCTCATAGGCTTTTGCTATATTAAAAGCGATATTGGTCGCAAATGCGGTCTTGCCCATGCCGGGGCGGCCGGCGACGATCACGAGATCGGAGGCTTGCAGCCCGCCCATCTTGTGGTCGAGTTCTATGAGGCCGGTCGCGATCCCGGACAAGCGCCCGTCGCGCTCGAACGCCTTCGCCGCCATATCCACGGCGACCGTCAAGGCGTCGGAAAAGCGCTGAAACCCGCCTTCGTAGCGGCCGAACTCCGCGATCGAATAGAGTTTGCGCTCGGCTTCCTCGATCTGGTCGCGCGGGCTCGCGTCGACCGGCGCATCATAGGCGCCGTTCACGATGTCTTCGCCGATTAGAATCAAATCGCGCCGGACCGCGAGATCATGGATGGTGCGGCCGTAATTCTCGGCGTTGATGACGGTCGTTGCTTCTGCGGCGAGGCGCGCGAGATATTGCGGCGCAGTGATGCCGCCGAGATCATGATCGCCAAGAAAAGTCTTCACGGTGATCGGCGAGGCGAGCTTGCCGGCGCGGATGAGCTGCGAGGCGACATCGTAGATGCGCCGATGCAGCTCCTCGGAGAAATGCTCGGGCCTGAGGAAATCGGACACGCGATCGAAGGCGTCGTTATTGACGAGGATCGCGCCGAGCAATGCCTGTTCGGCCTCGATATTGTGCGGCGCAAGGCGAAAGCCGGGCTCTATTGCGGAATTCGCGCCGGCGGCAAAGCCGATTCTGTCGGCGGTATGATCGATCGTAGGCATTGGACTTTCTTGGATCCGCGCGCCGCGAGGCGGGGCCGAATCAGCTCGCATTCAAGCTGTCTTTGTCGCACGCCATCGCGGCGGAGAGGAGGGCATTTTTCTTAGGCGTGAGACCGGTCCCGCTGATCCCGCTATCCACACGAGGCGAAAATTTTCCGAAATAAATGCCTGGACAGGCGGGCGCTTTCATTGCCGCGAACAGAGCATGTTCAGCGCGGCAATGAGAGGAGAACGACATTCCCCGAAGCCAAAATTACGGCTCCGGGCGATTTCAGAAGGGAGGCAGTCCGGGAACGATTTGCCGCCAAGGCCGCAAACCGCCGGCCTCAGGCCAATTCCTTCAGCTTTTTCGCCGCACGTGGGGCAAAATAGGTCAGCACCGCGTCGGCGCCCGCGCGTTTGAACGCGAGCAGGCTTTCGAGCATGGCCTTGTCGCCGTCGATCCAGCCATTGTTCGCCGCCGCCATGATCATCGCGTATTCGCCGGAGACCTGATAGGCGAAGGTCGGCAGGCCGAAATGATCCTTCACCCGGAAGATCACGTCGAGATAGGGCAGGCCCGGCTTCACCATCACGATGTCGGCGCCTTCCTCGATGTCTTGCGCGACCTCGCGCAAAGCCTCGTCTGAATTCGCAGGGTCCATCTGATAGGTGCGCTTATCGCCGACGAGAATTGCGTTGGTGCCGATGGCGTCGCGGAAAGGCCCATAAAAGGCTGACGCGTATTTGGCGGCGTAAGATAAAATCTGCACAGCCTCGAAGCCATGCGCGTCGAGGGCGGCGCGGATCGCGCCGACGCGTCCATCCATCATGTCGGAGGGCGCTATAATGTCGGCGCCGGCGCGCGCCTGGTTCAGCGCCTGCTCGACGAGGACGATGACCGTTTCGTCGTTCAGGATCTCTTCGCCGCGCAAGAGGCCGTCATGGCCATGGCTCGTGTAAGGATCGAGCGCGACATCGGTGATAAGGCCTAGCTGCGGAATCTCTTTCTTGATCGCGTGCAAGGCGCGGCAGACGAGGTTGTCTGGGTTCAGCGCCTCGCTCGCTTTCTCATCGCGCAAGGCCGGGTCGGTGTTGGGAAACAGCGCGATCGCCGGAATGCCGAGCTCGGCGGCTTCGGCCGCGGCGCGCACGGCCTCGTCAATCGAAAGACGCTCTACGCCGGGCAGGGACGGTATCGGCTCCCGCAGATTTTCGCCTTCGCTCAGAAAGATCGGCCAGATGAGATCCGCCGCCGACAAAGTGTTTTCACGCACAAGCCGACGCGACCATTCGGCCTTGCGGTTGCGCCGCAGCCGCAAGCTGAGATCGAGCCTGTTCTGCTTCGCGCCGGCGGGCGCCGGGGCAGGGGGCGCGGCCTGCTCCTCCCGGAACGATTCGAATTTCGGTTTGGACGTGAGCGGCCAAATCATGCAGGACCCTCGAACGCGTGACGCTATAATGATCTCTGCCGGCAGCCAGATGGGATCACCCGACCGATTACGGAACTGCGGCGGATCAATTAAGTTGAAGCATGTCCCACAGACATGTGGGCTTTTCTGTAAGCTTTGCAGTCCGGCCTTGCAAGCTGAAGGCTCGGACTATTGTCCGCGCTGGAAGCGAACCCGGCGCGGCCTCGTTTAGGCTAGGCCCGAATTGAATTGAGGTGCGCGATGGGGCTGCTTGTCGACGGCGTTTGGCGTGACCATTGGTATGACACCGGCAAGACGGGCGGCCGCTTCGAGCGCGACGCCGCGAAATTTCGCAATTGGATTACGCCGGATGGCGCGCCGGGTCCGTCAGGGCAGGGCGGCTTCAAGGCCGAGGCGGGGCGTTATCATCTTTATGGCGCCTATTTCTGCCCTTGGGCGCATCGCACCTTGATCTTTCGCGAGCTGAAGGGCCTTACCGGATTTGTCTCGCTTTCGATCACGAATTGGCTGATGCGCGAGAACGGCATCACATTCGCTGACGGAGACGGAGTGATCGCCGATCCAATCCGTCACGCGCAATTTCTGTATGAGATCTACCGCGCCGCCGCGCCAACCTATTCGGGCCGCGTCACCGTGCCCGTCCTGTGGGACAAGGAAAAGCGGACGATCGTCTCGAACGAATCCTCCGAGATCATTCGGATGTTCAATTCCGCTTTTGACGGCGTCGGCGCCGCTGCGGGCGATTACTATCCTCAGGATTTGCGCGGAGAGATCGACGGACTCAATGCGCGCATCTATGACACGGTGAATAATGGAGTCTACAAGGCGGGCTTCGCGACGACGCAGGCCGCTTATGAAGAGGCCATCGGCCCCTTGTTCGCGAGTTTGGATTTTTTGGACGCGAGGCTCGCGGACCGCCGCTATCTCTGTGGCGACCGGCTAACCGAGGCGGACATTAGGCTGTTGACGACGCTTTTACGCTTCGACATCGTCTATGTCGGCCATTTCAAATGCAATATAAGGGGGATCGCTGATTACCCGAACCTTTTCGCCTATGTTCGCGATCTATATCAGACTGGCGGGATCGCTTCGACCTTTCGTCCCGATCATATCAAGCGGCATTATTATCAAAGCCATTTGCAGATCAATCCAACGGGCATTGTGCCGGTTGGGCCGGAGATTGATTTCACCGCGCCGCATGGGAGGGGATAGGCCGTTCCGCGCCAAACTTTTCTGCATTTGACCATTGGCCAATGTCAGATTTCGCCATTTACCTACGGCTGGCATTATTGGCGAGACGGATGCGAACCTGTCAAGGACGCGAGCTTCGCTCGCGCCGGCGAAGCCGGTGCTTTGCATCCTTGACAGGATCGATCCGCTCGCCAAACTGGCAGCCAAGAGATGAATGGCAAGTTGTGGTTTCCCGCGACAACGATCTGTCTACGGCATCTAATTCAGCTTTCGGTCTCTTCGTAGCGCAATCCCCTTCACAATCGCGCTTGAACCGAATTTCGCGCGAACCGCATCGATTGCTTTGTCTTCCGCCTTCTCCCGCGCGAGGCCTATGTCGACGAGATCGCCTTGATCGGCTTCCGCCGCCGGGCGAAGATCGCTGGCGCCTATGCCGATCAGCCGGAACCGCGCTCCCGCCGGCCCGATCGCAAGCTCCCGTGCGAGAAGGTCTCGCGCTGGCGCAAAAAGGCGCTTCGGCAATTGCGTCGCCGGAAGGCCGGAGAGGGCGCGGGTGCGGATCTTGAAATCGGTGGTCTTCAACTTCAAGGTGACGGCGCTTGTAGCGAACCCCGCCTGTTTCAAGCGCGCGCTGAGCGTCTCGGAGAGCCGGTAGAGAATGGGCGCGAGATCGTCGAGGCTCGCGAGATCGCTTTCGAATGTCGTCTCGGCCGAAATGCTTTTCGCCTCGCGCTCGATAGTGACTTTGCGCGCGTCAATCCCGCGCGCGAGCCGCCAGAGACGGCGACCCTCGGCCCCATAGCGCGCAGCCAAGAGCGCCTCGTCGCCGGCCTGGAGATCCCCCAGAATGCGAAACCCGTCTCGCGCGAGCCTCGCCTGCGTCTTGGCTCCGACGCCGGGAATGAGGCCGATCGGTCGCGGCTTCAAGAAACTCTCCGCCTCAGCGCGGCCGATAATGGAAAAGCCGCGCGGCTTATTGAGATCGGAGGCTATCTTCGCCAGAAACTTACAATAGGAGAGGCCGATCGACACGCTGATCCCGATCTCCGCCTCGATCTTTCGAGCGAAGCCCGCGAGGGTTTTCGCCGGGCTCGCGCGATGCAGCGCCGCTGTCCCGGCAAGGTCGAGGAAAGCCTCGTCGATCGAAACCGGCTCGACCAAAGGCGTGAGATCCTGCATGAGCGCGCGAATTTGCCGCGCGGCTCGAGAATATTTCGCCATGTCTGGAGCGATCACCACCGCGTCGGGACAGGCCTTCAGCGCCTGGAACATGGGCATGGCGGAATGGACGCCATAAGTCCGCGCGACATAGCAGGCGGTGGCGACGACGCCCCTTTTACCGCCGCCGACAATCAGGGGCCTATCGCAAAGCGCCGGATCGTCGCGCTTTTCGATCGCAGCGTAGAATGCGTCGCAGTCGACATGGGCGATCGACAGCGAGGCGAGTTCAGGATGTGCTATGATCCGAGGCGAGCTGCAGGATTGGCAGCGCCCCATTGGGGCTGGCTGCGCCGCCAGGCAATCCCGGCAAAACGCCTCGCGCAAGCCCGCCGCCATTGGTCTATTGCGTTTCCGTGGGCGGCGAGAGGCAGTCTCTGGCCTTTGCGATCATTGCCGGATCTTGGCCCGCATTGGCCGAAAAGGCGAGCAGCAAAGCTTCGTCCGCGGCGAGATGGTCGAGAACGCCGGCGAAAAATCCTGGCTCCGCTGCGGCCGCGCGCAAACCATCTCCCGTGAGGCCGGAAAGCGCGATGAACCGTTCGAGGCGCGCCGGCTCGGCGGCGATAAAGGTCAGGACGTCTATGGCGATAGCTTCCGCCGCCTCTCGCGTAAGTTGCGCCGATTTGGTCCTTGGAGCTGGAATTGCTCTATTTTGCATGAGGCCGATTTCCCTTTCGTCAATTTCTATCCGTTAAAGGTTGGAAGTATGATCGGACCGCCCCGGGTGGGGACTGTCCGCCGCCCCTAAGGGCGGAACAGGTTCACTCAATGCAAAAAAGCATTCTGATCGTAGAAGACAACGAATTGAACATGAAGCTGTTCAACGATCTTCTTGAAGCCCATGGCTATAAAACGGTGCAAACGCGCAGTGGCGTCGAAGCCTTGGAGCTCGCGCGCCTGCACAAGCCCAATCTCATTTTGATGGATATTCAATTGCCGGAAGTGTCCGGACTTCAAGTGACGCAATGGATCAAGGACGATGAAAATCTGCGCCATATTCCTGTGATCGCCATAACCGCATTCGCCATGAAGGGCGATGAGGAGAAGATCAGGCAGGGCGGCTGCGAGGCCTATCTTTCGAAGCCGATCTCCATCGTGAAATTCCTCGAAACCGTGCGCAATTACCTTCACGAACAATGACGTCGGCGCGCCGTTCGCAGCCAAGGAGGAGCGAGGAGAACATGACCGCCCGGGTTCTGGTCGTCGACGACATTCTTCCCAATCTCAAGCTTCTCGAGGCGCGCCTCACCGCCGAATATTTTGAGGTCCTGACGGTCACGAACGGGGCCGACGCTTTGAAAATTTGCGCCGACGGCCGATGCGACATCGTTCTTCTCGACGTCATGATGCCTGGGATGAATGGTTTCGAGGTCTGCCGCAGGTTGAAGCAGGACCCGGCCACCTCCCATATCCCTGTCGTCATGGTGACGGCGCTCGACCAGGCGTCGGACCGCGTGAGGGGGCTCGAGGCGGGCGCGGATGATTTCCTGACCAAGCCGATCGACGAGATTGCGCTTCTGGCCCGGGTCCGCTCCCTCTCGCGCCTGCGGCTCGTCCTGGATGAGCTGCGCGCCCGCGCCATGCGTTCGGCGAAACTCAAAATCGCCGATCCTCTCGCCAAAGCCATGGACGGCGGCGGCGCCAGAGGCCGCGTCATGCTCGTCGATGATCGCCGCTCCTCGGTGGAAGCGATGAGCGGCGCCTTGCGCGCCGATCACAATGTCGAGGTCGAAATCGATCCCCGGGCCGCGCTGCTCCGAGGCGGCGCCGGCGATTTGGATCTCTTCATTGTGAGTCTCGGCCTTGCTGGATATGACGCGCTGCGGCTCTGCAGTCAGATCAGATCGCTCGAGCGGACGCGCCACATTCCGGTGCTCGCGGTCGCGGAGCCGGAGGATCGCGACCGCATCCTGCAGGGCCTCGATCTCGGCGTGAATGATTTCATCCTGCGTCCCCTCGACCGCAATGAGTTCGTCGCGCGCGTGCGGACGCAAGTGCTGCGCAAGCGCTACGCCGATTGCCTGCGCGAGAATGTCGAGGCGTCGATCGAGATGGCTGTGGTCGATCCGCTGACGGGATTAAACAATCGCCGCTATCTTGACGGCTGCCTCGCGGATCTCGTCGATCGGGCGGTCCGCGACGCCCGGCCGCTCAGCGTGATGATCCTCGATATAGATCGTTTCAAAGCTGTCAATGACGCCTATGGGCATGAGGCGGGGGATCGGGTCTTGAAATCCTTCGCGGCGCGGGTGCGAAAGCTCATTCGCGGCGGGGATCTTTTCTGCCGCCTCAGCGGCGACGAATTCGTCGTGGTCATGCCCGAGACCGGGCTCGACGCAGGCGCCATGACCGCCGGGCGGGTTCGCGCCGGAGTCGCGGCGGAAAATTTCATCATTGCTGCTGATCGGCCGGCGATCCAGGTCACGGTCTCGATCGGCCTCGCGGAGAGCGCCGACGACGCGCCTCCCGAGCTTCTCCGCCGCGCCGACAAGGCTCTCTATTTGTCGAAGCAGCGTGGCCGCAATCGGATCTCGGCCAACTCTGGTCGGCTCGGCGCGGCGCCCTTCGGCGGGATGAGGGAGACAGCGATTTTTTGACCGTTCTCTTTACGATAAGGCGAGAACCAGCGGCCGGCCTCAATAAGCCGATTGCATTTTCTCCGCCGCGCGTTAACGTCGCTTCGCCGAGCCGCGATGAGGCGGCGTGGCACAGGCTCCTTTAAGAAAGCCTTAGCCGCGCCTCTGCGCATGTTCATGCGCAATCGGCGACTTGACTACAAAGATACCCTGCGGAGTGCTCAGGTCCGCCGCATCTCCTGGGTCCGTAGGGTCGGCCGGCGCGCAAGTGGAATGGAGTGGCCTCCTCGAAACGCCATTTGCCGCCGGCCACCTTCGCAGCGAAGAAGCGCGCGAGGGCTTTCGTATCCCCACGCATCCCTTTAGATACATTTGCTCAGCGTTTTTTGCTGACTATTTTGTCGTCCGGATTTTACGAAATGCTCGATTATCCTCGTGTAAAAGCGTCGCTTGTCGATCTGAGACATGGCAAAATTGGCTGGTTGCTTGTGGCGGTCTTTGTCAATTGGAGCGCATTTCCTGCGTCGGCCGAAGATCTTCCGAGAGTTGAAACAAGCGAATTTGATACAGCCATAAAGATTTATGGAAGAAGCCAGTACGATAACCCCATTGAAGGTCCATTCAAGCGCTGGCTTTTGAGGAGCTTCATAGATAAAAAAACCGGACATGTTACAACGCAACTTTATATAGCTCTAGGTAATACTAAGAACGCGTATACCTATAATGTTGCATCTGATGAGAATGCAAATGCGTTAAAGATAGTCGATATGATGTATTCGGCGGACGATGAAACGCTTGGAGTCCAATTAGACGAACGCGTGCTAATAAAATACATGTGGACCGGTTATCGTATACGCATATCCGCCCAGAGCGGGGAGCAGATCATATTCGTTATTTCACCTGAACAGATCAGGGCGCAGCTTGGAGCTATAACCGATACCGTAAGTGTTCTAAATGTCAGTATTTATCAAGGCGCGCCTCATATAGGGATGAAAGTGGTGCCGGTGGGATATTTTGCTTCCAGACAGTCCAATATCCAAGAAGGTCGTGGAATGCTGGTCGCGAATGTCGAAAAAGGCTCAGTCGCAGAGCAAGCCGGGATAGTGGCTGGCGATATTGTTATGAGCCTCGCTGGTGGGCCTGTTAATTCATATAATGCGCTAAACGATGCTTTAAAGCGTATTGGCAAGCAACAGAATATTCTTGTCGTCGTCGAACGGGATCGGCAACGACATGATATTCAACTCAATTTCCCCTCCCACTGAAGACCTCAGCGATGGCTGCTCGGCGGCCGCATCCCCTTCGTCTGTTTCGGCGAGTGATTTCCGTCAAACGACGAGTAATTCGGACACGTTGGCGAAGGCGGCCCGTTCCTGAATGAACGCGAAACGCGCGTCCGGCCGATTGCCCATCAAACGCTCCACCGAGTCGGATGTCCCTTCCTGATCCTCGGCGAGCACGATGACGCGCAGCAGATTGCGCTTCTTCGGGTCCATCGTCGTCTCTTTGAGCTGGGCCGGAAGCATTTCGCCTAACCCCTTGAACCGGCTGACCTCCACCTTTCCCTTACCGGCCAGCACCTTGGCGATCAATTCGTCGCGATGGGCTTCGTCGCGGGCGTAGACCTGTCGCGCCCCCTGGGTCAGCCGGTAGAGCGGCGGCACCGCGAGATAAAGATGGCCGGCCTCGACGAGCTTCGGCATTTGCCGGTAGAAAAAGGTGATCAGCAGGGAGGCGATATGGGCGCCGTCCACATCCGCGTCGGTCATGATGATCACCTTTTCGTAGCGAAGCTCGTCCTCCTTGTAATGCGAGCCGACGCCGCAGCCGAGCGCCTGAATAAGGTCGGCGAGCTGCTGATTGCCGGCGAGCTTGTCCCGCGTGGCGCTGGCGACATTCAAGATCTTGCCGCGCAAAGGCAATATCGCTTGATTGGCGCGATCGCGCGCTTGTTTCGCAGAGCCGCCGGCTGAATCTCCTTCGACGATAAATATTTCAGAGCCTTGTGACGAATTATTGGAGCAGTCCGCGAGCTTGCCAGGCAGCCTGAGCTTGCGGCTCGCGGTCTTGCGCGCGACATCCTTTTCGGCGCGGCGGCGAAGCCGCTCCTCGGCGCGCTCGACCGTCCAGTCGAGAAGCCGCAAAGCGTGCGAGGGCGAAGCGGCCAGCCAATGATCGAAGGCGTCGCGCAAGGTTCCTTCGACGATCCGCGAGGCTTCGCTGCTCATCAGCCGGCCCTTGTTCTGGCCTTGGAACTCCGGCTCGCGAAGGAAGACTGAGATAAGCGCCGCGCATGAGGCCATGATGTCGTCGCTGACGATCGCCGCCGCGCGCTTGGCCTGGCCGATCCGCTCGGCATGATCCTTGAGGCCGCGCAGCAGGGCCGTGCGCAGGCCGGCTTCATGCGCGCCGCCGTCCGGAGTCGGAATTGTGTTGCAATAGGAATGGACGAAGCCATCGTCGGCGCTGAGCCAGGCGAGCGCCCATTCGAGCGAGCCATGCCCGCCGGGCTTTTCGACCTTGCCCGCGAAAATTGGCTCGATGACGAGATCTTTGCCGTCTATATCCTGAGCCAGGTAATCCTTGAGGCCGCCGGGAAAGCGAAAGATCGCTTCGGCCGGAACATCGGCGGCCGCGTCGAGCCATTCGGGCGCGCAATGCCAGCGGATCTCGACGCCCCCGAAGAGATAGGCTTTCGCGCGGGCCATCTTGAACAGGCGCGCTGGGCGGAACTTCGCGCCTTTGCCGAAGATTTGCTCATCTGGCTTGAAACGGACCCGCGTGCCGCGCCGGTTCGGCGCCTTGCCGACTTGTTCGAGCTTGCCCTTCGGATGGCCGCGCTCGAAGACCTGCCGATAGAGGATCTGGCCCCGCGCCACCTCGACTTCGAGATGATCGGAAAGCGCGTTGACGACCGAGACGCCGACGCCATGCAAGCCGCCAGAGGTCTGATAGGCCCCCGAGTCGAATTTGCCGCCCGCATGCAGCGTCGTCATGATCACTTCGAGGGCGGATTTCTTCGGAAATTTCGGATGCGGATCGACCGGGATGCCGCGCCCATTGTCGGTCACCGCGAGAAAGCCCGACGCTTCATAATTGACGTCGATGAAGGAGGCATGGCCGGCGACCGCTTCATCCATCGCATTGTCGATGACCTCAGCGAAAAGATGGTGGAGCGCCGCCTCATCCGTCCCGCCAATATACATGCCGGGCCGGCGCCGGACAGGCTCGAGCCCCTCCAAGACCTCGATGGACGCGGCGGTATAGCCGGATTCTCCAGGCGTTTCGAGGCGCGCCGCCGCGGATTTCGCCGCCTCGGCCTTCGCGGCGAGCCCGGCGGCTTTCCCGTCCCGGCGGATGGGGGTCTGCTTTCGCGCCGCATTTCCGAAGAGATCGCCGCTATTCGCCATGGAGCCTGCCTTACGCGTTGATTCGTTTAAACGTAGCTTATACTGGAACTGGCCGCTAAAGAGAACAAAACAAAAACACAAACTGCGCTCATGATGCAGCCAAAGGATTAAGTTTGGTCGTTCGGCTCAGCGTCTTTACGCCATTCAACTGGGAGTTTTTTAATCTTCAGCGCCGCGATTGCGGGGAAGCTCGCCGAGGGCGCTTCTCGCTTCGACAGATTTATCCCGATGACCCAGTCCGGTGGGGACGCCCCAAGACATTTGCCT
Source organism: Methylocapsa polymorpha (assembly GCF_045689225.1). Taxonomy (GTDB): domain Bacteria; phylum Pseudomonadota; class Alphaproteobacteria; order Rhizobiales; family Beijerinckiaceae; genus Methylocapsa; species Methylocapsa polymorpha. The sequence goes on along the minus strand of NZ_CP136862.1, from coordinate 3,820,903 downwards.
CCTCCAGCGCTCGCCGCGAAGCGTAGAAGCGGTGGGGCAAAGTCCGATCAATATCTTAAACCCGGTCCGCATAGGCGGGTAGTCGTAGGCGGGAAAAATCGATCCCGGAAAAACCCGGGATCGACCATGAGAGGGCGCAGGATCGCGCGGCGGCTCGATCTCAGTACGAGTAATACATATCGAACTCGATCGGATGCGGCGTCGTTTCGAACCGCAGCACGTCAATGGTTTTCAGCTCGATATAGCTGTCGATGAAATCATCGTCGAAGACGCCGCCGGCCTTGAGGAAAGCGCGATCCTTGTCGAGATTGCTGAGCGCTTCGCGCAGCGAGCCGCAGACGGTCGGGATCTTCTTCAATTCCTTCGGCGGTAGATCGTAAAGGTCCTTGTCCATCGCCGCGCCGGGATCAATCTTGTTGGTGATCCCGTCGATGCCCGCGAGCAGCAAGGCCGAGAAGGCGAGATATGGATTCGCCGCCGGATCGGGGAAACGGACCTCGACGCGTTTCGCCTTCGGGTTCGTCGCGAAAGGAATCCGGCAGGAGGCCGAGCGGTTGCGCGCCGAATAGGCGAGCAGGACCGGCGCCTCGAAGCCCGGCACCAAGCGCTTGTAGGAATTTGTCGTGGGATTGGTGAAGGCGTTCAGCGCGCGGGCGTGCCGGATGATGCCGCCGATGTAATAGAGGCATTCGTCGCTCAGATCGGCGTATTTATTGCCGGCGAACAGCGGCTTGCCGCCTTTCCAGAGAGACTGATGGACATGCATGCCCGAGCCATTGTCGCCATAGACCGGCTTCGGCATGAAGGTCGCCGACTTGCCGTAGCTCTGCGCGACCTGATGGATGCAATATTTGTAGATCTGGAGATGGTCCGCCATCGTCGTGAGCGGCCCAAACTTCAGGCCGAGCTCATGCTGCGCGGACGCCACTTCGTGATGGTGCTTTTCGACCTTTGCGCCCATCTGCGCCATGGCGGCGAGCATTTCGCCGCGCATGTCCTGCGCCGAATCCACCGGCGGCACCGGGAAATATCCGCCCTTTGTGCGAACGCGATGGCCAAGGTTGCCGCCCTCGTAAGGCGTGCCCGTGTTCGACGGCAATTCGGACGAATCGAGGACGAAGCCGGTATTGTACGGCTCGGTGGTGAAGCGAACGTCGTCGAAGACGAAAAACTCGGCTTCGGGGCCGAAATAGGCGGCGTCGGCTATGCCCGAGGACACGGCGAAGGCTTCGGCTTTCTTGGCGATGCTGCGCGGATCGCGGCTATAGGGTTCGCCGCTCGCCGGCTCCAGGATGTCGCAAACGATCACCAGGGTCGGAGCGGCGAAAAAAGGATCGATCACCGCCGTCTTGGGATCGGGGAGCAGGGTCATGTCGGATTCGTTGATCGCCTTCCAACCGGCGATCGAAGATCCATCGAACATCACGCCTTCCGAGAACGTGTCCTCTTCGATCAACGACACGTCGAAAGTGACATGCTGCCACTTGCCGCGCGGATCGGTGAAACGGAAATCGACATATTTGATATCATTGTCCTTGATCGACTTCAGCACGTCTTTGGCGGTCGTCATGTCTGTCCCTCATGGTCTGAATAAAGGTCGTGTCGGTAGGAAAGCGGAGCGGAGTCGCCAGATCTGAACGATGGCGGAAGGTCAGATCGCGTCGACCCCGGTTTCGCCGGTCCGAATTCGGATCGCGCCTTCTATATTCGAAATAAAAATTTTTCCATCCCCGATTCTCCCGGTCTGCGCGGCCTTGCGAATGGCCTCGACGGCGGCGTCGACGAGGCTATCGGACACAACCACCTCGATTTTGACCTTGGGAAGGAAATCGACGATATATTCGGCGCCGCGGTAGAGTTCGGTATGGCCCTTCTGCCGGCCAAAGCCCTTCGCTTCGGTGACCGTGATCCCGGCCACTCCCGCCTCCTGCAGCGCCTCCTTCACCTCATCCAGCTTGAATGGCTTGATGATCGCCTCAATTTTTTTCATCGGCTCTTTTGCTTTGCGCTGTCGCCGCCACCGGTTTCGCCGAATGGCTGGAGAACCATAAATTTGAGCGTTTTGACCGCCTCTTAGCACCTGCTAAGCAAAACCGCCACGCAAAAGCAATAGAATAGACGTCCCTCATTGGGCCGATGGACAGGGCGAGGCCAAGTTTTGCCCCTAAGGGAAATGATGAGCCAAGCTCCAAGGCCTGGCTGGGGAAATGAGATGGGGGGATGCGGCGGGAGTGCGGGAGCAGGCCGTCATGTGGGGCGGACGCCTTCGCATGCTGCGTTTATGAGCGCCGCGAATGGCGTAGAAATCTCTGGTCGATCGCAAAATGCTTTCGCCCGGCGAAAGCAAAAAAACCCGTTCCGCGCCCTAGTCGCGGAACGGGTCCTACAGGCCTGTCAATTCAGCTTATTAATCGATGGTTTCGAGAACATCGTGATGTTCGCGAACGACCTGCGGCTTTCCGGCCAATTCCACAAGCGTCACGCCGACGCCTGAGCCGAGAAGCTGCAACGAGATTTCCTTGCCGTTTTCGAATTTGACGCCATCGCGATAGGCGCCATGCTCGAGCCGCGCGAAGACAACCTGTTCGCCGGGCTTGACGCCCAGACGCGTCTGCAGGTCGCTCGAGATTCCTTCGAGCTTGAGCCGCGTATCATATTGAACGCAGACCGCCGTCGTGCAATCGCCGGGCGCCGCGAGGCCGATGCTTCCCGAAGGAAAGCGGGTGGTCACATATTTCTCGGACTCGCGTGCAGGCCGAGAGGCATACATTTCAAGCGAATAGTCACACATTTGTGTCACTCCTAATGTCTCGAGACGGTTTTTCACCTTCAATGCGACTCGATCCCGCCGAAAAGCCATGGCCAGGTTCGGCTTCGAAAGCTATGAAGGATGAGGTCGCCCCCAAGCAGGGGGAAGCGTGGAAGCCTCTAAGGGCCTGCCGGCTCGATCCCGAAGAAAACGCAAGCGCGGGCCTGCGTCGGATCGAGTCCCGTTCGGCGATCGCCGAACGCTCCACTTAGGCGATGAATGCGAGAAACTTCAAAAGGTTTCAGGGCAAGCTCGCTTAAAGGGTATGCTAGCGCAGCCTCTTGGCGCGTCAAGCTCTTTCGCTGCCGGTTACCCGATTTTTTGACGTTGCAGGACGATGTGATGTGTCGACAGATTATATACGTAAGGCGGTCAGTTCATCCGCCTTGCGCAATCGGCAGATCGGACCGCGCGCCCCATTCGCTCCAGGACCCGTCATAGAGAACGACGCCGTCCTTTCCAATCGTCTCCAAAGCCAGAAGAAGAATCGCGGCGGTCACGCCCGAACCGCAGCTCGTGATGACGGGCTTCGCGAGATCGACGCCGGCATTGACGAAGGCGGCTTTGACCTCCTCTGCGGGCCTTATGCGGCCGTCAGTTACGACGTCGCGCCAGGGCAGATTCCGGCTGCCGGGAATATGGCCGGAGCGCAATCCCGGCCTCGGCTCCGGGGCCTCGCCTTTGAATCTTGAAGCTGCGCGAGCGTCCACGATCTGCGCGGAGCCGCTCTCGCTGGCGATCTTCACTTTTTCGGCGTTGGCGACTGCGGCGCTGTCGAAATGCGCGGTGAATGGCCGCGGCGCGCGCGCCGGGCTCCCGGTTTCGAGCGGCCGTCCCTCGGCTCGCCATACCGGCAGGCCGCCTGCGAGGATCTTCACGTCCTGCGCGCCAAAGACGCGCAAGGTCCACCAGACTCTGGCTGCGCCAAGAAGACCAGAGGCGTCATAGACCACGAAGCGCAGCCCGTCGCCGAGGCCGAGCTTTTCCATCTCGCTGGCGAAAACCTCCGGCGATGGCAGCATATGCGGAAGCGACGTCGTGTGATCGGCGATGGCGTCAATATCGAAGAACGCTGCGCCAGGGATATGGCCGGCGGCATATTCCGCCTTCGCGTCGCGGTTCTCGTCGGGCATGAAAAAGCTGCCATCGATGACTGCGAGATCGGGGGCGTCCAAATGCTCCGCGAGCCACGCCGTCGAGACGAAAAAAGAAGAATCCACGCTGGCGCTCATGCTCGCAACCTTTGCATCGCGGGGGCCTTATCATTTGGTCCGCGGCAAGAAAATCCGCCAAATCAGCTAGGCAGCATGTTTCATATATCGCTGAAGCATGTAAAGCCTCAGATCCCAGCGGCGCGATTGCTGGACGCGCCGCAGCGAGCGCGACCTCAAGATGCTTCACATCGCCGAGGCCTTTTCAAGTTTATCTGATTTTCTTATCGCGCGCCCTCACGGATCGCTTCGGAACTTGGATGCAAATCTCTATTTCAAAACCGCTTTCTAGCTTTCCGGAGGCAGGCGTCAGCCGACATGCCCCCAGGCGAAGCGGTCAACGTCAAGCCCGAACCTTTCTCGGTTGGTCCTGTTTTTAGGGCGCACTGACGTCACTGTTTATCCCGCAGGGCGGCCCGCTCCCTCTGAGATCTCGCCTTGGGCAGGGCGCCGTCCAAAGAGTTCAGCAGGAGGAGTTCATGAAGCTTATGACAGCGAGCTGCGCGGCGATGCTTGTGGTCGCGCCGGCGACCGTCGCCTTCGCTCAGGATACTCAATACCCTGATTTGGGGTCGATTGCTAAGACAGCAGGCTCCACCGGGCAAAGCGGCGCAGCCGCCCCAATCAAACGTTCGGATAGCGAAGCCGCCCAAGCCGGGCGTTCGGATAACGCAGATAATCGCGAGACAATCACGGGCCGTTCCGCGAGTCCGAAGGAGGGCGCCCCTCAGACGAACTCGCCGGCGGCGGATAAGTCATCGGCGCCTAAGCGTGATGCTTGGGGCGGCGATAAGTACTATCCCGACTGGAAGGCGGTTGCGAAGGCGATCGGCCCTTCCTAAGCAACCACAAGCGGCCAGCGTTGCAGCATGATCGCGTCATTGAAGTGATCATGCTGCGCAATTACGGCGTGACGCTTCCGGTCACGCCCCAAGCGCTCAGGGTAGCGTCGATCCAGCGCCGTTGCGGCGCGATGAGAACAGCTTGGGTCAAGGCGCCGCAGGAATGTCCATTTTCGCCTTTGGCCCAAACGGCGACGGCGACCAGGAGCGGCGCCGCGGCGGCGAAGATAGGCGCCCCGGAATCCCCTGTGCATGCGCCAAGCCCTTCACGATTGGGATCCGCGAGCCAAAGAAGAATCGAGGATTTTGGTCCGCTCGCGATAAGGTCGCCTTCCCGTAAAACGCCTCCGGTCTTCCCCGCGCCCTCATCGGCGACGCCAAATCCCGCGATGCGAAACATTTGTCCGACCGCGGCGGCGGCCGGCCCAAATTTCGGGAGCGCCACGGGCGAGAATGCTGAAGGCAGCGGTTCGGCGAGGCGCACGAGCGCCAGATCGATCGAAACCAGGCGTCGCCGCACGGCGTCGGGCCGATACCCCGGATTAAGCGCAATCGACGTCACGTCGAGCATCGTAGATTGCCCTTCGGCGTCGCGGAAAAAAACGCGCGTGTCGTCCGGAGCAGTCACGCAATGGGCGGCCGTCAGGACGATATTTCGCGCAATCACGGTTGCGGTGCAAAAACTCGCGCTCGATCCGTTGCGGTTCAGCACGACCGCGACATATGGCGCAAGATCCGGGGCCTCGCGCGCCGGTCCGACCAGGGCTGAGGCCGCCGTCGGGATAAGCAGGATGAACAGGCGGACCAGCGCCCGCGGCAAGCGCGTCGTTCGGCTCGCCGCAACGAGCCGGCCGAATTGAAAATACGCGCGCGCGGCCGCATTATTCATTGTGCATTCATTCTTGCTGCGCCAGCTTCGATCGATGAACTTTTTCATTTTGGTCCTTGTCGCGACCACAATCGGCTTCGCCTCCCGCGCGGAGCCGGCGCGGCAACGCATATGTTATTCGACGGCCGAGACCCGCGACAAGATTGTCTCTCTCGGACTTTTCGAGCCCTTTCATTTGATGCGGAACGCCGCGACCAAGATGCAGGCTGAGGCGATCGGCGCCAGGCTTTGCCGCTGGAGCGAGGATCTCGTCTATGAGATAAGCCTGTTGCGCCACGACGGACGCGTCCTCCATATTTCCGTCGATGCGAAAACCGGCAAGGTCGTCGGTTCGAAGAACGAAGAATAAAATCTTCTCTCAAGGGCGGGATCTCGGAAATGCGCCTGCTCGTGGTCGAGGACGATAAAGATCTCAATCGCCAGATCGTCACGGCGCTCGAACTGGCGGGCTATGTGGTCGACCGCGCCTTCGACGGCGAAGAAGGCTGGTTTTTGGGCGACACTGAACCCTATGACGCTATCGTGCTCGATCTCGGCCTGCCAAAAAGGGACGGCATTTCCGTGCTCGCTGACTGGCGCAAGGCCAACCGGACCATGCCGGTCCTGATCTTGACCGCGCGCGACCGCTGGGGCGACAAGGTGCAGGGCTTCGACGCCGGCGCCGACGATTATGTCGTCAAGCCCTTCCACATGGAGGAGATCCTCGCGAGGCTGCGGGCGCTCTTGCGGCGAGCGGCGGGCCACGCGTCGAGCGAATTCAGCTGCGGCGGCGTAAGCCTCGACGCGCGCGCCGGCCGGGTTTCGGTCGATGGCAATCCGATCAAGCTCACATCGCATGAATATCGGCTCCTCTCCTATCTGATGCATCACGCCGGCCGGGTGGTGTCGCGCGGCGAAATCGTTGAGCATCTTTACGACCAGGATTTCGATCGCGATTCCAACACGATTGAAGTTTTCGTCGCCAGATTGCGGAAAAAGCTCGGCGTCGACATCATTCAGACCGTGCGCGGGCTAGGTTATCTTCTGGCGCCGCCAGAACTCAAGGATGCGGACCTGAAAGACCGAATCGGCAAAAGCGGCGGGACAAGACCTGGCCGCTGACGCGAGGCGCCGCGGCAGAATCCTCGACAGCGGGCAGACGGCTTCGCCTGAAGATCCGCGAACGAAACAGCTCAGAGCCTCATCCGATCCAATTCAATCGAACCTCGCTCTAAATCCCTTTCCGGCAAGGCAAAAGTCCGCGCGGCGACGACAAAATGGCCCTCGATAAAGACAAAGAAAGCATGGCCGACAAAGCCGGGCTGAAGCGCGCGCCAAGGCGCCCCAGATTGAGGATAAGGACGGATTCGATCGCAAAGCGGCTATTCCTTTCCGCCGCGATTTTGAGCTTCTCGATCCTTTTCGTCGCCGGGCTTGTTCTCACAACGATCTATCGGCGGGCGGCGGAGGATAATTTCGACGAGCGCCTCGGCGTCTATTTGCGCGCGATCGTCGCCGACATTGCGACGCCCGGCGAAGCGGGCCGCACCGACCCGGAGGAGCTAAGCGATCCGCAATTCGAATTGGCCCTCTCCGGCTGGTATTGGCAGATCACCCGATTGGACAGCGATAAGCCGCAGATTAGAAGCTCACGCTCGCTCTTCGCCGCCAGGCTCCCCCGTCTTTCCGAGCAAGGCGTCGAAGCCGGCCTGGGCGGCGCGCGCAGGGGCTATGTGAAAGGGCCGGACGATCGGCGTTTGCGCATGCTCGAGCGCATCATCGATACGGGCGACGAGGGCATTTATCTTGTCCAGGTCGCGGCGACCACAAAGGACTTGGATGCGCAGATCGCCCGTTTCGAGCTTGACCTCGTCGTCACCTTTTGCCTGCTGACCCTCGCTCTGATCGTCTCCTCGGCGCTTCAGCTTCGCTATGGCCTGCGGCCATTGCGGCAATTGCGAAGGGGAGTCGTCGCGATCAGACGCGGCCAGAGCGAGGCGATCGAAGGCGATTTTCCGCAAGACATCGCGCCGCTCGCAAGCGAGCTCAACCTTCTCATCGCCGCCAATCGCGAAGTGGTGGAGCGCGCCAGAACCCAAGTCGGCAACCTCGCCCATGCGTTGAAAACGCCGCTGAGCGTTATCATGAACGAAGCGGCCTTCGATGGCGGCCCCCTGGCGGGCAAGGTCGAGGAGCAAGCGGTGATCATGCGCGATCAAGTGGCCTATTACCTCGATCGCGCGCGCGCCGCCGTGCGGGCCGGAACGCTGAGCGGCGCGACGGAGGTTGCGCCTGTCGTCGAAGCCCTTATTCGCACCTTTGAAAAAATCTATTCGGCGCGGTCGCTCGTTTTCACAGCGACGATCCCGCAATCCATTCGATTCCTCGGCGAGCGTCAGGATCTTGAGGAAATGATCGGCAATCTCATCGATAATTCCGGCAAATGGGCTGCGAGCGAGGTCACGATCAGCGTCGCTCCGGAGCCTCCCCAGGACGCCTTGGACCGCCCGTTCTTTCGCGTTGCGATTGACGACGACGGACCCGGGCTCGCCCCCGAGCTGCGTCAGGCGGCGCTTCGGCGCGGCGGTCGGCTCGACGAAACCAAGCCCGGGTCCGGCCTCGGTCTTTCCATCGTCGTTGATCTGGCGGCGCTTTACGGCGGCTCCTTGGCGCTCGACTCAAATCCAAAGGGCGGGCTGCGGGCGGAACTGAGACTGCCGGCGGCGCCAGGCGACGGCGCTTTCACGTGAGCGTTATGGAAAGGGCCTTTGCAAGGGACGGGGCAATCACTATTAAGAGGCGGCATGCTGTGGCTGATCTTCACAATTTTGACCGGATTTGCGGTCCTGAGCATCCTTTGGCCGCTCCTTAAGACGCCGCGCGGCCTGTCGCATGGCGCGACGGAGATTGCGCTGTATAAGGCCCAGCTTGCCGAGATCGATCGGGACGCTGCGCAAGGGCTCGTTGCGCCGGAAGATGTGCAAGGCGCAAAGGCCGAAGCCGCCCGGCGCCTGATGGCCCCGCCCGCGCCTGCCGAACAACCGCGGGCGGGGCAGGGCTGGGCCGTTCGCTTCGTCGCCCTCGCAGCCGTGATTTTCGTGCCAGCGCTGGCGCTTGGGCTCTATTGGGTCGTCGGCAATCCTAACCTGCCAGACCTGCCGCTTTCGGCGCGCCTGGAGACTTCGCCCGCCCGCGATGAGCTGATGGCGGCGGTGGCGAAAATTGAAGAGCATCTCGCGCAACATCCCGACGATGGGCGCGGCTATGAAGTGCTCGCGCCTGTTTACCTTCGCATGGGCCGCGCGAATGACGCCGCCCAGGCCGTCGCCGCGGCGCTTCGCCTGCTCGGCGAAACCCCGGAGCGGCTGACGCTTTATGGAGAAGCCCTCGTCTTCGCCGGAAATGGGCTCGTGTCGGGCGAGGCGCGACAGGCTTTCGAGACGGCGGCGGCGAAAGATCCATCGCTCCCCAAGCCTCGCTTCTTTCTCGGCCTAGCCGCCGAGCAGGACGGCGACATTGCTCGCGCGCGGGACATCTGGAGCAAGCTTCTCGCTGACGCGCCAGAGGCCGCGCCTTGGGCGCAAGCGCTGCGCGAGAGAGTCGCCGCGCTGCCCGGCGGGAGCGAGGCGCTTCAAAACAGCGGCGCGCCGGCAAATGGTTTGGCGGCGAAAATCCAGGCCATGTCGGAGGGCGAGCGCGCAGGCGCCATTCGCGGCATGGTGGATGGGCTCGCCGCGCGCCTTGCGCAAAATGGTCGGGACCTCGAAGGCTGGCTGCGCCTTGTTCGCGCCTATACGGTCTTGAACGAACCAGACAAAGCCCACGCCGCCTTGATCGACGCGAAACGAAATCTCGCCGGCGATGCGCCGGCGATTGCGCGGATCGATGCGCTCGCGCGCGAACTCGGCCTCGAAGGTTGAAACCCGCATGACCCGCAAGCAACGCCGTCTCGTTTTGATCGCATCCGCCGGCGTCGCGCTCAGCCTCGCCGCCGGACTCGTGCTTTTTGCGCTGCGCGACAATATTGTCTTTTTCTACGGTCCGAGCGAACTCGCGCAAAAGGCGCCGCACGCGGGGACAAGGCTTCGGATCGGCGGCCTGGTCAAGCAGGGCTCGCTCGTTCATGAGAATGGCGAGTCGGTGCGTTTCGCCATCACCGACACGAAGCAGGAGGTGGAGGTCGCCTATACGGGCCTGCTGCCCGATCTTTTTCGCGAGGGCCAAGGCGTCGTCGCCGAGGGAAGCCTCGGCGCGGACAATGTGTTTCATGCCGACAGCATTCTCGCCAAGCATGATGAACGCTATATGCCGCGCGATGTCGCCGACGCTCTGAAGAAGCAGGGGGTCTGGCAGGAAGGCTCGCAGGCGGCGAGCGCCGGCAAGTCAGAACCGGCCGGCGTGGTTCGCCAGTGAGGCGCAGCAAGTGAGAGTCGAATGATCGTTGAAACCGGCCATTATGCGCTCGTCCTGGCCTTGGCGCTCGCGCTCATCAATTCAGTTTTGCCGATCTGGGGCGGGGCGACGCACGACCGGCGTCTCATGGCGGTCGCTCCATCCGCTGCGCTCGCCGGATTCGGCCTCGTCGCCTACGCTTTTTTCGCCTTGACCTACGCCCACATAGTCTCGGATTTTTCGCTCGCCAATGTCGTCGAGAACTCGCATTCCGCGAAGCCGCTCATTTACAAAATCACCGGGGTCTGGGGCAATCACGAAGGCTCGATGCTTTTGTGGGTTCTGGTTCTCTCTGTCTTCGCCGCGGCGGTCGCCCTGTTTTCCGGCTCCATGCCGGAGGAGTTGCGCGCAAATGTGCTCGCCGTGCAATCCTGGATAGCGGCGGCTTTCCTTCTCTTCATTCTCTTGACCTCGAACCCTTTCGCACGGCTTGTCGACGCGCCGCCGGAAGGCAATGATCTCAATCCCTTGCTGCAGGACCCAGGCCTCGCGACTCATCCGCCGCTGCTCTATCTCGGCTATGTCGGGCTCTCGATCACTTATTCCTTCGCGGCGGCGGCGCTGATCTCCGGCCGCATCGACGCGGTTTTCGCGCGTTTCGTGCGGCCTTGGACGCTCATCGCCTGGATCTGCCTGACGCTCGGCATAGCGATGGGCTCCTATTGGGCCTATTACACTTTGGGCTGGGGCGGCTTCTGGTTCTGGGACCCCGTCGAGAACGCCTCGCTCATGCCTTGGCTCGCGGCGACGGCGCTCCTGCATTGCACGGCCGTCATGGAAAAGCGCGACGCCCTGAAGATCTGGACGATCTTCCTCGCCATTCTCGCCTTTTCCTTGTCGCTGCTCGGAACCTTCCTCGTTCGGTCCGGCGTCCTGACCTCTGTCCATGCTTTCGCGAGCGACCCGACGCGCGGGATCTTCATCCTCGCCATTCTCGTGGTCTTCATCGGCGGATCGCTCGCGCTTTTTGCCGTTCGGGCGGGCGGGCTGAAGCAGGGCGGCCTTTTCGCGCCGGTGTCGCGCGAAGGCGCGCTCGTCCTCAACAATCTCCTTTTGACGACATGCTGCGCCACGGTTTTCATAGGCACGCTCTACCCGCTCGCGCTTGAAGCCTTGACCGGAGAAAAAATTTCGGTCGGCCCTCCCTTCTTCAACCTTACTTTCGCGCCTTTATTCGTCCCGCTCTTCGTCCTCATGCCGGTCGGCCAAAATCTCGCGTGGAAACGCGGCGATCTCTTTGGCGCGGCGCAGCGGCTCGGCGCGGCGATCGGCGCAGGCATTATCGCCATGCTCGTTCTAGCGGCGTGGCGCGGAGGCCCGGTCGTCAGCGTGATCCTCTCGGGCCTTGCCGTCTATGTGATCATTGGTTCTTTCGCGGACCTCATCCGGCGTCTTTTTGCCGGCGGCGCTTCCTTCGCAGCGGCAGCCCAGCGGGCGCTCGGACTGCCTCGACAGGCGCTTGGGACGGCTTTCGCCCATGCCGGGCTCGGCGTGACCTTGCTGGGCCTCGCCGCAACCGGATGGGGCGCGGAGAAGATCATCGCCTTGAAGCCGGGCGACATTGTCGAGATCGGCCCCTACCAGCTCGCCTTCGAAAGCGTATTCTCGCGCCAGGGCCCAAATTACTCCGAGATCGTCGGGCGGACGATCATTCGCTCGAATGGACTCTTGAAGGCTTCGATCGAGCCCGCGACGCGCTTTTATCCGACGCGCCGAATGAGCCGGGCGGAAGCCGGCATTGCGACGCTGGGCCTCGGCCAAGTCTATGTGAGCATCGCCGACGCGGCGGCGAATGGCTCCGTCAACGCCCGCATCTTCTGGAAGCCGCTCGTCGCTTTGATCTGGATCGGCGCGCTGATCATGGCGTTCGGCGGCGGTCTTTCGCTCAGCGATAGAAGCTTTCGGATCGGCGTCGCGCGCCGCGCCCGCAAGGCCGCGGCCATCGCGCAACCGGCGGAATGATGATGTTGCGCCGCCTCGCCCTGTTGCTCACGCTTCTGCTGGCGCCGCTCGCGGCCATGGCGGTCGAGCCCGATGAAATCTTGAGCGACGCCAAGCTTGAAGCAAGGGCGCGCGCGCTCTCCGCAGAATTGCGCTGCATGGTCTGCCAGAACGAGTCGATCGACGAGTCCCATGCCGATCTTGCGCGCGATCTCCGCCTCCTCGTCCGCGAACGCCTTCAGGCGGGCGACAGCGATGAACAGATCCGCGCTTTCCTGGTCCAGCGCTATGGCGACTTCATCTTGCTGAAGCCGCCTTTCAAGCTCACGACTTGGCTCCTCTGGGGGGCGCCTTTCCTCGTTCTTATCGCGGGCGCTGGCGTCATCATTTTCGCGGCAAGACGAGGCCGCGCGAGCACGGCTTCTACAGATGGTTTGAGCGAAAGCGAACGCGCGAAGCTGGACTCGCTGCTCGGCAAGGACGGCCTGTCGTGAAGGGCCGAACCGCGCTGTCGTAGAGGCTGAAGATCCCGGCTTTAGTCGATGGCGACCGTTCTCAGCCGCAGCGCATTCAAGATCACGCTGATCGATGATAAGGTCATGGCGGCCGCGGCGATGATTGGCGACAGGAGAATCCCGAACACAGGATAGAGCACGCCAGCGGCGATCGGCACGCCGACAGCATTGTAGACGAAGGCGAAAAAGAGATTCTGCCTTATGTTGCGCATCGTCGCCCTGGACAGGAGGCGCGCCCGCACGAGTCCGCGAAGATCGCCCTTGAGCAAAGTCACGCCGGCGCTCTCTATTGCGACATCCGCGCCGGCGCCCATGGCGACGCCGACATCGGCGGCAGCGAGCGCCGGCGCGTCGTTGACGCCGTCGCCGGCCATGGCGACGATGCGGCCTTCTCGTCGCAGACGCTCCACCACCGCGCTTTTTCGATCGGGCAGCACGTCGGCCTCCACTTCGTCGACGCCGAGCCGGCGTGCGACGGCCTCGGCTGTGACGCGGTTGTCGCCGGTGAGCATGACGATGCGAACGCCTTGCTTGCGCAGCGTCGCGAGGGCGTCGGCCGTGGTCGGCTTGACCGGATCGGCGATGGCAATGAGGCCCGCGAGCTTTCCATCTATGCTTGCGAATATCGCAGTGGCGCCGTCCCGGCGCAGCTCGTCGGCCTCCTTTGCGAGGGCCTCCGTCGAGACGCCGTTTGCTTCGAGGAATTTGGCGCTGCCGATCGCGAGCTCGCGGCCATCGACCGCGCCGAGCACGCCTTTTCCTACCGGGGCCTCGAAGCCGGACGGTTCCGCTAGCGCCAACTTGCGCACATCGGCCGCCTCGACGATGGCGTTGGCGAGCGGATGCTCGCTGGCGCGCTCAAGGCTCGCGGCGAGGCGCAAGAGTTCGTCTTCGCTCACGTCGCCATGCGTTCGGATCGCGACGACCTTCGGCTTGCCTTCAGTGAGCGTGCCGGTCTTATCGACGACGATCGTGTCGATCTTTTCCATGCGCTCCAAGGCCTCGGCGTTCTTGATGAGCACCCCGGAGTGGGCCCCGCGCCCGACGCCGACCATGATCGACATGGGCGTGGCGAGCCCAAGCGCGCAAGGGCAGGCGATGATCAGAACCGAGACGGCGGCGACAAGCCCGAAGGCGAAGCGCGGTTCGGGCCCGAAGATTGCCCAGGCGCCGAAGGCGAGAAGAGCAATGGCGATCACCAGGGGAACGAACCAGCCCGAGACCTGATCGGCAAGGCGCTGGATCGGCGCGCGACTCCTTTGCGCCTCGGCCACCATCTGCGCGATGCGAGAGAGCAGTGTGTTGCGGCCGACCTTTTCGGCCCGCATCACGAAGGAGCCGGTCCGGTTCAGCGTGCCGGAGATGACCGGCGCGCCGATCTCCTTCGTCACCGGCATGGATTCTCCCGTGACCAGCGATTCGTCGATCGTCGCGCGGCCTTCGAGAAGCTTGCCGTCGACAGGAACTTTCTCGCCCGGCCGCACGCGCAGCCGGTCGCCGACGACAATGGCGTCGAGCGGCGTCTCTTCGTCGGCGCCGTCGGCGCCGATCCGCCGCGCGGTCTTCGGCGCGAGTTCGAGAAGGGCCTTGATGGCGCCCGAGGTCCGCTCCCGCGCCCGGAGCTCGAGGACCTGACCGAGCAGCACAAGAACGGTGATAACGGCGGCGGCCTCGAAATAGGTCGCCACCGACCCGTCCGCGGCTCGGAACGCTTGAGGAAAGCTCCCCGGCGCCACGGTCGCAGCCACGCTATAGATCCAGGCGACCCCCGTGCCCATGGCGATCAGCGTGAACATGTTGAGATTGCGCGTTAGGAGCGATCGCGCGCCGCGTTCGAAGAAGGGCCAGCCCGCCCAAAGCACCACCGGAGTCGCAAGCGCGAGCTGAATCCAGCTCGACATTTGCGGGCTGATCAGCATGTGCAGATTGAGCAAGTGGCCGCCCATCTCCAGCACGAAAACCGGGAGGGCGAGCGCCAGCCCGACCCAGAACCGCCGGGTCATGTCGACGAGCTCCGGATTGCGCCCAGCATCGGGGACCACGACATCCGGCTCCAAGGTCATGCCGCAGATCGGACAATTGCCTGGTCCGGGCCGCCGGATCTGCGGATGCATCGGGCAGGTGTAGATCACGCCTTCCGGAACTGGCGATGAGTTGTTGAGATTTGCCGCCGTCCGATCCGCGTGGCGGTCGAGATGATCATGGGCCGACATCGCCTAACTCCGAGATCGCGAGCGTTCGCTTGAGCGCCGAGCCCCTGCGGCAAATGCTTGAGGCCATTTAACCATAGCTACGTGCGCAACCCCTTTGCCGCCATGCGCTGGATCAATCGCAGCCTCGTGCAAGCTTGGCGGTCCTTTTCCCGCCTGGCCTCAACGCCCGCGGCTCGGCAAAGCGGCGAGCGCTTCTCGACCGAGGATGGGTTGTCCTTTCGGCCAGGTCCAGAAGTCGGCTTGGCGTCCCATCGCATCCGCAAGAAGACGCCGATAGGTCTCCTTCGGCGCCTCGACGGCGCCGAGGGAGGCGAGATGCGGGGTGACGAATTGCGCGTCGAGCAGCGTGAAGCCTCCCCGCGCCAACCGCGCCGCGAGATGCACTAATGCGACCTTCGAGGCGTCGGTCTTCCGGTGAAACATGCTTTCGCCGAAAAAGGCGGAGCCGAGATGGACGCCATAAAGCCCGCCGGCGAGCGAGCCCTCATGCCAGGCTTCGACCGTATGAACCCGGCCCATGTCGAAGAGCTGCCGATAGAGCAGCTTGATGCGCGTGTTGATCCATGTCTTGTCCCGACCGTCATAGGAGTCGGCGCAAGCGTCGATCACGGCGTCGAAATCATGATCTATCCTGATCTCGAAACGATCAGAGCGGATCGTCTTCGCGAGGCTTCTCGAGACGATCATGCGGTCGAGCTGGAAAATGCCGCGGACCTCGGGATCGACCCAGAACAGATTTGGATCGTCCGCGCTTTCGGCCATCGGAAATAGCCCGATTGAATAGGCGCGAAGCAGGATGTCGCAAGTGATTTCGAATTGATCGCGCGCGCGGCTCATGCGGAAAGATTGGGCTTTGCCCGGAGCATCGTCAACCCCGCGAATGGGTGATTGGCCCGAGCTGAGGGTGAGCAGCTCTGGCGCTTTATTGCGCAACTTGCCACTGACTGCGCCGCGGCGTTGGAAAGCCGAGCGCCTTGCGGCGGCCATGTTTTTTTGCTTAATGCCGGGCTCTGAGACATGGCGACCGGCAGCGCTCTAGGCGCTCGTCGCCGGGCGTCGATAGAGACCGATACAGGGCGAGCGGAGCCGAGGCGATTGCGCGCCGCGCCGCCTCCGCGTTCTCGCCAAACCCGCGCCGAAACGGCTGATCGTCCCGCGCAAAGGCGCGATCCCGCGCGCGGCGCTCTCCGACAGGGATACGCTGGCGCATACTCATCTGGGGGTTTCCCACCAGTGATCGGCTTGGCATCCTTGCCCACCGCCTTTTTGGCGACGCAGGCTTTGCATTCTCGCTGATCTGATAGAATCGAAATGATTCGAGGAGCGACGCAATGATCGAGGCTAGGATCGGCGAGCGGACTCACCCCGCGGCTTTAGCCGTCGGCGCGCCTCTGTTCATGCTTGCATCCGTCTTCGTCAGTTTCGCCGCGCCGCCATTCGTCGGGGCGCTCCTTGCCGCTTTGCTGGGAGCTGGCGGCCTTGCGATCTTGCAATTGGCGTTGGCTGGAAGGCCGCCGAGGCTCGCCGAAGCGGCGATTGACGCAATCGTGATCGCGGCCTTCGTGGCGTCCCGCGACGAAACAGCAGCGATCTGGCAACTTCCGTCCCACTGGATCGATCTCTTGCGCCTGCCCAGTCCTGGCGTCGCCGCGGCATGCGCGTTTTATTTTGCGAGCGCAGCAGCCGTGCAGGCGCGAGCCCAGCGCCACTTGGCGCTGCGCGAGAGCCTATCGATCCTGATCGCTCCCATCCTGTTCAACTTGCTCCTGTCTCTCGGCGCCGCCGGCCTCATGCGTCAGCTCGGCGCGTGGCTGACATTCGGCGCAGTCCCGTCAGATGACATATGCGTGATCTTGGGGCGGTCCGTAATCTTGACGTCCTTTGTCGAGGTCCTCGTTGGCGCGCTTTGCATCGTCATGTCGGGACATTTTTCGCGCGATCGCCGCCTTCATGCGCTGCTTTTCATAGCCGCGATCCATGCCGTGCTGACGCCCGTCATCGCCGACCTGCCTCAGACGGCCGGCGCCGCCGGACCTTTCGCGCAATTCGTGATCGCGGTCGCGGCCGCCGCGCTGGCCCAGGCGGGGCTTTGGGCCATCGTGTTTGTCCTTACGGGGCTCGCCATCGATTCCTTGGAAGGGGCACCGCCGATCTTCGCGGTCGCCTATCGCCATTGGAACAGCGGCTTCGTCAAGGGCGCGATCTACGGCGGCGCATTCGTATTTTTGCTGCTTGCCGCCGCCGCGGCCTTGCGCGCGCCCGCGCTCATTCGCGAGGCCTCGAACGCTCCCCTCCTTTCCGCCGCGATCGGCGGCGCGCTTTTGTTTCCGCTCGCAAAAACCATCGTAGGAAGCTCCGACGGGACGCCGCCCTTCTTCGGCCGGCTCTGGGCGTGCTATCGCAATCCACGCTCTTACGTGCGCGGAATTGTGGCAGGACTTGGCGTCGCGCTGGCGCTGAATGGCGGTCTGCCCGAGCTCGACGGGCTCAGCCGATTTCTGGCCCTTTTTCTCGTCGGGGCGCTCGCTTATGCCGGCGTGGATCTCGTCTTCGACATGATTGACGCCGCGCGCCGCCGCCGCGTCATGGATACGTGGCGCGTCTACGCGCTCGCCGCCTTGCTCGGCGGCCTCGTCGGCGGCGCCTTGGGTTGGTATTTCGACGCCGCGCAGATCGAGGTCGTGAGAGCGAAATTCTGGGCCTATGCCGAGCTGAACTATCAAGAGACGGGCCGCGCCGCGAATCACCTGATCATCTATCCCTGGTTCGCCAAATGGGGCGCGACCGACCTCGGCGTCACCGGAGGCGGCGTCAGGCTTTTCTACAATGAGTCGCTTTCCGGCGTGATCAACTGGTCGATCGCGGCGCCCTTGTTCAGCATCAACTTCTTCGTGCTCGCCGCAATTTTCCAGCGAAGCCTGTCGCCATTGAAAAAGCTTCTCAGCATGGAAGGCTTCCAAGGGCTTTTCGAGCAGACGATCAGGGTGATGCGCTGGGGACTTTGGATGGCGCCGGTCATCAATTCGTTTCTGCGCCAGGCGCCCGACCCGGCCTGGTACAATCAGGACGGCGGCGTGCGCACTGTTGCGGCGACGGTCGCCAATCTCACGATGCCCGCTGGCGACTTCCGCTCCGCAAGCCTCGCCGTCTTCACCGGCCTTCTCGCCTATGATTGGCTGCGGGTCGTGATCTGGTTCGATCACATGGGCTTGCGGGTCGCCACATTGGTCAACCTGACCTTCATTGGCGGCGACCGGGCGGATGAGGCGGCGGCCCGCTTCGCCGGCCATCCGGCGCGAACCCGGATCATCCCCGATGCAATCCGGCGTTTCGCGACCTGGGCGCCTTTGCTCATTCCGTTTTACATCCCGCGCGGCGCGGAATGGGATACGGCATGGACCGGCGCCGAAGCTATTCGCACCGCTGCGCCGCCGATGGCGCCTTCGGTCGCAGCCCTCGCCGCCGCATATGTAGCCGCGGCGGCCCGGCGCTTGCGTGGCGGCCGGAGTCATTGCGCGGCGATGGACTCGGCGAGGGCAGGCGGGGCCTCCAATGGCCGGCGTACCTCGCGCGGTGACGGAAGGGCCCGCGCGCTTTGCGCTTTCAAGCGCCTTCATGGGGCTCGAGCTTTTCTCGGATGGACGGGGCTATAGCTATGTGGGCAACGGCATAGCGCGCGGCGGGCATCCGATCGACATAACGCGCCGCCCCACGGATCCTCTGCACCTCAGAGGCCGATTCTTCTATCTGCGCGACGAAGCCGCCGACTCGTCCTGGAGCATTGGCTACGAACCGGCTCGCACGGCAGGCGCGGATTATTCCGTGACCCAGCCAAAGCCGGACCGGCTTCGGATCGTCAATAGTTTCGGCGATGTCCGCGCCGAGGCCGAAGTCGGCTTCGCCGAGGAGGGATGCGTCGAAATCTGGCGAGTCCGCATGTTCGATCTCGCCGACCGCTCACGCCGACTCGTTCTGACGAGCTTCCAGGAGCTCGCGTTGCATGAGCCGGGCGCCTATGTCCGCGATCCCGATTTTAATGCGATGCATGTCGAGACCTGGTTCGTCAGGCCGCTCAGCGCCATTTTCGCGCGAAATCGGCTCCTGCGCGATGGGACGACAGGACGCATGTCCAAAGAGGTCGCCTTCCATGCCGCCGCCGCGACGCGCGACGGACTCCAATTGTTGGGCTATGAGGATTCGCGCACGCGCTTCATTGGGACCGGCGACCTTCGCCGCCCACAGAGCCTGCAGGACGGCCGTTGGCGGAGCCCTGAGGATCAAGGGGCGCTTTATACATTCGACCCGGCGGCGAGCCTCACGATCGCGGTCGATCTGCCGGCGGGCGGAAGCTGCGAGATCCTCTTCGTCAACGGCCATGCCCGGACCGAAGCGATGGCCGCGCGCGTCCTCGCGAAACATTTGGGCGTCGCGGAGCCGAGCGAGAGCGATTTACGCGCCGCTTTTGACGCCGTGCGGGAGCTCGAGCCCCTGCCGGC
Organism: Methylocapsa polymorpha; assembly: GCF_045689225.1. Classification (GTDB taxonomy): domain Bacteria; phylum Pseudomonadota; class Alphaproteobacteria; order Rhizobiales; family Beijerinckiaceae; genus Methylocapsa; species Methylocapsa polymorpha. The sequence goes on along the minus strand of NZ_CP136862.1, from coordinate 3,801,556 downwards.
GCCTTCTGCAAGCACATGGCCGTTCGCCTTTTCGCCGACGGGAAGCGAACTGCATCTCACGCACCGGACGCCCCGGCCATGGACGTATGTCCTGGCCAGCACGACGAACCACGGGGCCATCGTTTCGAATGAAGGCGAGATCCATTCCTTCGCCGGAAACGCAAGACAGAATGCGCTGACGCCTTTCCGCTTCGAGCCCGTTCCAGCCTCTCTCCCCGGTCAGCTCATCTATGTCGTCGATCTCGCCACCGGCGAGGCCGACGCCGCCGGCTTCATTCCCTATCGGCGCGCCGACGCGCGCTACGATGTCGCCTATGGCCTCGGCTCCGTCACCTTCCGCAATACGCGGCCGGAAACCGAATTGGAATTGACGTTTTTCGTGCTTCCATCCGACTCGGCCGATGTTCGGATTCTCACTTTGCGCAACCTGACCGGGACGGCGAAAGACTACCGGATCGTGCCCTATTTCGACATTGCGCTCGCTGAGACGCCGACCGAAAGCCTTGGCATGATTGAAGCGGTGCGGGACGAGACGACCGAAGCCCTTCTGTTTATCAATCCGGCCAATGATTACGAGAAAGGCTGGGCCTTCGCCGCGACGAGCCTGACCGCCGCAACGACCGAGACGGTTCGCACGCGGTTCATCGGCTCAAAAGGTCGCGACCTCACCAATCCGGTCATGGTCGAGACCGGCCAAGCCGACGGATCGCGCGAAGACGACGGGCGAAGGGTCGCCGCCTTCTCGGCGGTGGTCACGGTTCCCGCGAATGACGAGATGGACGTCGCCGTGGTGCTCGGGCAGACAGCGACGCGCCATCACGCGACCATGGTCGCCAATGACCTGCGCGATCCCGTTGCGGCGCGCGCGGCCCTGCACGCGACCCGCGCCTGGTGGGAGGATCGCCTGAGCGTGGTGCGCATCGAGACGAACGATCCCGCCTTCGATCGACTGGTCAATTATTGGTTGCCTTATCAGGTCCTCGCCTCGCGCTTATGGGGGCGAACCGGGCCGAACCAGCGCGGCGGCGCCATTGGCTTCCGCGACCAGCTGCAGGATGTATTGCCCTTCCTCCTCCTGGATCCAACGCTCGCGCGGCGACAGATCGCGCTTCATGCGGGCCAGCAGTTCCCGGAAGGCGATGTCCTGAAATGGTGGCACGCCGCGCCCGACGGACGCACCGGCGTCGGACAGCGCACGCGCGCCTCCGATCCGCATCTTTGGCTGCCCTATGTCGTCGCGCGCTATCTCGCGGCGACCGGCGATCTTTCCGTGCTCGACGAGAAAATCCCTTATCTCGAAGGCCCGCCCGTACCCAAAGGGTCCAGCGACATCTTCATCGCGCCACGCGCGTCGCGAGAGATCGGCGACCTATATGACCATTGCCGCCGCGCCATCGCCTATTCGCTGGCGCGCATGGGGGAGCACGGCCTGCCTCTCATTGGCTCTGGCGACTGGAATGACGGCATTGATCGCGCCGGCGTCCAAGGCCGCGGGGAAAGCGTGTGGCTGGGATTTTTCCTGCATGACGTGCTGACTGGCTTCAGCCAGATCGCGCGGGGCCGGGAGGGCGAAGCCGCTGCGCGGCGATATAGGAGCGAAGCCGACAGGCTGGCGCGCAATCTCGAAACGGCGTGGCTCGGCGATCGCTATGCGCTCGCTTTTGATGATTTCGGCCGCGTGCTTGATCCAGAAAGCGCCATGACGGCCGCCTGGCCGATCCTCTCCGGCGCGGTTGATTTCGAACGCGGGCTCGCGGCGCTCGAGCAGGGGCTGACGCATCTCGAGAAGGCGGACCGCATTCTGCTCCTAACGCCGCCCTTCGACGAAAACTCCTCGCCCTATCCGGGCCGCATTGCCGATTATCCTCCCGGCGTGCGCGAAAACGGGGGACAATATTCGCATGGCGTATCCTGGACGGTCGACGCCTATGTCCGTCTCGCGGAAATCGCCGGCGAAAGCGGGGATGCGGCGCTTGCGGCAAAATTGAAGGCGCGCGCTTTTGACTGTTGGATGAAGATTTCGCCAATCGGCAAGACGGAAGGCGATAAGCTCGCCGTCTATGGCCTGGCGCCGCACCAGCAGCCGGCAGATATATATGATGGCGCCGGGTACGCCGGCCGCGGCGGATGGTCTTGGTACACGGGCTCCGCGGCGCGAATGCTTTCCGCGGCCTATGCCATATTGGGCCTTGAGGCGAAGCATGGGGAGATCGTCGCGCCAGATGATCTTTTCACGCCCAAGGGCAAGCTGCAGGTGAAGGCGATCCACTTGAAAGGGCGGACGCTCCGCGCGCCGAGTCTGGTGAAGGGAATGTTCGGAAAACGCGCTTCAGCGTGAGCCTCGTAGCCTGCGCACGCGGCGGTCTCGACCAAATCATTGAGACAGGGCGCGAGAAAGAACGAGGCTTTGGACCGAGGCCAGATCGCTGGCGCCCCAAGTCGCGCGCGGAGCGCCTTGCAGCCTTGTTGCGGCGTAAGCCTCAGCGAGATTGCCGTCGGCCTCATGAAGGGCCGCGAGCGCGCCGAGCCTCGCCAGCTTTTCGGCGACGAAGCGGGCGCGGCTTTCGAGATCCTTCGCGTCGAGATTCTGTTTGATCGCGTCGGCCGTAGCTCGGCCGGGCGCGCCGGCCGCAGCCGCAAGCCTGTCGATCACGGCCTCCGCGGCCTCACGGCTTTGGCGAAACGCGCGCAAGACGTCGAGCGCCATGACCGTGCCGGACCCCTCCCAGATCGCGTTCAGCGGCGCCTCACGGTAGAGCCGCGCCATTGGCAGATCCTCAACATAGCCATTGCCCCCGAGGCATTCGAGCGTCTCGTAAATGAATGAAGGCGCCGATTTCGCCACGAGATATTTAACGGCCGGAGTCATCAGCCGCGCATAGGCGGCTTCGGCCTCGTCGCGGCGGGCCCTGTCGTAGGCGCGCGTCAAGCGAAAGACGAGGGCGGTATTGGCTTCGCTCTCCAGAGCGAGATCGGCGAGAACCGCGCGCATCGCCGGCTGTTCCATAAGACGGCGCTGGAAGACAGAGCGATGGCGCGCATGATGCGCCGCCTGGGCGAGGCCCATGCGCATCTGCCCGGCCGCGGCCACCGCGCAATCGAGCCTGGTCAGTTGCACCATTCTGATGATGCTTCGCACGCCCTCGCCCTCAGCGCCGACGCGCTCAGCGTAGGCCGCATGAAACTCCACTTCCGACGATGCGTTGGAGCGATTGCCGAGCTTATCCTTGAGGCGCTGAAATCGGAGCGCGTTGACGCTTCCGTCCGGTCGAAAACGGGGCAGAAGAAAGCATGTGAGTCCGCCCGGCGCCTGCGCCAGCACAAGAAAAGCGTCCGACATGGGCGCTGACATAAACCATTTGTGGCCGGTGATTTCATAATGCCCATTTTGCGGTTTCGCCTGGCTCATCGTGGCGCGCACATCCGTTCCACTTTGGCGCTCGGTCATGCCCATGCCAAGCGTCACGGCGCATTTCTCAAACCACGGCTTCATCCGGGAATCATAGTCGCGCGAAAGGATGCGCGGCGCCCAGGCTTCATGGAGCTCAGGGGAGGCGGCGAGCGCGGCGAGGCCGGCGTTGGTCATGGTCGTCGGGCACAAATGCCCGGCTTCGACCTGGGTCGCCATATAAAGCCGCGCGGCGCGCTCCGTGGTCTTCGTTTCGCCGGGCTCCCAGGATGAGCAATGGAGGCCGGCCGCCATGCTCTTTTGCATCAAGGCGTGATAGGCAGGATGGAATTCGATCCGGTCCGCGCGATCGCCCTTGGCGTCGACGATATGGAGGCGCGGCGGAACTTGATTTGCGAGGCGACCTAGGTCGAACGTCTCCTCCGAGCCGAAATCCTTACCGAATTCCAGTAGGCCGGTTGCAGACGCATCGACGCAAGCGCGCGCCAGCGCCTCGCGTAGTGGAAGATCAGTCGCGAAGAGATCGATATTTTCGAAGGGGGGCGTCTGGTTGAAGGACGCGGCTTCGAAACCGCCCGCGACTTCCGCCATTGCCGCCTCGCTCTTCGCCCATCCCAGCCAAATGGAAGGATAGGGCGGATTGTCGCGGCGCCAAGTCGCTTGCGGCGGCTTTCGCAGGCGCGAGGCAATCCGCAATTGGGCGAGGGTTTGGGGGAGAAATGGAATCCCAGAAAGAATGAGCGCTGAACGAGCCCCGGCGCCGCGACTTTCTAAGACTTTCCCCAAGCGGCTCCGCAGCGGTTCCTGCGATGGAACAAAGGCTTAGCTGCTTCCCCTAAGCCTTTGATAAGATTGGTGGAGCCACGCGGAATCGAACCGCGGACCTCTTCAATGCCATTGAAGCGCTCTCCCAACTGAGCTATGACCCCGACTTAGGTTTGCTATGCCTCATGTCCGCTTGGGCCGGACATTGGACGCCGTCAACGAAGCTCCTTCTTGGAGCAGGCCCGCGAGGCGATGCGGCGGCTGTATAGCCTCAACCACCGCGCTTCACAAGCTAAACATCAGCGTTCTTCGTCGTCGTCATGGACATCGTCGATCAGATCGACCACGTCGTCGCCGTCCTCCTCCTCTTCCTCGAGAAAAGTGTCGTCGGCGACTTCGATCTCGACATCGTCGTCCGCCTCCACCACGATCTTGTCGTCGCCGGCGTCGGCGTCCTCGAGCGAAATGATTTCGGCTCCAACGACCGTTTCGACGTCTTCATCGTCGGCCGCCGCAGCGCGCAGGGCCGCGCGCGACAACGGCGCGGCCTGAAAAATTGTCCCGCATTTGGGGCACGTGATCGGGGTTTTATTGAGATCAAAGAATCGGGCGCCGCAATGTTGACACTGGTGCTTATTGCCGAGCTCTGGTTTCGCCACAGACTTACCTCTTGAACGGACTTAGGCTCCTGGGCTGCAGGCCGCCGTCGCAGAACTGTGCGGGTCCGGTTAGTCATGCAAAGCGCGCCTGTCAAATGGAAGTTGCGCGGGGAGGCGGCTCTGATGACAGGAAGCCGGTCAACGTGTTACCAGCGCTGCAATTGGGCGGCGCAAACTTATGGGACTTGCTTGTCTTTACCCGACTTTCCTTCCGAAGCGGCCTTGACGGAGGTTGCGGCAAAAAGCCTCTCGGCGCATGTGTCCGGGCCATTGCGCGGCCGGCTGAAGCCTCCGGGCGACAAATCGATTTCGCACCGGGCCCTGATTCTCGGCCTGCTCTCGATTGGCGAAACCGAAATCGAGGGCCTGCTCGAAGGCGACGACGTCTTGCACACCGCCGCCGCCTGCGGTGCGCTCGGCGCCGAGGTCAAGCGCTTGGGCGAAGGGCGCTGGCGCGTCCGCGGCTGCGGAATAGGCTCCTTGCTGGCGCCACGCGATCCGCTCGACTTCGGCAATTCGGGAACCGGCATGCGCCTGATGATGGGCGTTGTCGGCGGCCACGCCATGACCGCCTGGTTCGACGGCGACGCCTCGCTGCGCAAACGGCCAATGCGGCGGATTCTCGATCCCCTCATTCTGATGGGGGCGGAGGTTTTGTCTGAGGCCGAGGGCGGACGCTGCCCGATCCAGCTCAAGGGCGCAAGCGAACCGGTCCCGATCGTCTACCGGCCGCCGGTCGCCTCGGCGCAGATCAAGTCGGCCGTCCTTCTTGCGGGGCTCAATTCGCCCGGCCGCACGACCGTGATCGAGACGGAGGCCACCCGCGACCATACAGAAAAGATGTTGAAACATTTCGGCGCCTCGATCAGCGTCGAGCCTTTTGAGGCGCATGGGCGCATAATCACTCTCGAAGGCCGGCCGGAGCTGCGTCCGGCGCCCCTGATTGTTCCAGCCGATCCGTCCTCCGCAGCGTTTCCCTTGGTCGCCGCGACGATCGCGCCAGGGTCCGATATTGTGATCGAAGCCGTGATGATGAATCCGCTGCGCACGGGCCTGCTTACGACATTGCTCGAGATGGGCGCCGACATTGAAATTCTCGACCGTCGCGACGAGGGCGGCGAGGAGGTCGCTGATTTGCGCGTTCGCGCGGCGGCGCTTAGGGGCGTCGATGTCCCAGCCGCGCGCGCGCCTTCGATGATTGACGAATATCCGATCTTAGCCGTCGCCGCCGCCTTCGCCTCCGGCGAATCGCGGCTGCGTGGCTTGCATGAATTGCGGGTCAAGGAATCCGATCGGCTTGCCGCGGTCGCCGACGGCTTGCGCGAGGCCGGCGTGCAGACTCAAATCATAGGCGACGATCTGATCGTCGAGGGATGCGGCGGCGAGGTCGCCGGCGGCGGCGAGGTCAAGACGCATCTGGACCATCGCATTGCGATGAGCTTTCTTTGCCTCGGCCTCGCTTCGCGGCGCCCGATGGTCATCGACGATTCGCGCATGATCGCGACGAGCTTTCCAACTTTCAGGGCCGAGATGGAGCGGCTGGGAGCGCGGTTTGCATGATCATAGCCATTGACGGCCCCGCCGCATCCGGCAAAGGCACGATTGCGCGTCGTCTCGCGCAGCATTTGAATCTGCCGCATCTCGACACCGGGCTCCTCTATCGGGCGACCGCGCGGGCCTTGCTGGAGCAGGGCCATGATCTTTCGGATCGCGCGGCTGCGATTGCGTCCGCGCGCGGCCTGGCTCTCACCGATTTCGACGAAGCCGCGCTGCGCGGACGCGGCATGGGAGAGGCCGCTTCCATCGTCGCGGCGATCCCGGAGGTGCGGGTGGCGCTCGTAGAAATGCAGCGCGGCTTTGCTCTCCGCCCTGGAGGGGCTGTGCTCGACGGACGCGACATCGGCACCGTCATCTGCCCCGAGGCGCGCCCCAAGATTTTCGTGACAGCCAGCGTCGAGGCGCGGGCCACGCGTCGCGCCCTGGAATTGAAAAGCCGCGGCGAAAAGGTCGATTACGCGGCCGTGCTCGAAGACATTCGCACGCGCGACGCCCGCGACAGCGGCCGCGCCGCCGCGCCTTTGAAAGTGGCGGGTGACGCCGTCGTGCTTGATACAACGAAGCTCGATGTCGAGGCGGCGTTCAAGGCGGCGCTCGCCATTGTCGAGGCGACTCTCGCCGCGCAAAGCGCTGGTTAGCGCGGTTCGATCCGCTCACATCCACGAGAGCAGAGCCGATTTCGACTCGGGGTCCGGCGCGTCTCGCTATATCGTCGGTTTATCGTGCGTAGGGGCGGCGATCCAGAGCCCAACGTCCAAGCGGACAAAATATTGCAGAGGCGATTCTTTCGTCATGGTCTCAACGCCCGACCATTCGAATGAGGACTTTGATCTCGCCGCCGATCGAGGCCAAGGCCCTTTGGTCGCGCCCGCGGCTGAACGAACAGGCTGGGCGCGGGCCGATCGTCGATTTCTGACGCGCTTGGCGGCGGTCTCTCTGCTGCTGCACGGGATTGTCCTTTCCGCTCTCCTTTGGATCGAGCGCGCGCCAGACGAAGCGCAAAGGGCGAAGGAAATTCCGGTCGAGCTTGTCGTCGAACCCCCACCCTCCGGGAAAAGCGGCGAGACGCAGGCCAAAACGGAGAAGCCAAGCGCCCCTGCGTCAGCGGCGGCAAGCGCGAAGTCCGAAGCCGAGCAAAAACCGTCCGCCGCTTCAACAGCCAAACCCGAAGACAAGCCCGCAGCCCCGGCGAAACCAGCCGAGCCGCCGCCTAGCGCTTCGAGAGCCGAGCCCGAGGAAAAGCCCGCCGCTCAGGCGAAGCCAGTCGAGCCGCCTGCGGGTTCGGCGGGGAGAGCTACGCCGGCCAAGCTGCGCCTCGCGCGGCTTCGGCGGCAGCCATCAAGGAGGCCGTGCAAAGGAGCCCTCCGGCGGCGGACAAAGCTCCGGCGAGAACCGCCTCCGCAACGACCGCGGGCGACGGCGAAGCCTGGCGGGGAACGCCGGCCGGGCTGGCGCTTCCCTATGATTTGGGGCCGGAGATTTTCCGCGCCGTCGCCGTGCCTCTGCCGGTCGAAGGCGGCGACGAGCCGATGGACTACAAAGTGATCGTTTTCGGCATGTTGGCGCGGGCGAAACATTATCCCGAGACGGCGATCGAGCGTGGAGCTCGGGGCGTCGCCGCCGTCGGATTCTCCGTTGACGAAACTGGACAAGTCACGAGCGTTGCGCTGCTCCAGTCAAGCGGCGAAGCCGATCTCGACGAGGAAAGCCTCGCCGTGGTCCGGCGCGCTGCGCCATTCCCCGCGCCGCCGCCGGGGGCGCCGCGCTCTTTCGGCGCCCAAATCACCTTTGGCGTGATGCAATGATCCGCGGCCTCGAACCGAGGACGATACAGAGCGCAGCTACCGGTTGACGTGTGACATCCATGTCTCACGTCGCGAGCATTCGAACAATTTTAAGCGAGCGACCTTGTCGCGATCATCGTCGCTCACGTAAGCTTACGCTCAAGAATTCGGGGATAACATCGAAGTGGCGCGCCGGGGACCCATAGGAGCCATTCTATTCGGCCTCGCGCTGCTGCTCCAGGTATGGGCGCCGGTAGCGGCATCCGCGATGATCGGCCAAGCCGCGGATCCCCTTGGCCACGTTATTCTCTGCTCCCCGAATGGCGGCGGCGACGCGGGCCAATCGACGCCGAGCGATATTCCCCACCACCACGATCATTGTCCGCTCTGTCAGATCGTCTGCGGCAATCTTGGCTTCCTTGAAGCCAGACCCGTCAGCGTTGCGACTCCTTACGCTGAAGCGCGCTGCCTTTTCTGGACCCTAGCGCCCGACCGGGCGGCTCTCTTCGGGGTCGATCAGCACAGTCCCCCGCGCGGACCTCCTTCTCTCGCCTGACCGCACCACGAGCCTAGGCGCGCTTGGCATCGCCGACGCGCGCCACCCGTAGTCCAACAGGTGAGATCACTCAAATGTCGTTCAAGTTTATCGTGGGCGGGCGCCCGCGCGCGTTCGCATGCCTAATGGCGAGCGCCTCCGTCTGGCCGCTTGCCGTCCAAGCGCAGCAACCAAGCGAAACGGTTGCGCTTCCCACAGTCGATGTCGCGGGCGCAGGTCCCAGCGCCCAGCCTGCTCCTGAACCGATCCTTTCTCCGGAAACCTTCTATCAAAACCCAAAAGGTCAGGTCGAAACCACGATCCCGGACAGCCGAATGGAGGACACAAAGGCCTTTTCCGTTCTCGATGTGTTGCGGGAAAGCCCCGGCGTTGAGACGAAACAGGGCAATGGTCCGCGCGACATCGGCATTTCCATCCGCGGTTCGGGTGCGCAAGTCGGGTTCGGCGTCCGCAATATCGTCATATTCGATGACGGCTTCCCGGTCACGCAGCCCGATGGGCTCTCGCGGACCGACTTGATCGATCCGCATGCCTATGGCGCGATCGACGTTATCAGGGGGCCTTCATCCGCTCTCTACGGAAACTATGCGACAGGCGGCGCGCTCAATTTCCGGATGCGCACCGGCGCCCAGATCGATGGGATCGAGGTCGGAACCGACGCCGGCAGCTTCGGCTATCTGAATAATTACCTCGCCTATGGCCGCAAGAGCGGCGATTACGACCTGTCGCTTTTCGTCAGCAATGTCATCGGAAACGGACCGACCGACACCAACTTGTTCAACACGCAGACGGTGAACTTCCTCGGCACTTATGCGCCGACGCCGAACGACAGGTTCACCTTCAAGGTGATCAACAACTCCCTTTACGGAGATCTGCCGAATCGCCTTTCGCTCAATCAGTTCTATGCGAATCCCTTTCAGGCGAATTGCTACTCGTTCGGCGCCGCCAATGCGCACACCGCCGCCGCCGCATCGGCAGCCGCCGCCGCTGCGGCCGCCGCGGGCTGCGGCGTCAACAACGTTTACGTCAACGGCTATTCAGGGCTCAAGGTCCCTCTCACGGCCTATGAAGCGGGCCTCCATCGCCACGACAGCCGTTCGATCCTGGGCCTTCGCTGGGAGCATGACCTCGACAGCGACACCGTCTGGCGAACCCAGATCGTGGCTGACAACAAGAACATCAATCAGCCGACCGGGGCCACCGACGCCGTCGGACCCGAGCCCTCCCTTAATTTCATGACCGACCTCACCAGCCGATGGAGACTCTTTGGCTTTGACGCGACCCATTTTGTCGGCGTCTTCGCCAATACAGAAAGCAGCACGAGCTGGACATATAATGTGACGCCCGGCGGCAACGCCACGATCGGAGGCCTTACCCAGGTCGTCCCGTCACAGCAGACGAACGCGGGGATCAGGGGACGTGAGGAGATCAAGCTCACCGATAGTCTGACCGCGATCGGCGGATGGGGCGCCGAATACACGAATATCAATGGAGCGCTGACCACCTATACGCCCGGCGCTACGGCCCTCGTCATCGGGCGAACGCCGGCGAACAACAATTATTACAACATCGCCCCGGAGGGGTCGCTGGTCTATCGCCCCAATAATGATTGGCAGATCAAGGCCCGCGTCGCAACCGGCTACGGAACCCCGCAGGCCAGCAATCTTTTCGTTCTTCCCTCGGGGCTGGCCGGAAACAACACGCAGTTGAAATCCCAGACCAATCTCGGCTACGATCTCGCGGTTGACTGGACGCCCTTGCCGACAGTGAAGCTAAGCGTCGACGGATTCTACGAATTCTTCCATAACGAACTGATCTCGCAAACGCCTGGTCCGTCGCCGCTGCAGGCCTATACGTTCAACGCGCCGCGCTCGGAGCATCGCGGCGTCGAGGTCGCCGCTGAATACCGCTTTTTGGACGGATGGAAGGCGAAGGTCGCCTACACCTATGACAATCAGATCTACACCCAATATTACGAGAGCCTCGCCGCTGGAACTTTGACCAGCATCTTCAATCGCGCCGGCAATCGAATTCCTGGCGTTTCCCCCAATGTCATGACCGCTCGCCTCGGATATGACGTGCCGGTCGGCCCGCTAAAAGGCTTGGGAGGCTATGCGGAATATTATCTGACTGACGCCTTCTATGTAGACAACGGCAATCTGCTGAAGGTTCCTGGCTCCCAGATCGTCAATCTGAACTTGCATTACGACGCGGACGTCCAAAACACGTTCGTCCAGAAGATTGGCGCCTTTTTCGAGGTGCGCAACGTCTTTGACTCCACATATCTTGCCGCCGCGAGCAACATCACCAACACGATCAATAGCGTGACCGGGAAACAAAATCCGGGCTACGCTGCGATCTGTCCGGCGTCAAACGCCGCTTTGAGTTGTACGACAGGGTCGATGTACGCCGGCATGCCGCGCACTTTTGTTGGCGGGATCGGAGTGAGGTTCTGATCTTATGGCCATGCGCCGCTCCTGGTCGGAAAATGGAAATGAATGCGAGGAGAATGTCGATGATGTTTAAGTTGCATGTGGTCGTCTTCGCCCTGGCGGTTTTCGCCGGCTCGGGCGAGGTCGTCGCGCAAATGGCGCATGACCACCATGAACACAAGGGGCGCGAGCCCTGTTCGGATCTTTCGCTTGCTTGCGCCAGCACCGCGGCGCCGGCCTTCGGGCCCGACGGCGCCTTGTGGATCGCCGCGCGGGTCAACAATCAAATCTTCGTGGCGAAATCGCGCGATCATGGACGGTCATTCACGCCGCCCGTGGTCGTCACGCAGCCCTCCGTCAACCTCGACACGGGGACGGACGCGGGACCCAAAATTGTCGTCGACCGCGATGGGCGCGCGATCGTCGCTTACGCGATCCTTCACGACAAGAAATACAATGGCCAGGTGTTTTTCACCCGGTCGATCGATGGCGGCCAAACATTCTCGCCGTCTTCGCCGATTACCTCCGATTTGGAGAGCCAGCGCTTCGCAGCCTTGGCCATCGACTCCGATGGCTCGATCTTCTCCGCCTGGCTCGACAAGCGCAATCGGGCTCAGGCGAAAGACGGCGCCGAGGCCTATGTGGGGGCGGGCGTCGCCTTCGCCTGGTCCCGAGACAACGGCTCGCATTTCGCCGAGACGCGCCTCGCGCATGAGGGGACATGCGAATGCTGCCGCATCGGGATAGGCTTCGCCGGTCCCGGCCGCCCTGTCGTCTTGTTTCGCAATATCTTTGAAGGATCGGTCCGCGATCACGCAGTCATGACCTTCGCCGATCGCGATGCGCCTGGCCAGATTTTTCGCGTGAGCAATGATGACTGGGCGACCAACGCCTGCCCGCATCAAGGCCCGAGTCTCGCGGTGACCCCGGACGGCGCCTATCACGCGGCATGGTTCACGGCGGGCCGCGCGCGCAAGGGGCTGTTTTACGCGCGATCGCTCGACGGCGGCAAAAGCTTCTCGGCGCCGAGGCCGATCGGCGATCCCGATCATGCGCCGTCGCGGCCGAGCCTTCTCGGGGCGGGCGGCAAATTGTGGCTCGCCTGGAAGGAATTCGACGGCGACCGCACGAGCGTCCTGGTTATGGCCTCGCACGACAATGGCGAAAACTGGAGCGCTCCCAAGGCGATCGCAACGACGACGGAGGACTCCGACCATCCCGTCCTTGTGAGCGACGGCCCTCACTCCTTCCTATCCTGGCAGACGCTGAAGGATGGCTATCGTCTGATCGAATTGGAGGACGCCTCGTGAGACGGATCTATTGCGCGGCGCTGCTGATCGCCATCGCGGCCATGCCGGCGAACGCGCGGGCAGGGGAGCTCAAACCCTTCGTTCGCGGCAGCTGGCGGAGCATTATCGAAAATCATTCGGGAGAGCCGATCATCGTCCACTTCTGGGGGCTCACCTGCGGTCCCTGCCGTCAGGAAATGCCGGAATGGGGCAAATTGCTCGCGGAGACGCCTGACTTACGTCTGGTCACGGTGAACGCCGACATGATCGAGGACGCGCCTGAAGCCGTGCAGGATTTCCTCGCCAAATCCGGCCTGTCGCGGGCGGAGAATTGGACGTTCGACGACAGTTTCGCCGAGCGCCTGCGCTATGAGGTCGACCCTAAGTGGCAAGGCGAGATTCCGGTCACATTGCTCATAGGACGGGATGGGGCGAAGCGTTTGATCGAAGGAGTCGCGTCAATGGCCGAGATTACGAGCTGGCTCGATGACGCCAGGCGCGCCGACAAGACTGACCCGTAAACGCCGCGTCCCCATCTGTGGGGGAAACTGTGGGGATACCCTCAGAAAGTTTGGTCGGAGTGAGAGGATTCGAACCTCCGACCCCCTCGTCCCGAACGAGGTGCGCTACCAGGCTGCGCTACACTCCGACACGCGCGGCTGAATCTCGATCAGCCGCATCCCGATACGCCGCCTTATAGCTGCGCCCTGACCCACTCGCAAGTGCTGTGGCGTCGGGCGCAGCGCTTTATCGGCAGCTGCGACAATTCAGGGCAGGGCGAGCGCTACGAAGCGCACTTCTCCCTGGCCGCTCGCAACAAGAAGCAGGGCCGATTTCTTGCCGCCGTTTTTCAGCGCCTGCATCTTCTTGGCGACGTCTGCCGGCTCCTTGACCGGCTCCTGATTGATCTCGACGATCACTTCGCCCGGCTGAATATGCTTGTCGGCGGCGGCGGAATCCGGATCGACATTGGTTACGACGACGCCCGAGCCGACGCTATTCTTGATGGAGAACTTCTGCCGCAGCTCGTCGGTGAGGCTCGAAAATTCCATCCCCAGCGCCTTTTCGACCGGGCTGGGCGTGGGGCTCTTGCCTGAATCGCCGCGCTTGACCGACGCCTTAGTCGGTTTCTCATTGTCTTCCAGCCGGCCGAGCTTGATCGTTTTGACGATCTCCTTGCCCTGCCGCAAGACGGTGACGTCGACATCCTTCCCGACCGGCGCCGAGGCGACGATCTTCGGCAGGTCGCGGGATTCCTTGATCTCGACGCCATCGAATTTGATGATGACGTCGCCGGTCAGGAGTCCGGCCGCCTTGGCCGGCCCCTTGTCGTCGGTCCCCGCGATGAGCGCGCCGCGAATCGCGCCGAGGTTGAGGCTTTCGGCGATTGTCTCGTCCACGTTCTGGATGCGCACCCCGAGCCAGCCGCGCCGGGTTTCGCCGAACTTCTGCAATTGCTCGATGACCGGGACGACCGTCGCCGCTGGGGTCGCGAAACCGATGCCGATCGAACCGCCCGACGGCGACAGGATCGCCGTATTGATGCCGATCACCTCGCCCGCCATGTTGAACAGCGGCCCGCCCGAATTGCCTTTATTGATGGCGGCGTCGGTCTGGAAATAATTGTCATAGGGGCCGGAATCTATATTGCGATTGCGCGCCGAGATGATGCCCGAGGTGACGGTTCCGCCGAGCCCGAAAGGATTGCCCACCGCGACCACCCAATCGCCGACGCGCATTTTCTCGCTGTCGCCGAACTTCGCCGCCTTGAGCGGCTTATCCGGCTTGACCCGGAGCACCGCGACATCAACCTTCGCGTCCTTGCCCAGGACTTCAGCCTTCAGCTTCTGGCCGTCGGTGAAAATCACCGTCACCTCATTGGCGTCGGCGACCACGTGATTATTGGTGATGACGATGCCGGACGGATCGATGACGAATCCGGAGCCCAGCGAATTCGACCGGCGCTCGCGCTGCTTGGGGTTTGGCTGCTCGTTGCCGCCTTGCTGGCGCCGCCGAAAAAACTCTTCGAATAGATCATCGAAAGGCGTGCCCGGCTCCAACTGCGGCGCGGCGCTCGCGTGTTTCTCGTCGATGGTCTGCGTCGCGGATATATTGACGACGGTGTCGCTCACCGCGTCGGCGAGGTCGGCAAGCGATTCCGGACCCCGCGCCAAAGCCAAGGGCGCATCCAAGATCGGGAGGCCGCCGACCCCGGCGCCCAGGACGAGAGCGCATGTGGCAAGGCGAAGTTTCGCGAACAAACCCATAAAAATAATCTCCTTCGATCGACGTCGCGACGCGAGGCAGGCGTCGCTAGGCTCATTCGAGAATTGAAGCATAGAGATGGCGATGTCCGCCATTATTTAACTGAACCGGAAGCGCGACCATGCTGAACTCGCGCCTCAAGATCTCGTCATCCGAGCGGCGAAAGCGAGGCGCCGAATGTTGGTCCGCCGTAACCATTCCTATCGCGCATCAAATACAAATTCTATCTTTCTCTTCAAGTCGAAGCAAATGTGCGAGCTCTGACGGCGCCTTGGCTCTGCAAGCGGCCGGAAGCAGCTGCTCCCGAGCGCCTCCGGCGGGCTTCCCTGATCAGGCCGCGCAATAAGTTCTATTTGACGTTGTCCTAGCGGCTCATTCAGCGAGCGCCGCGACGCGAAGCTTCGGCAGGCCGGTGGCCTTATCGATCGCAGCCGCGAGAAGGGCATGGTCGTGGTTGGTCACCTCAGCGTAGGCCATGGCGAAGGAGGCTATGGCTTCGTCGAAAATTTCCGATTTTCCCATATATCCTGCGAATAGGGCCGGGTCGCCGGTGCGCGCATGCGCCCGCGCCAACGTCCGGCCGCAAAGATTTGCGTAGTCCTCGAGGGCCTTGGCTTCGATGACCTCGCCGATCGAGCCGAGCCGCCGGTTCTTGAGGCGCCGGACGTAAAACTGGCGGTTTGTTTTTTGGTCTTGCGTCCAGCCGAGAAAGAGATCGCTGGCGGCCTGCAAATAGCGCTGTCCTTCGACCACCCGGCAGCCCTGATGGAGCAAATCTGCGGGCGGCGGGACGATCTTTTCGAGAACCGAATGCAGCGCCTCCTTGACCTGCAGGAACAGGGGTTCATCATCCGGAGTCATGAAGAGCCCGATGGCGCAAAAGGTGCCGACGCTGCCGACGCCAACCACCTTCATGGCGAGATCGTGAAGGCCGTAGCGCTCGATCAGCGCGCGCCGTTCGGGCAAGAGCGATTGGCGATAGTTGGAAAATGCCGAATGCGCGTGAATTTTTTGGCTTTTCTCGGATTTTGTATCGAAATGATAAATCAATGGCGGACGGTCTTCGATGCGGGCCGTAGCGCCGTCCGTCGTCGCGAGATGCGGGAAATTATCATCCGCCGCGAGATCTTTTTTCGCTTTCACCAAAGTGGAAAGAAGCTTGTCGCGCAGCTTGGCGTCGGCGATGCGCTTGACCTCGCGATCGATGTCCATGCTCGTGTACCAGACCTCGAGAGGCGTCTTTTCGGCCAGCTCGAGGATAAATTCGCGATAAGACTTCACAGTGGCTTGGGCGAGAGCTCGGGCCTTCTTGTCCGCCGCGCCTGAGCTGCGCGCCGCGACCGCCACGCTTGCGGCGAGCCGCTTCAAATCCACCGTAAAGTCGACGCCGGGCAGCGTCTCGTCGAAATCGTTGATGTCGAACAAGGCTTGCCCTTCGGCGGTGGAGAAAGCGCCGAAATTCATCAGGTGGCAATCGCCGCAGGCTTGCACATGGGCGCCCATCGGCGAGAGCCGCGCCAGATCCCGCGCCATCACCGCGGCCGCGCCGCGCAGAAAGTAGAAGGGCGATTTCACCATGCGCTGGTAGCGGATCGGCAGCAGCTCGGGGATGCGCTCGCCGTCGGTCTCAGCCAGAATCGCTACCGGATCGCGCTCCGACGCGGGCGGGCAGTCGGCATGGGCCTCGCGCGGCGTCTTGAGGCGCAGCGCCCTGCCGGCGCCGTAGCGCTCCGCTCGCGATGGACCGATCGCTGTATGATCGCTCTTGGATGCGTTTGTCATGGCGGCGCTCCGAGTTTCGAGAGGGCTTTCAAGTCGACGAAAACTCGCAAGCCTGCACCAATTCCGCCGTGCCGGCAATGACCCAATGCGCGAAGGGGCCGACCACGAATTTGGTCTTGAAAGTCGGGCGTCCACGGCGTCCTTCAAAGCCCATTGTGAACCTTTAGGCTTCTGTCGTAATGTCGGAAGGTCCGCATTCCGCGTTCGGCATCGCTTGATGAGAATTCCGCAGTAGGCTCGGGTCCAAATATGACAGACGAAAATCCTGAAAACTGGCGGTACTTTGTGTCTTACACCGGGGTCAAGCTCCCGGTGAAATTGGTCAATCCGCTCGAAATCGCCGATCTGAACCATCGCAACACCTTCATTCGCGCGACCTTCGACGCAGAGGAACGGCTGCTCGGCTTCGAGAAAATGGTCTATGGCGAAGTGGAGATCTGGCACCGCTACGAATATGACGCGGCGGGCGTCATTCGGCGCGCGGAGATCAGCATGGACGGCGACGTCACGGAGATGCGTTTCGATGAAAGCGGCGCTTTGGTCTCCGCTTAGTTTTTTCTGCGCGGGTCATAGCGTCGAATTACTGCGGGGTATCGAATGATCGTCTCCACGACCGATGACGTGGCCGGGTTCAAGGTTGTTCGCCATCTCGGCCTTGTTCGCGGCATTACCGTTCGCTCGCGCAGCGTCGTCGGCAATTTCGTCGGCGGAATTCAATCGATCTTCGGCGGCCAGATCACCGCCTATGCCGAGCTCGCCGAACATGCGCGCCAGGAGGCCTTTGACCTCATGTGCGAGCATGCGACCCAAGGCGGAGCCAATGCGGTGATCGGGATGCGCTACGACGCCAATGACATCATGGACGGGATTACCGAAGTCCTCGCCTATGGCACCGCGGTTTGGGTCGAGCCCATAGCGGGATGAACAAGCCTTTGCAAGGAATTGAGCAGTGACGGAAGCGGCGGAATTGCCTTCGATCGTAGTTGAGGGAATGCTGGTGCCGCCGGCCGAGACCATCTGGCGCGCCCTGACAGAACCCGACCTGATCGCGCGCTGGTTCATGCCGAATAGTTTTGCGGCCGAGGTCGGGCATAAATACGTCTTCCGCAGCGCGCCCATGGGCGATTGGGACGGCGTTTCCGGCGGCGAGGTTCTCGACGCGGATCCATTCTGGCGGCTTCGCTACACCTGGCGCGGCGGCTCACAGACGCTGCAAGGCTTCGGTCATTACATCGACACGGTGCTGACCTGGACGCTTTCGCCTCTGCCCAATGGGACGCATGTGCGGCTGGAGCATAGCGGCTTCACCGAGGATTCGGCGGCGGTCTATGCGATCATGAATAGCGAGAATGGCTGGAACGCCGTCGTCAACAGATTGGCGAAAGTCGTCGTGGAGTTGGACGAGGCTGACTGAGGCTTAGTCTCGGCGTGACCCGATGCCTGGAGCCCGCCACGGCGACGGCGTTTCCTCCGTCGCGAGACTATGGTCGCGCCGCGCCGGCGATGCGTAATCCCTTAACAACGTTCCGGGGCAGTGGGTCAATTTGAAATCCGCAACGCGAATTGAGTGCGCATTTGGCCTGCGCCGCGCCAGGAGCGGACTTATGCGCCTGACTTTTGCACCGTCTAATCTCTTAATTTACGTGGTTGACGTAGTGATGCAAGATTTTGATTTTTGTAGGTGACATTGATAGTAATGACTCTTCGAAATTGGTCCTTCATTGCAAAGGAGGGCTGATCCTGAGTTCGTACCGATCAGACGCTAAAGTCGCCTGCCGAACCAGTACATTCGTGGCGTGGGTCTTAACAAGATGTTCGATCAGGCGACGCGAAGATTCATCGGCCAGACACCCGATCGTCACCGACTTCAACACGCCAGAAGGCAGCGTCAGGAAATCATTATCTGTCCTTAAAGCATCATCTGGCTCGGGCGCTATTTCGAATGCTCGCTCTTCGGCAATCAGCCGCCATTCGGCTTCATACGACCAATCCTGCGACTTTGTGATGAGAAACTCGTAGCCAGTGACAATGTCATGGGCGGGATAAGTAGTTCGATATTTTATTTTCGTTGCCCCCGTCCTACGTGTGAATGGTGCCGTCAGTGCGTCGAATTCCAGACAAACGCCGGTGTGCGAGCCAGCGTAGTGCGCCCACATGAGTGGCGAGTCTGGAATTTCCGAAAGGCAATAGACCCTATAGGTTTCGCAGATCGCTCGATACATCTCCTCTTCCATTCGAATGAAATTCGAAGGGCTCGACATGAAGTCTTGTGCTTTTCGCACGCGCCCTGCCTCGCTGTCCGATGAGAAACGCTTCCTCTGCTCTTCCGTAAGCCACTCCAGTAGCCGCCTCTTTTCCTCAAGGTCTGTTGGCACTCGATAATGCACTCGACAGTCCCATGGGTCGTTGAACCTGTCTGGCCGCGATAGCTTCACCTTTCGTTCGGAAAGCAGGGATATAAGATGTTCCTTCACAAATCTCTGATAATGAAACAATCGATCTGGCATCGGTACACCGCGTCTATGATTGTGACCAAATCAAAATCGGGTACCCCGAAGATGAAGTCTCCTGCGAGACTTGGAAATCACATCTTACCGGCAACCGCCGAGACTTGTCATTTCGTACTTCGGAATTAAAATATACCATTTACTGTGCCGTCAGTCGCGTAAGCGCTAACATGTAACGCCCCGCAGTCTCTCGAAAAACTCCTCCGTCCGCGTCGTTTCAAGGGCGACCGCCCAAAAGTGACGCAGACCGGAGATTTCAAACTGAACCAACGACCCTCCCGCACGGGCTTTCATGCTCTCAACCATCGTCTTTTGCGAAGATGAACCGGCCGCTCGCCCCGGCGTCGATAGGATTGAGAGTTTGGCGCGAACGCTCGGCTCGCTGATCACAGCCAATGTCGAAGGGCTTCTCCGCGATGTCGCGATCGCGGGACCTCGCGGGCAGGGGCTCGACGCCGTCGCCGATCATGCGGGCTGCGGCCTGATCGAAGCCGATGCCGAGGCCAAGTGGCTTCGTCTTGCGATTGAGGCGGCGCGCGGCCCCGAGATTCTGTTGCTTCGCGCCGGCCGCGCGCCGGAAGCGGGGTTTATCGAAGAGGCCGGTGATTTTTTGGCGAGAGGCGACGGCGTTCGCGCGGCGCGGCTGCATGCGGCGCCGGAAACTGTCCTGAACGTCTTTTTTTCGATTGAGCCGCTCGCCGGCCTGATCGCGCCGCGCGATCTTTGCTCGCCGCGCGCCCGGGCCGATTTGGGACGCTCGCCCGTTCCATCCGCCCGGCCGCGACATTGCGCGTGCGGGCGCGCCGGATCGGCTGACTTGATACCCTGTTTCAAAAGCCTCCTCCCTCGCCCTTCGAGACGGCCTTTCAGGCCTCTTCAGGATGAGGGCTTGGGCTCACTGGGCGAACGTATTGCAGGAATCGACCTCACCCGATTTCAGGCCGGCGTTCAACCATTGCTGGCGCTGCGCTGAACTGCCATGGGTGAAGGAATCTGGGACTACATAGCCTTGCCCCGCTTGCTGCAAACGATCATCGCCGATCGCCTGCGCGGTCGCCACCGCCTTCTCGACGTCGCCAGGTTCGAGGATCTGATATTTGCGATTGGCGTTGGCCGCCCAGACCCCGGCGAGGCAATCGGCCATCAGCTCGACGCGCACCGACAAGGCGTTCGCCTGTCCCTTGCTCGACGCGCGCGCCTGCGCCGCCTGGACCTTCGGCAGGATACCGAGCAGATTTTGGACGTGATGGCCGATTTCATGCGCGATGACATAGGCATAGGCGAAGTCGCCGCCGCCGCCGAGACGCCGCTTCATATCCTGGAAGAAAGACGTATCGAGATAGACCTTCTGATCGTTCGGGCAATAAAACGGCCCCATCGCCGCCCGCGCGCCGCCGCAGGAGGAGCTGGTCGCGCCGCTATAAAGCACAAGCCTGGGCTTGACGTACTGAATTCCTTTTTGCGCCGGAAGAATGTCCGACCAGACATCCTCATTCTCGGCGAGAACGGCGGCGACGAATTGCCCCATCTGGTCGGACGGCGTTCCAGCTTGGCGCTGCTGCTGCGGCGCCGGCCGCGCGACTTGCGCGCCATTGCGCGCGCCGTTGAGCATTTCCGCGCCGCCGATCAGAAGGCGCGGATCTATGCCAAGCGCCCAGCCGATGAGGCCCAGGACGATAATGGCGCCTATGCCGAGGCCGCCGCCTCCGCCGAACGAGGGGCCGCCGCCGCCATCATAGGTTTCACCGCGCCGATCCTCGACATTGTCGGAGCGGCGGTAATCTTCCCATCTCATGCTCGGCTCCCGGCCCCTTGTCCGGAGCCTCAATCATGACGCGCGATCTTTAAGCCATCTCTCGATTGGTTTTCAAACGATCTCTTCAGACCCTTTATGCTAGGAGGCGGGATGCAAACGGCTGATCTCCTTGGCGAGCGCGCGCAAGTCCTGCCAGGCGAGCTTTTTTTGCGCCGGCTGGCGCAAAAGATAGGCCGGATGCAGCATGGCGATCGCCTTGATGGTCTCAGGATCCGCAGCATAATCGAACCAGCGGCCGCGCAGACGCATGATCCCATCCTTGGCGCCAAGCAGCGTCTGCGCCGAGGCGGCGCCGAGGCAAACGAGGATCTTAGGATGGACGAGCTCTATCTGCCTTCGGATGAAGGGAAGGCAGACTGCCGTCTCGAGCGGCGTCGGCGTGCGGTTTCCGGGCGGCCGCCAGGGCACGACATTGGCGATATAGACCTTGCTGCGGTCGAGCCCGATCGCCGCCAGCATCTTGTCGAGCAAATGCCCGGCGCGCCCGACGAAAGGGACGCCCTGGCGGTCCTCGTCAGCGCCAGGAGCCTCGCCGACGAACATGATTTCCGCATGTGGGTCGCCGTCGCCGAAGACGAGCTGCGTCGCGGTCGCCTTCAGCCCGCAGCCTTCGAATTTCAAAAGCTTTTCGCGCAAATCGTCGAGAGTTATGGCGCTGGCCGCGCTTTCGCGCGCTGTTTGCTCGAGCGTTTCGGCGGGAAGCGCGAGGGCCGGCTCCCGGCGCGGCGCGAGAGTCGTCTCTCTCGGCGCCGGCAGAGGGGCTGGGCTTTGCTTGTCCGCCACGCCTGAGGATGCGGCCTCTTCCATGCGCGCGGAAGCCGCCGCGGCGCATTCGGCCAGCCGATCATGCGGGGTTGAGTCGACAGCGATATCGACTCCCATCGCGGAATACCAACGCAAGAGCTCGATCAAACTTTCGACCATGGCCTTGGCGGCTCCATTGCTTGCCCGAGGTCGCTCGCGCGCCCATTCTTGGCCTATGTTTCGCCGAATTGCGATCCGAAATCTCGCATGCGCTCAAGCCAGCGAAGCCGCAGCGGCGATTGAAGCGAAAACTTATATCGTATAGCGCTTAAGCATCCGACGCCCAGGCAGGGTTCGCGCCGCCGGGGCTGATGCAACGCGCGAGGATCGAGAAAACGATCATGGCCAAGGAAGAGTCCCGATTGCCGCCGCGCGAGACCATGGAATTCGACGTGGTCATTGTCGGCGGCGGGCCGGCCGGCCTCGCCGCGGCGATTTGCCTGAAGCAGCTCGCGGCGGAGCTTTCGGTCGCCGTCATCGAAAAAGGCTCCGAGCTTGGCGCCCATATCCTTTCCGGCGCGGTCATCGATCCGCTGGCTCTCGACCGCCTCCTCCCCGACTGGCGCGAGGACAAGGACCGGCCTTTGAAAACGCAGGTGACGGCGGATCGATTCTACCTTTTGGGTCCTGCGGGCGCGCTTCGCCTGCCGAATTTCGCGCTGCCGAAGCTCATGAACAATCATGGCAATTTCATCGGCTCGCTCGGCAACCTCGCGCGCTATCTCGGCGCGCGGGCGGAGGCGCTCGGCGTCGACATCTTTCCTGGTTTTGCCGGCGTCGAGGTTCTTTATGGGGCGGCGGGCGAGGTGCAGGGCGTCGCGACCGGCGACATGGGGGTCGCGCGCGACGGCCATCGCAAGAAAGGTTTTACGCGCGGCATTGAGCTCAAGGGCAAATATACTTTGATCGCCGAAGGCGCGCGCGGTTCGCTCGCCAAGGAGCTCATCGCCCATTACGGCCTCGACAAGGACCGCGAGCCGCAAAAATATGGCATTGGCCTCAAGGAGCTTTGGCAGGTCGATCCGGCCAAGCACGAGCCAGGCCTTGTCCAGCATACATTCGGCTGGCCGCTCGACAATAAAACCGGCGGCGGCTCCTTTCTCTATCATTTCGAGGACGGACTCGTCGCGGTCGGTTTCGTGGTTCACCTGAATTACGAGAATCCGACGCTTTCGCCCTTCGACGAATTTCAGCGTTTCAAGACGCATGAGATGATCGCGCCCACTTTCGAAGGCGGCCGGCGGATTTCCTATGGCGCAAGGGCGATCACCGAAGGCGGCTGGCAATCCGTGCCGAAGCTCGCCTTTCCCGGCGGCGCGCTGATCGGCTGCGCGGCCGGGTTCGTGAACGTCCCGCGCATAAAGGGATCGCATAATGCGATCTTTTCGGGGATGCTCGCCGCCGAACATGTCGTCGCCGCGCTCAAGGCCGGCCGCGCCCGCGACGAGCTTGCGTCCTATGAGGGGGCCTGGCGCGGCTCGGAGATTGGCCGCGACCTTTATAAGGTCAGGAACGCCAAGCCGCTCTGGTCCAAGCTCGGAACCTATGCCGGGATCGCCGTGGGCGGCCTAGACATGTGGAGCAATGAAATTTTTGGCGGCTCGCTCTTCGGAACCTTGCGGCATGGCGGGCCTGATTACGCCAGCCTCAAGCCGCTGTGGCGCGTCAAGCCCATTGCCTATGCGAAGCCCGACGGCAAGCTCACCTTTGATCGGCTTTCCTCGGTGTTCATTTCCAACACCAATCACGAGG
Source organism: Methylocapsa polymorpha (assembly GCF_045689225.1). Classification (GTDB taxonomy): domain Bacteria; phylum Pseudomonadota; class Alphaproteobacteria; order Rhizobiales; family Beijerinckiaceae; genus Methylocapsa; species Methylocapsa polymorpha. The sequence goes on along the minus strand of NZ_CP136862.1, from coordinate 3,778,179 downwards.
AAGACCAGCCGGTCCATCTGCATCTGAAGGATCCGTCGATTCCGATCGAGAAAAACCTGCCCGAATATGGCGAGCCGGCGCGGCTCTATTGCCCGGCCGCCGTCTATGAAGTCGTCTATGCTGACGAGGAGGCCAAGACCGGCCCGCGCTTCGTCATCAATGCGCAGAATTGCGTGCATTGCAAAACCTGCGACATCAAGGACCCGGCGCAAAACATTGACTGGGTCCCGCCGGAAGGCGGCGGCGGGCCGAACTATCCGAATATGTAAGTAGGAAAATTAGACTTAATTTCTCCTGCCGTTGGGATCATTCATTGGGCTCGGATGCTTTGTTCTCAGAAGGGAAATCCGCGCGGCCGGGAAATAGCTGAGCATCCCGATAGTCCTTTAGCGTCTGTCTCGTACCCGCCACTTTCCAATCAATTTGTCCGTTCGCGTTCCTGTTGAAGATGACTGAGGCAGCGGCGCTAGGACTTGGAAAAACTGTATCTCTTTTAAATTCCAGGACGTCCGGATCCACGGTATTGACCAAGCGCCCCTCTTTAATGAGCGAGTCCCTCATCGGTTGGTAGGTGTTCCAAATAAAGTCGGATTTGGTGGAAGCTTTTGAGCCCTTAAGAACCGTGAACTCTCCGTCCTGCTCAATTGCCCTCGCCTCGATCTTATGTTTTTTGCTAGCCAGCACAAGCTCGAGGGGGCCGGTCGTCTGTACTAGATCCTGGGGGACGGCCTTGGATTGAGGCAACGTTGGTTGTGGACGGAGGAAATCGAAGTTAACCAGCGGCAAGACGATTTGCATCTGGCTTAGGAAATATTCCATATCCGCTACGTCGGACTCAGGCAGCAGCTTCGATCCGGGCTCATTTCCGTTTGCAAGATTAGCCCGATCAGCCGACTTGGTGATCTCGACCAGCCGACTCTCCAAAAATCTCACATGCGCCTTCGTAAGATTTTGATCTTTTGAGGTCACGATGCAGACTTTTGACCAAAAGTCTTTCGAGGAATCTTTAGCATGGAGTTTTATACGATCCGAGACATTGTCTCCTTCACCAATATAAACCCTCTCTCTGCTCGGCTGGTCCGGATCATTACCCATCAAAAAGTAAACTCCAGTTCGATTCCATTCGTCGCGTTTCAGTGCATCCGCAAGGCGCGAACGGGGCGCGACAAAGACATGCCCAGTCCAATTCATAATCTCGGCCGTCAATAAGCCTGTTGGTGTGCCGTCTACAAGATAGAGGCGAACGGTGAGTCCTTGCGATGCCATCAGACACCTCTTCAACTGTAGAAACCTCGGTTTATCTTAAAACATTATCGCGGCGCGGCGGCGCGCTTCAGCCTGTCGTTGATAGCCTCGCCCAATCCGTGATGCGGGACAGGCGCGACCGCGATGCGAGAGGGCCCGAGCGCGTCAAGCTCGCGCAAAAAGGCGAAAAGATTGGCTGCCGCCTCCGCGAGATCGCCGCTCCGGGATAAGTCGCGCACATTCTCGTCTGGCCGAAAGCGCCCGCCGAAATCCAATCCCGCTTCATCGGCTTCGAGATCAGTCGCCTCGAGGCGAAGCTTTGCGCGCGGCGCGTAATGCGACGCAAGCGCTCCGGGCGATAGAATTTCTCCAGATGGCGAAGCTTCCGTGAGGGAAAAGCCAAGCGCGGCTTCGATCGCGCTGCGGGCGATCCCTCCCGGCCGTAGCAGGCGCGGGCGGCCGTCGAGGCATGAGATGATCGTCGACTCGACGCCAACGGGGCAGGGGCCGCCGTCGAGAATGAGATCGACCCTGGCGCCGAGATCCTGCGCGACATGGGCGGCTGTGACCGGACTGACCCGGCCGGAGCGATTGGCGGAAGGCGCGGCGAGCGGCCGTCCCACCGCCTCAATCAAGGCAAGCGCGACAGGGTGGGCCGGCGCGCGCAGGGCTATGCTGTCGAGGCCCGAGCGGGCCAAAGCGGAAACCGTCGCCCGTGCAGCCAAGGGGAGCACGAGCGTCAGCGGTCCAGGCCAAAAAGCCTCGGCGAGACGCGCCGCCTCATCCGAGAAGACGCCCTGTTCCCGCGCCGCCGCAAGGCTCTCGACATGGGCGATGAGCGGGTTGAAGCTGGGCCTGCCCTTGGCCGCATAGATGCGCCTGACGGCTGCTTCCGACGTCGCGTCAGCGCCTAGGCCATAGACCGTCTCGGTCGGAAAGGCGACGAGGCCGCCGGCGCGCAAGATCCGCACCGCTTCGTCTATTCCCTCCTGATTCGCCAATATCAGGGGCGCCGCCACAAGATCGCTGCTCATATGTGCAATATTCATCCTTGTCGATTCTGGCGCTTCTTCATCGAACGAGGCGCCTTCATAATCGAGGCTTCGCGCCGTACATACTTGGTGCGCGCGGATTGGCTTTCCGTCAACGGAGGCGCGTTTCGCGCTTGAGCCCGGCACAGGCGGAGATTGATCAATGAGCTATCGCGCGCCCATTTCCGACATTCTCTTCGCCATGACCCATGAGGCGGGGCTGGCCGAGGGGCTTAGCGACGGCGTTTACACCGATCTCGGCGACGGGTTCGCCGAGGCGACTTTGCTCGAAGCCGGCAAATTCGCCGAAAATATTCTCGCGCCCTTGAATCGCCTCGGCGACAAGGAGCCGGCCAAATTGGACGCTGGCCGGGTCAAGACGACGCCGGGCTGGCCTGCAGCCTACAAGCAATGGACGGCGGGGGGCTGGAACGCGATCACTGCGCCGCTCGAATATGGCGGGATGGGACTGCCGGCGCTCCTCAACACCGCCTGCATCGAAATCTGGAACGCGGCCAATATGGCGTTCAGCCTTTGCCCGCTGCTGACCCTCGGCGCGATCGAGGCCGCCCATTCGCACGCGAGCGAGGCGCTGAAAAGCCGCTACCTGGCCAAGCTCGTTTCCGGCGAATGGACCGGAACGATGAATCTCACCGAGCCCCAGGCCGGCTCGGACCTTGGCGCGCTCAGAACCAAGGCCGAGCGGCAGGCCGATGGAGCCTATAAAATCTTCGGCTCCAAGATCTTCATCACCTATGGCGAGCATGATCTGGCCGAGAACATCATTCACTTCGTGCTGGCTCGCCTGCCTGACGCGCCGGCGGGGACGCGCGGCATCTCGCTCTTTCTCGTCCCAAAGTTCCTCGTCGAATCCGATGGTTCTCTCGGCGCGCGCAATGACGTGCATTGCGTCTCCCTGGAGCACAAGCTTGGCATCCACGGGTCTCCCACCTGCACGATGGTCTATGGCGAGCATGGCGGCGCGACCGCCTATCTCGTCGGCGAGCAGCATAAAGGCCTCGCCTGCATGTTCACAATGATGAATAACGCAAGGCTCAATGTCGGCGTGCAAGGCGTCGCCATTGCGGAGCGGGCGTTCCAGCAGGCTCTGAGTTACGCGAAAGAGCGCCGCCAAGGCCGCGCTGCGGGCGATGCCGGCGAAGCCATGAGCGTGATCCTGCGCCATCCTGATGTTCGCCGCATGCTCATGACGATGAAAGCTTTGACCGCGGCGGCGCGCGCGATCTGCCTGATGACGGCGAATGCGATCGATCGGTCGCACCGCGCGAAAGATGCTGGCGAATGCAAGGCCGCGGCCGAGCGGGCCTCCTTGCTGACGCCGGTCGCCAAGGCCTTTTCGACCGACATTGGCAGCGAGGTCGCCTCACTCGGAATCCAGGTCCATGGCGGAATGGGCTATATTGAGGAGACCGGCGCGGCGCAATTCCTGCGCGATGCGCGGATCGCCTCGATCTACGAGGGAACGAATGGCATCCAGGCGATCGATCTAGTCCACCGCAAGCTCGGCCTTTCAGGCGGCGGCGCGGTCAAGCGCGAGATCGACGACATGCGGAAAGTGCTTGAGGCGCTGCAAAAGACGAATGCCGAGAGTTTTGGCGAGATGGCGCCTCGCCTGATCGAGGCTGTCGCGAGTTTGGAGCGCGCCACCGCCTTCATGCTGAACGCATTGCAAACGCATCCGGAGGACGCGCTGGCGGGCGCGACGCCCTATCTGCGGCTCTTCGCCTATGCGCGGGGCGGTTCGGCTTTGGCGAGAGGCGCGCTGGCGGCGCATAGGCTCGCGAGCGATGGCGCGACCGATCCGGCTTTGGCCGCGCGAATCGCGACCGCGCGTTTCTTTGCGGAAAATATCGCGAGCGGCGCGGGAGGGCTCGAACTCTCCGTGGTCCATGGCGCAGGCTCGGTCAATGCCGGCGCCTTCGCGCTCGCCATATGACGCCGCCATCGGAGACAAGCGAAGCGACGCCAAGCCCGGCGCAGAACGTCAAGATCGAACGCGAAGGCCGCGTGCTCGTCGTGACCTTCGACCGGCCGGACAAAAAGAATGCGATGACCGGCGCCATGTATCAGGCGGCGACGAAGGCGCTCGACGACGCCGACCGCGATGGGTCTATCGGCGCCATTGTTTTCAGGGGGGCCGGCGGGACTTTCACCGCCGGCAATGACATCGCCGATTTTCTGGCGGCGAGCCGCAACCCTGAGGAGGTTCCGGCTTTCGCCTTCATCAAGGCTCTCGCCGCATGCGAAACGCCCCTTGTCGCCGCTGTCGAGGGCATGGCGATTGGCGTCGGCGCGACGATGATCCTGCATTGCGATCTCGTCTATGTTTCTCCGGGAGCAATATTTCGCCTGCCATTCGTCGATCTTGGCCTCGTGCCGGAAGCGGCGTCCTCGCTGCTCTTGCCGCGCCGCATCGGCTTGGCGAAGGCGAGCGAGCTTTTGCTGCTCGGCGAGCCGTTCGGCGCTGAGGAGGCCATGCGCCTTGGTCTCGCCAATGGCGTCATCGCGGCGGACAAGCTGAAAGCTTACGCCGTAGAGCAAGCGGCCCGGCTCGCGGCCAAGCCCCGCGCCGCGCTTGCGGCGACGCGGCGCCTCATTCGCGGCGACCGTGAGTCCGTTCTCGCCAGGATCGATGACGAAGCGCGTCTTTTCGCGCTTGCGCTGCAATCCGAAGAGACGCGCGCCGCCTTCGCGGCCTTTCTTGCGAAGAAACCTAGCTGATGGATCTATTGCGCGAGAACCTCGACGTCGCGGTCGAGCGTGGAGACGACCTTGAAGGTGGTCTGATAGGTCTTGTTGTCGTGCCGGGCGATGGCGACATATTCGCCTTCCGCCAGGATCAGCGAGGGAAAGGCGCCGATCATTTCGCGGATCACGTCGCCGCCGGGCGTAAGGATCGTGAAGGCGGTATTGGCGAGCGCTTCGCCGCCAGGGCCGCTGACGAGCTTCAAGGTCATGGTGGCGGCGCGATGGCGCAAGGTGGCGTCGGTCAATTTGCCGGCCTGAACCCGAAGATCGGCGCTGACCACGGAATTCGTCGGGTTCGCCGCGCCATTGCTCGCTGCGTCTAGCAAGGTCGATACGATGTGATAACTGCCCTCGGGAAGGCCGATCGTGTCGCCGGTCCTGCCATTTGCGACGACGAGCTTTGCTTCGGAATTGTCGCGCTCGGGAACATAGATCGAAATCGAGGATCGCGCCGGCTGAATCGGCGCGTCGCCGAGCTCGCCGACGATCCGCAAAGCGCCGGCGTTGAGCACGAGCCTTTCGCTCACGCCCTTGCCGCTGATCGCGACGCGCTTTGTCGCGCCGGCGAGCCCGAACGCCGCATGGACGATGAAATTGCCGTCATGGAGCGAGAACACGGGGGTCGCCTCGGAGGATTGGGCGACAAGCTTATGGGTTCCATCAAGCTCCGCCTTTTCCTCGAAGATGCGCCATTGCAGACCGGAGCGCACCGGCTGCGTATCCGTGGCGCCCAGGGCGGCGGCTAGATGCAATATGGTTTTTGGGGCTTCGACAGGCGCTGGCTCGATGCCGCTGGGCAAGCGCAAAGGCGGAAGGTTCGAGTTTTCCATTTGGGCGCTCTGAGCCAAAGCGAAACCCGAAAAGAGCAATCCCACCAGCGAAGCCGCAATGGACGCCAGGGCATGTTCGCGGGCGGCTCGCATATGCTTCATGCCAAAGGGAATGTCCCGCACGCGCGATCGTCTCGGCAAATCCTAGTCTCCGTTCCTGTGCAGGACGCTGGTCACCGCCGCCGCCAGGTTCGCGAAGGAGAGGGGATGGAAAGCAAATTCGATCCGGTGATGTCCCGCCGTCACTTCGACTCCGCGAAACAGGACATTGGCGTGAAGCACCGGCTTTTGAACGCCGTCGACGCGCGCCTCCCAGCCCGGATAAAAAAGGTCGTGCAACACCACAACGCCCGCCCTGTCGGCGTCGACGTCGATCTCGACCGAATTGTCGGCATATTTAACGATCACTAGCTTTGGCTGGGCCGCCGGGGTCGAATCGCCTGAACCCTCGCTCAAAAGCCGCGCCAAATCTTGGCCGCCTAACGCGAAATGGAGGTCGCCGATGTTCGCCTGATCGATCAAGGCTTCGCTCGTCCGGTCGAAGTCGGGCAGCACCTGGTCGTCGAGCACCTGCTCGCTGTCGACAGGCTTGATTTTCGAGGCGAAATAGGCTCGAGGCGCGGTCTTGCCGAGCTTGTAGATATACATCGTGTCGCTCGTGTAGATCGGGATCGCGCTCGGACGCGGAACATGGCGCGGCAGCCGGACCAACGGACGGTCGAGAACGAGATATTCGAGGCCGAGAAGCGCCGCGAGATGGCATTTATATCCGCGAAACGTGCCAGGATAGTGGCGCAGATTCGGATCGCCGGCATTGTCCCCCGGCCCGACGGCGCGCTCATAGCCGTCGATGCGCAAGGGGTTATATCCGATCGTGTTCTCAAGCTTGAGAACCATCGAGGCGTTTTGCCAGGGTCCGCCCAGGCCTAGAATTTCCACCCGCGGATAATCGCCCTCGCGGATCTTCCCGGCTATCTCGCGGCGCAGAACCTCTATGCCGGCCGCCTCGCTGGGCTTCATGCCGGCAAAGACGCTATATCGGTCGACAGGCTCCGCATTGAGCGAAGAAGCTCCATTGCGCCAGAGGATTTCGCCGCCGCTCAAGAGGACGAAAAGGCTCGCCGCCAACGCCCGGCGCGGGCGCGCCTTGAGCCAAAACAAAAGCGCCACGCCCACAATTGCAAGCGCGGCGGCGACGCCCAATTGGCAAAGCGAGGTCGCCACGCGGCCCTCGCGCAGCGAAAAGGCGAGGCCAGTCCCAACCAGGACGGCAATCGCCAGCGCGGTCGCCGCCACGAACGTCCAGGCGAGCCATCCGGGCAAGCGCAGGAAGGGTCGCGGCAAGCCGTCTTGGACATAGCGGTGCAAGAGAAACCCGGCCCCGAAGGCCAGCGCGATATTGACGATGAAGGTCGCGTCCGCAGGCCGGCGATAGAGCGACACGCCGGGGATTCGGTCGAACGCCAGGGCAAAGAATGGGGTATAGCGGCCAAGGGCGTAAAGCATTGCCGCGCCCAAGACGATCGAGAAGAAGCGGATGGGGCGCGCGAACAGCCGGCCGGCGCCGAAACCATGCCAAACCACGAGGAGGATCGGCAAAGTGCCGATGAAGAGATAATCGACGGCGCGGTCGGTCCAGTCGGCTTGCGGCATGGTGGCATAATCCGGGCCCCAGTAATCATAGAGCTGATCGAGCGAGCCGAAGAAATTAGGCACCAAAAGCGTGATCAGATTGACCGGAGCGAGTGAACCCGCGGCGGCGACGCCGAAGGAGATGCCCGGCCGGTTCGAATCCGCAAGAAATTGCATGGTCAACAGCGCCGGCACGAACAGGATCGCGCCGATGACGGCGCAGCCCGCCGCCAGAATGCCGACTCGCGCCCGCAGATAGACGAGCGCCTGGCCGGAATGGAAAGCAGAGAAGAACAGGCGGCCGATGAGAACCGTGCACAGCAGGAAGGCGACCTGGTCGCGGCCGAGCGCCATCAGCGAGGCGAACAGGCCGAAAAAGCAGGCGAAACGGTAGGAGCGGCGCTCAAGCGCGATTTCAAGGCACCACAAGGCCGCGGGAAAGAAGGAATAGGAAATGATCATGCCGGTATGCTGCAGCCGCGAGGAGGCGGCGCCGCCGAGCATGAAGATCAACCCCGCGAGCACTGCGCCGGCGGGATGCCAGCGCCAGCGTCGGCAAAGGCCGAGAACGCAAAATCCGCCGAACGCGAGATGGCCGAGGATCACCGCGTCGAAAAGCTGCATCGAGGCGTTCGGCGCGATAAATGCAAAAAGCGCCATGCTCGGCGTGAAGATCAAGGATTGCGGATCGGCGATCGAGGGATGGCCGGCGAAATGATATGGGTTCCAGAGCGGGATCTCGCCGCGCTGAAAGGCGTCGCCGAGAAAACGGAACATGGGATAGAAATGGTTCTTTGAATCCCAGGGAACGACGGTTCCGCTAAAGAGCCAGCAGGCCAAAGCGAGCGCGAAGAAGCCGACGAAGCCGGCGATGGCGAGCCAAGCGCCCCTGGGTGTCCAAGCCGGCGCGCGGGCGCGCTCCGCTGCGCCTGAAGAGATCAAACGATCGCGCACATGGCTCGTGCGGGAGGCGGCGGCGGGATAGGCGGCTGTGTCCAAAAGCGACATGGCTAATCCAAGATTGCTCTGTCTGATGCGGCGCGCTCAATATGCGCAGATTCAAGGCAAAATCATGCGCCGGCCCACGATGACCAAAGGCGTCCTTCAGGTGGAGGGCTGCAAGCGCCGGCCGACGCGCAGCCAAGGAGGAATTCGGAGCGAGCAGCGCAAAGCTTGCGCTCGCCACAGATCTTGCTTGGTCGCCAAGCTTTGCGCAAGACTTTATTTACCACTGACTCGATCGAATTTATAGATTTAACGGAGTCGGCAATTGGCGTTCCCCTTGCGTCGAAGACTTGCGCGTCGAAGACTTGCGCGCCGAAGACTTGCGGGTCGAAGGTTGCGTCGCCGCCGGCGCCGCGCTTTGATCGCCGAATATCGCTCTTTTATAGTGGAAAGCCTGAACCAGCCATGAACGATACGATCGCGCTTCTCGAGGCCCGGCGCTCGGCGCCGGCGGCGGCTTTGGCCGAACCCGGCCCGAACGCTCAGGAAATCGACATTCTGCTCCGGGTCGCCGCGCGGGTTCCCGATCACGGCAAGCTCGCTCCGTGGCGGTTCATCGTTTTCGAGGGCGAGGGCCGCGACCGCGCCGGCGCAATCGTCGCCGATGTTTACGCGAAGGCGCATCCTGAGAGCGACGCGGGGCGGCTACAGGCGGAAAGGAAGCGTTTTTCACTCGCGCCGCTGGTCATTGGCGTGGTTTCCCGCGCGGCGCCGCATGAAAAGATTCCGGAATGGGAGCAGGTTCTCTCGGCGGGCGCAGTTTGCATGAACCTGATCGTGGCGGCGAATGCGCTCGGCTTCGCCTCGGTCTGGCTGTCGGAATGGTATTCCTATGACCGCGAGGCGCTGGCGCGTCTCGGCCTCGGCGAGGAGGAAAAGATCGCCGGCTTCGTTCACATCGGCCGGGCGCCGGGTCCGCGTGAAGATCGCGCACGCCCGACGCTCACCGATATTGTCACGCGATTCTAGGGCCTTTATTTCGTCCATTCGCAGAAAGACGGCGGCGCTTGGTCGCTGGCGCCGCCGCCCTCAATTGGGTTTTCTTCAGCCGCGATCCCTTTGGATCATATCAGGCCGCCTCGCTGAGTTTGCGACGGCCCGAGCCAAACAGCCGCCGCCAGAACGTCTTTTGCGCTTCCGCCTCAACGGAGGTTTTCGCCCGCTGATCGGTCAAGAGCTTCACCGCGCTGGTCTGATCCTCGATCAGCTTCAACAGCCGGATGCGCTCTTCCTGCCAATTCTGGGACGCGCGGTTGCGGTCCTCCCGCAAATGCGTCCGGTCCGCTTCGAGATCGGCGATCCGTCGGTCCTTCTCGGCCAAGAGGTGCTTCAGCCCGGCGAGCTGAATCTCAAAGGCGGCCGAATATGGGACCGTTTCCCCATGATCCTTGCTTGGTTTCCAATCGTTCGCCGACAGTTCGTCCGGTTCGGGTTTCGAAATCTTCGGAAACACGCGGAAAAGTTCGGCCGGATCGATCTTGTATCCAGCCGTCCCCTTCTCGGTGTAAGACAACTTGCCGGAAGACAAGGCTTTCGAGATGGTGGATTTCGCGACTCCCGCCTCTTTGGCTGCCTGTCCAAGACTAAGATACATTGGAGTTTCCAATCGTTCGTGTGGAGCTTCGGAAACATTTTCCCAAAACACTTAAGGAAACATTAAGTGCGATCTCATGTTGACGTTGCGACAGGCGATTTTTTCAGGGTTGCGGCGCTCGTGAGGATGAGGGTCGGGCTTTATCCCAGAACGCGGCTTCGCGTAGCCCATGGCCTATGCCATGATTGAAGGCCTAATTCGGAAAGCCCGACCGGGAGCCCTATGAAAATCCGCGCCGATTTCTCGCAACGCGTCGTGGTCCGCCCCGGCGAGGCCGATTGGACGCCTTCGCCGCAACCGGGCGTCGATCGGCTCATGCTCGATCGGATCGGCGAGGAAATCGCCCGCGCGACGAGCCTAGTCCGCTTCAGCCCCGGAAGCTTCTTCCCTTTTCACGAGCATGGCGGAGGCGAAGAGGTTTTTGTCGTCGATGGCGTCTTCGAAGACGAATATGGGCGCTATCCTGCCGGAACCTATTTGAGGGACCCGATCGGCTCCTCCCATGCGCCTTTCACCCAGGACGGCTGCACCCTATTCGTAAAGCTCTGGCAATTCGCGCCGGGCGATAAAGAGCGCGTGGTCATCGACACGGCCAGCAGCGCCTGGGAGCAAACCGCGACGCCCGGCGTGGCTGTAAAGCCGCTTCACAGCTTCGCCGGGGTTTCGACGTTGCTCATCCAATTGGCGCCGGGCCTGCGCTTAAATCGCCCGCTCAATCCGGGCGGCGAAGAGATCCTTGTCCTCGAAGGCGCGTTTGCGGACGGCGAGGGGGAATATTCGAAAGGCGCCTGGATCCGCGATCCCGGCGGACGCGAAGCCGCTATCGTTTCGCAAGCCGGCTGCGTGCTTTTCGTGAAGGCAGGACATTTGCCGCCTGACCTCGGCGCGTTGCAGGATTTTGCACTGGCGCAGCCCGCGCGCTGACCTTGCTGCCCCGTGCAAGATGCTCCAATCAGCGGCTCGCCGCTGCGCTCCGCGGCGGTTCCTGCGCCCGTTCGCTCGGGGGCTTTTGAGCGCCCGCCAAATATTCGATCCCGGCGATCTGGATCTTTGTCGGGGCAGGCGGGGCCGCGTCAAAAAATCCTTCCGCCTTGAATCGCTTGAAGATCTCGAAATGAAGGTCGCTTCTGATTCGGAACGAGCTTTCAACATCGGCGACAAAAAGCGAGAGCTCGAAGTCAAGCGCGCTCGCCGACATTCCTTTGAAGAGGATTTGCGGGGCCGGGATCTTCAGCACAAGGTCCTGAGTCTTTGCTATAGCGACCAGCACCTCGCGAACTTTCTCCGGATCAGCGGTCCCGGCGACGGTGAGCGGAATCACGAGCCGGCCGGTTCGATCGGTGCGCACGAGGTTCTTCACGACGCCGGTGACGAGGCTCGAGTTCGGGATGATGACCTGGGAGCGATCGAAGGTCTCGATCTCTGTGGATCGAACATTAATGCGGCGCACATAGCCTTGATCGGCGCCGACCACGATCCAGTCGCCGACGGCGATCGCCCGCTCCCATAGCAGGATCAGGCCCGAGACGAAATTATTGACGATCGACTGCAGGCCGAACCCGATGCCGACCGATAAGGCGCCGGCGACAAGAGCGAGCTTCTCGAAGCTCAATCCGAGATAGCCGAGCGCGAGGCTGGCGGCGATGATGAAGCCGACATAGCCGAGGCTCGTCTTGATCGAGTTGCGCAGGCCTTGATCGAGCGAGGTATGCGGCAACAGGCTCAAATCGACCCAGCGCAGCAATGAATGCGCGATGGCGTAGGCGAAGCCGAAAATGGCGATGGCGGCGGTGATGTTGAACGGCGAAACGTTTACGTCGCCAACCTTGAAGCCGAAGAAGGCCGTGCGAAAATCGAGCGGCACATCGGCCGATTGAAAGCCCCATGTCACCAGGATGAAAAAGGCGGCGACGCCGAAAAGCGCCAAGCGCACCAAGCCGGAGAACAGCACGCCAAGGAGTTCGAGCGAGCTGCGCTCCACGCCAAGGCTGGAGGCGATCCAATGCCCGAGAGGGGTCGTCGGCTTGAACCCGGCGGCGACGGATTCGTCGACGAAAACGATCGACATGTACAGGACGCCTGCGACGGCGCAGATCCAGACGAATTGATCGAGGAGAAAGCTCGCAAAGGTTGGATAGCCGATCAAGACCGCGCCGACGACGGCCATGCGGGTAAGCCAGGCCGCGACGCGCAAAAGATCAAACCAATTATGCTTGTTCGTAACCGGCGGGCCGAAAGAATCATCGTCGATCGCGTCGCCGAACCGCCAAATGCCGACCCCGAGCGCGATCGCCGCCGCCACGGCGCCGAAGCTGCGCGTCGCGACCGAAAAGGGCAGGGACACGTTGATGATTTCGTTCAACGCCTCGACGACCCTGGTCGCCGAGATCACGCAGGCGACGGCGATCGCGACCTGAACGAGCCGCCGGCTGGCCGCGTCGCCAAGGCTCAGCAGACGCCATGCAGGGCGCGTCGGGGCGAAAAGGCCTCGCGCTATCCCGGCCGCCAAGGCGATGCGAATGACGCTTTCCCAAACGGCATGGGTGAACGGCTGCAGCTGCTCATTGACGAGATTGAACGCATTGAGGACCGCGCCAAGCGCATAGATCATTGCGATCGGGGGGACCGCGATCACCAAGGCGACCCACCAGGCCCCGAGGATCTTTAGCAAACGGCTCGGCGCTTCGATCGCGCGGCGGCGCGAGAGCACGCGCCGGGCCAGCACGGCGACCAGCCCATAAATCAGGATGGCGCCGCCAAGCCCTCCCCAGAAAGCCTGCATGCGCCAGCCGTCGAGCCGGGCGTTGATCGCGGCGATCCAATCGCAAAAAAGGGCGCGAATGGCCTCGAGATTTGCCGGCGCCCCCTGCCAGACGCTGGACCAAAGGGAAGAGGAGAAGAGGCTCGGCGCCGCCTCGAAAAGCGAGTTGGCGAACAAGGCGCGCTGCTTCGCCGCTATGGCGGCGCGGACCTGATCGGCCCTGACGCTGAGCAGCTTGGCCCGCTTCGAAAGCTCGTCGGCGTCGCTATAGCTCTTTTGCTGGCTGGCGCGCTCGGCCGTCACCGCCGGGTTTTCGGGCGGCGCTTTGTCGTCGGGCGCGTCCCCTAATTGGTCGAGCCGCGTCTTGATCTCGCCAAGCCGAGGCGCAAGCTGGTCGATCGCGTCGCTGAGCTCGGTCGAAATCGGGCCGCACTGCTGGCGCAAAGCCTGCAGATCGGCTTCGGTTAAGTTGCGGCGCTCCAGGCTCGTTTCGATTTGCTTGAGCGCGGCGTTGATCTTGTCGAGATCGGCGCCGGTGGGCAATTGGGCGGGAGCCACGGTCGGCTGAGGATTGGCCGGCGCAGCCGCCGGAGCTTGCGCGGCGGGACGCGGCTGGCTTTGCGCCGGGGCGGCCGCCCGAGGCTGCGCGCGCGCCGGATCATTCGCAAGGAGCGCGATGAGACAGAGCGCGCAGGCAAGAAATCTTGGCAAAGCCTTCCCTCTGAAAAGTGTCGAAAAGCCTTTCCGACGCAGCCAAATTGGCGGCGCAACTACCTCAAGCGCAACAAAAAAGCGAAACCGCAAATCCGCTCGTCCGGTCCCTCAACGCTGGCGGCGGCTGCGCCGAAGAGGTTCGAAAGCTGGTTCTGGCGGCGGGTAGAGATGCGGCGTCCCATGGTAGTCGTCGACTCGATAGGTCTCCTCGCGGATCGTTTCTGTCAGGTAATTGGGGCCAATTGGCGCCTTTCCATGACCGCCTGGAAGATCGAGCATATACGCGGGCTGGCAAAGGCCCGACAACCTGCCGCGCAATTGCCGCATCAATTCGCGGCCTTTGGCGATCGGCACGCGAAAGCGGGCCGTCCCCGGCGCAAGATCGAGCTGGTGCAGATAATAGGGCTTGATTCGTGTCTCGACAAAGGCGCGCATCAGCGCCGCAAGCGTTTCGACATCGTCATTGACGCCGGCGAGAAGCACGCTTTGGCTCAGCATGGGAATTCCGGCGTCGATGAACCGGGCGCAGGCCACGCGCGCTCGCGCGGACAATTCGCGCGGATGATTGGCGTGCAGGGTCACATAGACGGTCTTGCCGGTCCCGCGCAGGCTCTCGACGAGCCGGTCCGTGATCATGTCGGGATCGACCGCCGGGACTCGCGTATGAAGGCGGACGATCTTGACATGATCGATGGCGTCGAGCCGCGCCATGATCTCTTCGAGCCTGCGCGGCGAAAGCATGAGCGGATCGCCGCCGGTGAGGATCGCCTCCCAGATTTCGGGATGGGCCGCGACATAGGCGAAGGCGGCGCCGAGCGCCTGAGGTGAGAGAAAAGCCGGCGCGCCCGGACCGACGATCTCGCGGCGAAAGCAGAAGCGGCAATAGACCGGGCAAATGTGCAGCAGTTTCAACAGAACGCGGTCCGGATAGCGGTGGACGACGCCTTCAACCGGGCTGAACGCCGCATCGCCGATCGGGTCCGCCATCTCTTCCGGCTGCATGGAGAGCTCGGCGGGATCTGGAATAAATTGCCGCGCGATCGGGTCGCCTGGATCGGATCGGTCGATCAAGCCGGCGACTGTCTCGGTGAGGCCAATGGCGTAGGTTTGGCTGATCCTGTCCAGCACGGCTCTTTGTGCGTCCGGCGCAAGTCCGGCGGCGATGAGATCGGCGGCGCTGCGCAGCGCCCGTCCCGCTTTTGTCATTGTGCTTGCGCGCTTCCCGCCACCGGCGTCCAGATGACCTGCTCGATATGGGACGCCCCGGTAGCGAGCATCACCAGCCGGTCGAAGCCGAGCGCAATTCCGCAAGCCTCCGGCATCTCGGCGAGAGCCGCAAGGAAATCCTCGTCGATCGGATAGGCCTCGCCGTAAATTCGCTGACGCTCCGCCATTTCCGCCTCGAAGCGCCGGCGCTGCTCGGCCGGATCTGTCAATTCTCCGAAGCCGTTGGCGAGCTCGACGCCGCAGGCGTAAAGCTCGAAACGCTCGGCGAAACGCCGGTCGCCTTGCAATTTCGCCAGCGCGGCCTCGCTCGCCGGATAATCCATGAGAATCGTCGGCTGGCCAAGCCCGAGATTAGGCTCGATCTTTTCGCTCAGGATCTTGCTGAAAATATCCGACCAGCTGTCGTCTTCGACGATTCTCACCCCCCGCTTGCGGGCCAAATCCACGAAAACGTCGCGGTCGGGCTCGGCGCCCCCGAGCATAGCGGGAAGGTCGATCCCCGCATGGCGGTCGAAGGCCTCGGCGACGCTCAAGATCTCCGGCTCCGCGAAAGGATCGGCGAAATGGCCGGCATAGCTCAAATCGCGGGCGCCAGCCGCGGCTGCCGTGCGGGCGAGAAGGCCGGCGCAATCCTCAATAAGCCTCTGATAAGGCTCGCCAGCCCTATACCATTCGAGCATAGTGAATTCCGGGTGGTGAAGCCTTCCCCTTTCGCGATTTCTGAACACGTGGCCAAAGCTGAAAATCCGCTCCTCGCCGGCGGCGAGCAGCTTCTTCGCCGCGAATTCCGGCGAGCAATGAAGGTAAAGCCGGCTTCGCGCGCCAGCCGGATCCACGATCTCGGTCGCAAATGCGCTGATATGCGCCTCGTTTCCGGGCGAGACCTGAAGAATCGCGGTATCGACCTCCATAAAGGATTGGGAGGCGAAAAAGGATCGCGCCGCCTCGGCCATCTTGGCCCGCGCCTTGAGAAAAGGCCGCCGGTCGTGGTGAATATGGGGCCTCCACCAGGGCGATGGTTTGGGCGAGAGCTCGTTCATTGCGCTATTTCGCTTGAAAAAATACCCGGAAGACGGCTAGCGAAGAGCCGCAACCAACATGGCGCTCGCTTCACTCGCTTTGGCCCCCAAGCCTGAGCGCCGGGGCGGGCGGCTCAGCGAACCCGCATCGTATAAAGGAAAGCCCGTGAAAGTCATCGCCAGTTCGATTCGCAAAGGGAATATCATCGAGCGAGAGGACGGCCAGCTTTATGTTGTCCTGACCGCCGAGAGCTTTCATCCGGGCAAGGGCACGCCGACGACGCAAATCGACATGCGGCGGCTTTCCGACGGCGTGAAGACAACGGACCGCTATAAGACGACCGAACAGGTCGAACGCGCCTATGTCGAGGACTCTAACTTCAGCTATCTCTACCAGGACGCCGACGGCTACACATTCATGAATGCGGAGACCTATGACCAGATCATCGTCCCGCCGGACGTGATCGGCGATCAGGCGCAATGGCTGCAGGAGGGCATGACCTGCGTTCTCTCAATCTTCAACGGCGTCGCCGTCGGGATCCAGCTTCCGCCGCGCGTGACGCTCGAAATCCTCGAAACAGAGCCCGCCATGAAGGGCCAGACCGCATCCTCATCCTATAAGCCGGCGAAGCTTTCGAACGGCGCCCGGGTCATGGTGCCGCCGCATATTTCGGCTGGCGTCAGGGTCGTCGTCCAGACCGAAGACGGCTCCTATGTCGAACGCGCAAAAGACTGAAGAACCATCCGCTTCGCGGCGCTTGGCCGAATAGCGACGCTCGGGCGGGCCCAAGATGGCCACATAGAAGAGGCGAGAGCGCGGCCGCGGCCTCGCCTGCCTTATCCATGTCGACGTCGAATGAAAGATGGTCCGGGGCAGGCGCGTCTTGGCCGCGCCTCAGCGGCGTCCGTCGAACTTCGCCTCGATCTGGCGCAGAAGCGCGCGGATGGCGGGCGGTTCGGTATTGGAAGCAGGTAGTTCATAGGCTTTTCGCAGCCGGACGCCAAGCTGCGCATGAACAGACCTCTCAACGAAAAGTCCGAGCTGGGGCGTTTCGAACTTGCTTTGAACGAGCAAGCTACCGCACGCGCCGCCGCGTTTCAGCATCTCATTCATTGTCACAATTCTTTTCGTCCGATCATCGCCTGAATATTGATGATTGATATTGTCCAAACTACGGTGTCGTTATGGCGCGGCTGGCCGCATGTGTGTCCGAGCGCGGCATGGCCATTGAACTTGGCAAACGACATTTTGTTCCGCAGCAATATTGACGCAGAAACTTGCCTGGACCGGGAAGCACGGCAGAACGCGGCAAGACGCTTGCCAAGGCGATAGGATCTGCCTTTACGGATGCGGCGGCGTCACGACGCTCTGCTGGCGACGATCGTCGGCGCGCGACCATTCACTCGGTCGGCCTGTGTCCTTGCGCCATTCGACGTCGCGCCACACCTGCTTCGTCGGGCATAGACTTCCCAGTCAAAGAGAACGCGACGAATCTTCTAGCTGCTGCCGCCAGCTGAAAAGATTCATGCTTGAGCGTCAATATCCGAGAGCCATTTCTTCTCTTGCGGCGAAAGTTTTCCACCAGAAGCTTCAAGCGAAGCAAAGGCTTTTGCATAATCTTTGCGCGAGACCAATAGCTTTGCAGACGGGCGGCTGCATTTCGCTGTCTCGTCCGCTATGGTCGCCATTGCCGCCGACCATTCACAGGAGTCGTAGTCCGTGTCAGATTCAACCGCGCTCGGCGCCGCCTCCACGATAGCAATCATCGGCGCTGGCCAGGCGGGCGGAGAAGTCGCGACTCTGCTCCGGCAGAATCGATTCGAAGGCCGCATCATGCTATTCGGCGACGAACCGCATCTTCCATATCAACGGCCGCCTTTGTCCAAAGCCTATCTTGCCGGCGAGATCAGCGCGGACGCGCTGATCTACAAGGCCGCCGTGGCCTATGAGAAGGCCAATGTGGAGTTGCGGCTCGGCGTGCGGGTGGACGAGATCGACAGGAAAGCCAAGCGGCTTCTGCTCGATGGCGGCGAGCAGGCCGCCTACGACAGGCTCGTCATTGCAACCGGCGGCCGCGCGCGCGCGATCGCCGTCCCTGGCGCCGATTTGCGCAATATCTTCTATCTCCGGAACATCGCCGATGTGGACGCGTTGCGGCCCCAGCTTGAAGCCGGTCGCCGCCTCGTCATTGTCGGAGGCGGTTATGTCGGGCTTGAGGTCGCCGCGGTCGCAATCAAGCGTGGCCTCGCCGTCACTGTGCTTGAAGGAATGTCGCGCGTGCTGGCGCGCGTCACCGCGCCGGAGATGTCGGCCTTTTATGAACGCGTCCATCGCGAGGCTGGCGTCGACATACGCACTGGCGTTACTGTCACTGGATTCGAGCCAGGGCCGGATGGCGCGAGCGTCGGCGCCGTGCAATGCGGCGACGGCCAGACCATCGGCGCCGATCTCGTCCTCATCGGCATAGGTCTGACGCCGAATAGCGAACTTGCGGAGCGCGCCGGGCTCGATGTCGACGGCGGCGTCGTGGTCGATGACGTCGGGCGAACCAGCGATCCCGATATTTACGCAATCGGCGATTGCGCGATGCATGCGAACCATGGATTTCTGCAGCGAAGAATTCGTCTCGAATCGGTTCCAAACGCGCTCGAGCAAGCCCGCGCGGTCGCCGCCGCGATCACCGGCAAGTCGAGCGCGCCGGCCGCTGCGCCATGGTTCTGGTCCGACCAATATGAGCTCAAGCTGCAGATGGTCGGCCTCTCCGACGGATATGAGAAGATCGCGATCCGAGGGACGCCGGAAAGCTCCTCCTTCACCGTCTTCTATCTCAAGGACGGCAAGGTTATCGCGGCCGACGCGGTGAATCGTCCGGGCGATTTCATGGCCGCCAAGCGGCTCGTCGGCGAACGAATGTCGGCCGCAGCCGAACGTCTGGCGGACGAGACGGTTTTGCTCAAGACCCTTATCGCGCTCCCCCAGCCCTGACGGTTTAGCGCTGACAAAAGCGATAATCGAATGGAATGTGCTGGACAAGGTTGAGAAGCGCACCCATCATTCAACATCGTCTTCGAGTGGTTCAAACATTCTTCTAAGGATGAACGCCATGGAAGAGTCCGCTCCTATCTCGTCTTGCATTCGTATCTCGCAGCGCCAGGCAATGACTAGCGCCGCCGCCGCGGCGCTACGGACAAGTGCGGATTGTCTCCGAAAAGCGCCATCGCACCGAATCGAAGACTTAATTCGCCATCGGATTTTCTCTGACGCCGGGAAGCCATGAGCTCCTGTCGCGGTCAGCTAGCCTCATCTAATCGACAAGAAACTGCGCCACATTGACGGACGGAACATGCCAAGGGGGGAGCCATGACCAGACGCCCGATCAAGACCAAGCCGGCTGCGAAACCCAGGACTCGCGCGGCAAGCCCACGACCTCCACGGCGAGAGCGGCTGATTGGAAGCGAAGCCTTGCAGCCAACAACGATCGTTGGCGGCGCCCTTGCGCGAGACGGCGAGCGAACGGTGCTGCTGATCGGCGGATTGAGCTTGGAAGTTCTGAGCGAGCCGGCGCTTCCGGCAACGCCGGCGCGATGGGCGGAGGCGCGAAAGCGAACCCGAGACATTTTCGCAAAGCTCATCGGCCAGCGCGTTCTGCTGCGGACGCGCCAGATCGGGGGAGCGCTCGTTTCCGCCAGCGCTCTGCAAATGCCCGGCGCAGCCACGTCTCAAGACGCCGCCTTCGCCACGATCAGGGATGTCATCGCCCGGCGTTCGGCCGAGCTTCTCGGCCTGCCTGGCGTTCTCGCGGTCCGGCCGGGCTATCGCTTTCGCAACGGCTGGATCACCAATGAGCCCTGCATCGTTGCGCTGGTCCTGCGCAAGATTTCTGATGCCGATCTGCCGGATGCGTCCAGACTTCCCGAACGCCTCGAAGGCGTCCCCGTCGATGTCGCTCCGGCCGGGCCTGTCCAGCAACTGTTGGCGAGCGGCAAGATCGCTGGTCTTGCGCCCGAAGATCTCGCCAATCCTTTCGGCTACGCCTTGCCTGGGGTTCAACAGCCCGAGCATGAGGCCTTCGCGGCCCAACTGATTCGAACCAGCAAATATAAGCCCCCGCCGGACGCCTCGCTGGATCCGATTTCCGGGCCGATGGATGTGTTGTGCCACGTCAGCCCCGATGCGGGATGGCCCGTGCTGAAGGAGTTTCTGCAGCAGACGCAAACCAATCTTCGCGTCGCCATGTATGACTTCACCGCGCCGCATATCGTGCGCGATCTCGAGAGCGTGCTGGCGCAATCGGGCAAGATCGAGCTCATCCTCGACCCCGGCCTGTCGCTCACCGCCGGAGGGCGCGGCGAAAATCCGAAAGCCGGCGATTGGACCGAAGTCGATGTCAAGGCCGATCTGACCTCCAAGCTTTCGGACCGCTTCTCCTTCGTGTGGGCGGCGGTGCATCGCCAAGGCAAAACCGAGGCCGGGATCTTTCCGACCGCCTATCACATCAAGGTCGCGTCGCGCGACGCCAACGCGATCTGGCTCTCCAGCGGAAACTGGCAATCTTCAAATCAGCCGGACATAGATCCTTTCGGCGCCAATGCGACTCTCCCCAATCTGCAGCAGATCTATAATCGCGAATGGCATGTCGTCATCGAGAACGCGGCGCTCGCTTCGGTGTTCGAGCGTTTCATCTCTTGGGACATGGAGCAGGCGGAGCCGCTCAATGTGCAGCCTGACCGCGTCGAGCGGCCGGACGTTCTCGTGCCCGACCAAGTCGCCGAGGAGCTTGCAAGGGCGCCGACTTTCTTCAAGCCGAAAACCATCAGCCTCGGCCCCGAGGAACAGGTCCAGCCGCTGCTCACGCCGGATAATTACGCGGAGCATGTGATATCGCTGATCGAGCAGGCGACCGAGACGCTGCGGTTCCAGAATCAATATATCAAGGTCTCGGCCGATCCCGCGAAGAACCCGCCCCAGTTCGTTGGCTTGCTCGATGCGCTGCGCGGCCGCATCGAGGCCGGCGTCGATGTGCGCATTATCCTGCGCGACATCGGCAATCCGCGCGCCATGCTCGAAGCCTTGCAAGCCTATGGAATCGACCCGGTCAAATACGTCAAGCTGCAATCGGCCTGTCACAACAAGGGAATCATCGTCGATGACCGGCTGGTATGTCTCGGCAGCCACAACTGGTCGGGCGACGGAACCTGCTATAATCGCGACGCGAGCCTCATCTTCGACAACCCGGAGATCGTCGCTTATTACACCAAGGTTTTCGATTACGACTGGACAGATCTCGCGCATCAGCGCACCCGCGCGGAATCCGCCGCCCCACAGATCGCGCGCGATGCGAGTCCTGCCGAGCCGGGGCTCGCGCGGGTTCCATGGGACGCCTATTTCGGCGACGACGACCGGCCCGAAATCGACGCCCTGCTGGCGCGGATCCCGCAGCCGCCGGCCTTGATTCCTGTTCATGCGCAGGCTGCGACCGCGGCGGTATTGGGGCCCTCAATCGATCCTCGCTTGACGGCGGGCAAGCGCGAGCTATCCCGCCTCTATCTGACGTCCGAGCAGGCGATCGCCCTGTCCGCGCAAATTACTGGAATATCGCCAACTCCAGAGGTCAATGTGCTCGGCGTCGGGATCGGTGAAAAGATCAGCGACGGAAGGCCGACCGGCGCCCAGTCCGTCAAATTATTCGTTCGCTTGAAATATCCTAAGGACGAGATCGCGCCAGATCATCTCTTGCCGCCGACCATCAACGGCGTCCCCGTGGATGTCGAGGAGATCGGAGATCTGCGCCCGCTCGGCGCAATGCCAAATCCGCGCCTGCAGATCACGCCGGCCCAGCCCGGCTGTTCGATCGGCTTCGACGAGTCCGATTCGGTGCGCATGGCCGGCACATTCGGAGCGCTCGTGCGCGACGCGTCGGGGACGCTTTTCATTCTCAGCAACAATCACGTGCTCGCCAATGAGGGAAGGCTGAGGCCGGGCGCGCCGATCTTCCAGACCGGCCTGCTCGATCTCCCGCCGCAAGTCGCCAAGCGGCAAATCGCCGAGCTGACCAAATTCGCGCCTTACGACGCGCCGCGGCTCATCGTTGACGCCGCCCTAGCGAAAGCCCTGACGCCGGACCTTGTGTCGCGCGAGATCCTTTACATTGGCGCGCCGCAGGGAGTCGCCGATGCAAAGATCGACATGATCGTCCATAAATACGGGCGCACCACAGGCTACTCGGCGGGGCGGATCGTCAGCACCGCGACCGACATTGCGATCCCTTACGATACGGGTAGCTTCACGTTTCACGATCAGATCTTGATTGCCGGCATCGACGGCGCGAGATTCAGCGACGCTGGCGATTCGGGATCATTGATCCTCAACCGTGCGACGAAGCAGGCGGTCGGCCTGCTCTTTGCGGGATCGGCGAGCCATTCCATCGCCAATCATATCGGCGACGTCTTGGCGGCGTTTGACGTTGTTCTCGCGTGATGGGTGGAGCCATGGCGTCCGAGGAAGAGGCCAAGCGGATCAAAGACAAATATGGAGGCGAGCTAAGCCGCCGCCCCGGCGTCTTCGCGATCAGCCTGCAACGCGCAGCGCCGGGTCATTTTGTTCTGCATGTCTTCGTCGATCGCTCCGCCCCCTTGCCCGAGCCGGAGCAAATCGAGGAGGTCGATGTGATTTTCGAGCATCAGGACAGGCTGCGTCCTTGAACCGCCGATGATTCGGGAACCATGCGCTACTCTTTCGGCTTGGCGACAACCGCTCCCGCCATGCGCGAGGGCCGCGTCATCGTCTCGAGCTTGAGCACGTCGGTCAATTGCGTCTCGGTCAAAAGATGCTCCTCTAAAATGATCTCGGCCACGGGGCGGCCTTCGTCCAGCGCGCGGCGGGCGATGCGCGAGCAGGTCTCGTAGCCGAGCACGGGCGCGAGGGCGGTCACGAGGCCTATGCTGTCTTCGACGAGGCTGAGGCAGCGCGCGCGATCGGCTTCGATGCCGTTGACGCAACGCCGCGTCAGGGTATCGATCGCGGCGGTCAGCATGCGCAGCGAGGTGAGGATGCAATAACCAATCGTGGGCCCGAAGGCGTTGAGCTGAAGCTGGCCGGCCTCGGCGCACATCGTCACCGTCAGATCGTGTCCGATGACGAGGTAAGCTACCTGGCTCACGACTTCCGGAATCACCGGATTGACCTTGCCTGGCATGATCGTCGAGCCGGCCTGCATCGGCGGCAGGTGGATTTCGCCGAAGCCCGCGCGCGGCCCGGACGCCAGCAGGCGCAGATCGTTGCAGATTTTGGAAAGCTTAACCGCGATGCGCTTGAGCACGCCGGAGAACAGCACGAAAGCGCCCATATCCGACGTCGCCTCGATCAGGTTGGGGGCGAGGATGAGCGGCTGGCCGGACAGACGCGCCAATTCCACGACGGCGAGCGAGGCGTAGCGCGGATCGGAGTTGATGCCGGTGCCAATGGCCGTGGCGCCGAGATTGACTTCGCGAAACAGAGCGGCTGCCTCCCGCAATCGGTCAATGTCCTCCTTGATCGTCGTGTGATAGGCGTCGAATTCCTGGCCGAGCGTCATCGGCACCGCATCCTGCAATTGCGTGCGGCCGATCTTGAGCACGTCGAAGAACTCCACCGCCTTGGCCTTGAACGCGAAGGCGAGCTCTTGCAGCGCCTGCACGAGCGGCTCCGAGGCGAAGATCAAGGCGAGACACAAGGCCGTCGGGTAGGCGTCATTGGTGGATTGCGCCATGTTGACGTCGTCGATTGGATGCAGCGCCGCATAGTCGCCGCGCCGCCGGCCCATGAGCTCCAGCGCGGCATTCGCGACGACCTCGTTCGCGTTCATATTGGTTGAGGTGCCGGCGCCGCCTTGCACCGCGTCCACGACGAACTGATTGAGAAATCGCGTGTCCTTCGCGATGAGATCGCAGGCGCGCTCGATCGCCTCCGCCTTCTCGGCGGGCAATTGACCGAGGCGCCGATTGGCGCGGGCCGCCGCCTGCTTGACGAGGACAAGGGCGCGGACGAGTTCGGGGAAATGCCCGATCGGAATGCCGGTGATCGGAAAATTCTCCACCGCGCGCAAAGTATGCACGCCCCAATAGGCGTCGGCTGGGATTTCCGCCTCGCCAAGGAGGTCGTGCTCGCTTCTGGTTGCAATTCTCGGTCGGTCGATCGAGCGCCCGGCGACAAGCGCGAGATTGACAGGCGCTTCCTCCGGCGGCGAGACGACCCGCTCGATAGTGTTTTCGGTCATGATAATATCCATTCGGATGGTTGCGGGGCAGGGCGCTGCGGCGACCGGATCGAACCGCGCCGGCTTTGCCTGCCGCTCTGTTTCAGGTAGAACGCCCCCGCGCGTCGGCCCCTATGAAACAGGAAGATTGTTTAAATATAGGAAGTGCGCGCGGGCCTGAGGCGACTTTCCGATCTCCGTATGATTTTGGCTCGGCTGCATGCGCCTCCTGCGGAGCGCCCCGCGATTGTGCTAAACCCCTTGCTGTGGGGTCCGCGCAAATCGTCCACAGCTTGCGGCCCGGCGTATCGGACGCAAGAGACGATTCACCTCGAAAGACATTGGAGCGGCTTCGATGCAGAGCAGCAAAAGATTCGCAATCCTCGCCGCGGGCGTCGTCCTCCTTTCGGCTCCGACGCTTGCACAAGACATGATGCGCAATGTCGATCTCGCAAGCCCAATGTTCACGAAAGCCGACATGACTCGCGGCGAGGTCGAAGCCGCCGCGAAGGCCGCCGGTGGCGCGGCGGATTTCTCCGGCAAGAGCCTCAATGGGCTCGATCTTTCCGGCCTTGATCTCAAGGGCGCCAATTTCCGCGCCGCGCGATTGAACAACGCCAAGCTCGCCGGCGCCAATCTCGATGGCGCGGCGCTCGATCAAGTCTGGGCCCTCGCAGCGGATTTTTCTGGTGCGAGCTTGAGCAAAGCCAGCCTCTTCGCGAGCCAGCTGCAGGGCGCGAAATTCGACGGCGCCGATTTCTCAGGTGCGCGCGTCGCCGCAGATCTTTCCCGCGCGAGCCTGCGCAACGCCAAGTTCAAGAACGCGGATCTCGCCGCCGACATGAAGAACCAATCGATGGGCCTGATGCGGGTCGTGTTGAAATCAGCGGATCTGCGCGGAGCCAATTTCGAGAACGCGAATCTGGCCCGCGCGGATCTGCAATTTTCCAATTTGTCGGGCGCGAACCTGACCGGCGCGTCGCTCGTGGGAGCCGAGGCCGGCGGCGCCGATTTTCGCGGCGCGATCCTCGATCATACGAATGTCGATGATGTCGATTTGTCCTCGGCCCGCATCGATGCGGCCCAGGAGAAGGCATTTGCAGGAGCAAGCAATCTGCAGCGGGCTTTCAAGGAATAATATTCCAGCCGCGTGCGCCTATTTTCGTCCCAAGGCCTCGCTCAGCGCGGCGCCGAGCGCGCCTTGGGACGCGGGCTTCGCCTGACGCTGCGCTTGCTGGCGCATGTCTTTCTTGCTCGCGCCGTCCTTCGTCGGAGCCGCAGGCGCGGCGCGTGGAGAATCGTCCTTGCGCATGGAAAGCGCGATGCGCTTGCGCTTCAGGTCAACCTCCACCACGCGCACCTTCACGACGTCGCCCGCCTTCACCAAAGCGCTAGGATCCTTCACGAAGCGGTCGGTGAGCTGCGACACATGGACGAGCCCATCCTGATGCACGCCAATATCGACGAAAGCGCCGAAATTCGCGACATTGGTGACTGTGCCTTCCAGCGTCATGCCGGGCTTCAGGTCCTTGATGTCGTGAATACCTTCGGCGAATGTCGCAGTCTTGAACTCGGGGCGCGGATCGCGGCCGGGCTTTTCCAGCTCGCCCAATATATCGCGCACGGTCGGGAGGCCGAATCGCTCATCGGCGAATTTCGCTGGATCGAGTGATTGCAAGGTCGCTGAATCGCCCATGAGGGAGCGAAGGTCGCGGCCGCAGGCGGAAACGATCTTTCGGGCGAGCCCATAGGCCTCGGGATGAACCGAGGACGCGTCGAGCGGCTCTGACCCGTTCGAAATCCGCAAAAATCCGGCGCAAAGCTCGAAGGCGCGGGGACCGAGACGGGAGACGCCCAGAAGATCGCGCCGGCTCGCGAAAGCGCCCTTCTCGTCGCGGCGAACGACAATCGCATCGGCGAGCGACGCGCTGAGGCCGGACACGCGAGAGAGCAGCGAAGCCGACGCCGTATTGAGATCGACGCCGACCGCGTTCACCGCATCCTCGACGACGGCGTCGAGGGCGCGGGCGAGGCGCGTCTGATTGACGTCATGCTGATATTGCCCGACTCCGATCGACTTCGGATCGATCTTCACGAGTTCAGCGAGGGGGTCCTGCAGCCGGCGGGCGATCGAGACGGCCCCGCGGAGCGACACGTCGAGATCAGGCATTTCCGCCGCAGCTTTGGCCGAGGCCGAATAAACGGACGCGCCCGCCTCGCTTACGACCACTTTGATCGGGCTCGGCGCGGGCAGGGCGGCGATTACGTCCCCAGCCAGCTGGTCGGTCTCGCGGCTCGCCGTTCCATTGCCAATTGCAATCAGTTCGACGCGGTGCTTTCGGATGAGCCGGCCGAGTTCGGCGGCGGCGCCCGCAAGATCGTTGCGCGGCTGGAACGGATAGACGGTCGCGGTCTCCAAAAGCTTGCCGGTTTGATCCACGACCGCAACCTTCACGCCGGTGCGGATGCCGGGATCGAGGCCCATGGTCGGCCGCGGGCCGGCCGGCGCCGCAAGCAGCAGGTCCTTCAAGTTGCGGGCGAAGACATGAATGGCTTCGGCCTCGGCGCGCTCGCGAAGGTCATTCATCAGGTCAAGCGTCAGATGAAGCGAAAGCTTCGTTCGCCAGGCGAAGCGCGCGGCGTCGAGCAGAAAGACGTCGGCAGCGCCGCCCTGCAAAGCGATTCCATACTGCTGGGCGATCATTTGCTCGACGGGCTTGACGGCGGAGGCGTTGTCAGCGTCGATTTCGATGTCTAGCGACAGGACGTCCTCGTTGCGGCCGCGCAGCATGGCGAGCGCGCGATGGCTCGGCGTATTGGCGAACCGCTCGCTATGATCGAAATAATCCGAAAATTTCGCGCCCGCCTCCTCCTTGCCCTCAATGACGCGCGCGCGCAGCATCGCGTTTCCCTTGACGTAGCTTCTGAGCCGCCCAACGAGATCGGCATTTTCGGCAAAGGTCTCGGCAAGAATGTCCCTGGCGCCGTCCAGCGCCGTCTTGATGTCGGGGACGGCTTCCGAGAGAAAGGATTCGGCGAGCGCGGCGGGAATGGCGGCGCGGTCGGCGAGAAGAGCGTCCGCCAAAGGCCCAAGTCCACGCTCGCGGGCAATCTCGGCGCGGGTGCGGCGCTTCGGCCGAAACGGCAGATAAATATCCTCGAGCTCAGCTTTCGTGGCGGCCTCGGCGATCTTCGCTTGCAGCTCTGCGGTGAGCTTGCCTTGGCCGCTGATCGTTTCGAGGACGCTGGCGCGCCGCGCCTCTAACTCCCGCAGATAGGCGAGCCGCTCTTCGAGCTGACGAAGCTGCGTGTCGTCGAGCCCTCCGGTCGCCTCCTTGCGGTAGCGCGCCACGAAAGGGACCGTCGCGCCTTCGTCGAGCAGATCGACCGCCGCCCTCACTTGTTCGGGCCTCGCCCGGATTTCGGAAGCTATCGTTTGAAGGATGCGGTCGGGGGCAGGGGTCATTCGCGTTTCATTGATTGGAGATTCGGAGGCGCGACCATAGGCGAGGCGGGCAGGGAAGCCAAGAAAGGGCGCTTACATCGCGCTGCCAGCTTGCGCTTGCGCCCCGCGTCACTATAGTGCGCGCCAGTCGCGACGCGCCGCATCGCCGGATCTCGCCTTTTGGCGGATTCGGCCGGACGAGCCAGAGGGCAGACGGGAACATGTCAGCCCGAGCGAACTTCCGGAGGGGTGGCCGAGTGGTTGAAGGCGCACGCCTGGAAAGTGTGTATGCGGGAAACCGTATCGCGGGTTCGAATCCCGCTCCCTCCGCCATTTGATTTCAATAATAGATTGAAATACCAGGATTATTTTGGATCCCTGGAAGCATTACCCGACAATTTATCCAATATTTGGAGTCGAATTGCGTGGGTCGTGGCGAACTGACGCCATCAGTTCCGAAGAAGGCTGGCGATCAGTTGTTAATTTTCGCGTGATTCCCGAAAATCCCACGAAAATCAAACCGATCCTTCGGGTTGGATCAAGACGTCTAATTCCCCGCCAGGCCTGATTGCGTAACAATTCGCTACCAATCGACGCGGTTTGGACAAAATCGCTCACTATTGTAACCCGCTCAGAGGTCACTATTCATAATGTTCAGATATTATTATCGCAAAACGTCGATTAAGGCGATGCAACAGGCCATGGGGCGACGGCGTGACTGCCGCTAAGGATGAATCTGGCGATTTGAACACTGGCGCCTTCGCTGAGAAGCGAGCGACCGCGCTCGAACGCGCCGCATCCGTGTCGGAAGAATTACGCCGTTCGGCGCGAACCTTGCGGCTCGCCAAGACCCGCGCGGTCTCGCGGCCAAGCTGGCAGGTTGGCGCCAGGCTCGGATATCAGACCTTCACCCAGGCCTGGAGGCTCCGGCCCGAGCTTCTGGGGCTTTTGATCTTTTTCGCAGCGCCGGCCGGTTTGGTCGTCGGCTATTTCTCGCTCATCGCTTCGAGCCAATACATCTCAGAAGCGCGCTTTGCGGTCAGGGGCGGCGAGCGCCCCGCTAGCGACGTCCTTTCGGCTGTCACCGGACTCGCCTCCTTCACTCAAGTTCAAGATTCTCTCATCATCGTCAATTACATAAAGAGCCAGGCCCTGGTCGAAGACCTCGATCGACGAATTGGGCTGCGCGCCATTTATGGAAGCGACAAAATCGACTGGTTTTCCCGTTTCAATGTCAAGGCGCCGATCGAGGATCTTGTCAAATATTGGCGTGGGCGGGTCAAGATTTCGATCGAATCGCCATCTGGAATCGTGACCGTCCAAGTCAGCGCGTTCACGCCGGAAGATTCGCTGAAGATCGCCGACGCCACGGTGGATTTGAGCGAGCGCCTAGTCAATGGGCTCTCGGAGCAAGCGCGAAAGGACGCGGTCAGCGAAGCGGAGTCCGAGTTGGCGCGCGCCGAAGGCCGGCTTCGCAATGCGCGCATGTCCCTTCGCGATCTCCGCAATGAGCAATCCACTCTCGATCCGCGGCGCACTGCGGAAGGGATAGGACGATTGATTTCGGAGCTTCGGCTTGAAAAAATCCGGCTGGAGCAGGAGCTGACCGCCTCGCGACGTGGTAATGTCGCCGAAACGGCGCCGCAAAATCAGATCCTGCGCACGCGGATTGACGTGATAGGCGAACAGATTGCCGGCCTCGACGAGCTACTGACTTCACAGGGCGGATCCGGCGCGGACACTATTGCCGGCAAGATCACGCGTTTCGACGAATTCGAGCTCGAAAAGCAAATCGCTGAAAAACAATATACCCTGGCCGCCGCGGTTCTGGAACGGGCCCGGATCAACGCGGAAGGAAAGAAGGTCTATCTCGCCACATTCGTCCGTCCGGTTCTGGCGCATGACCCCTCCTATCCGAACCGGCTCTTGTTCAGCCTTCTCGGCGTCGGCGCCGTCGCTGCGGCCTATAGAATCGGACTGGTCGGATCGCGCATGGCGCTGCGCAAGCTCGGAGGATGAAGCGAACCGATGATTCGCTTAGCTGGCGTCACAAAAGTCTACAGGACCGAGAACCATCGCAAGGTGGTCCTCGACAATGTGAGCTATACGTTCGACACGAAACACTCCTATGGAATATTCGGCCCGAACGGAGCCGGCAAATCGACGTTGATGCGATTGCTTGCAGGCACTGAACTGCCGAATTCAGGCAAGGTCACGCGCGATGTCCGCGTCTCCTGGCCGCTTGGCTTTGGCGGCGGCTTCCATCCGGCCATGACCGGCCGGGAAAACATCAAATTCGTCAGCCGCATCTATGGCGCCGATACACGGCGCGTCATCGATTTCGTGGAATATTTCTCCGAGATCGGCCATTATTTCGATATGCCCGTCTCGACCTATTCTTCCGGCATGGGCGCGCGGCTCGCCTTCGGCCTCTCCATGGCGATCGATTTCGAGTGCTATCTCGTCGACGAGATCACCGCTGTCGGCGACGCCAGATTTGGCTTGCGATGCAGAGAGGCTTTTGACGAAAGGCGCGGCCGAAGCAGCATTATCATGGTGTCGCACGACATCGGGACGATCAAGGCCTATTGCGATCGCGGGCTCGCGCTTCATCACGGCAAGCTCATCGCCTTTGGGCATATTGACGACGCTGTCGAGTTTTATCGAAAGAACCATTGAGGCGCGGCTGTGGATGAAAAGATGATGACGGAGCGGACGCGCCGACCTCCAGCTTCCTCGCTCGCAATCGCCCTCGCGGTGATCAATGCAATTGTCTTGCGCGACATCAGGGTCAGGGCGGGAGCTTATTACACCGGCTTCCTAATGATCTTGTTGATGCCGCTTGCGCATTTGATTGCGCTTCTCATTGCCTATTATATATTCGGGCGAATAGCGCCTGTCGGGAACGATCAGATCATTTATTTTGGCCTGTCGATTCTTCCTTTCGTTATTTATCTGTACCTATCACGCCGCATTGTGATTGCGCCGCTGGAAAACGGTCCACTTCTCTATTTTAATAGAGTAAAGGTATTCGATATTCTATTTGCGCGCGGCATTATCGAAGTCGTTAGTTGTATCGTTGTTTTTATATTCCTAATATTTATATTAAATATTTTTTCAAACGGCTTCACACCCAGGGATTGGCCCGGCGTTTTATTTGGGTTTGTTGGGACTATATATTTAAGTTTTTGCTTCGGCGCAGCCAATTCTCTGATTGCACGAGTTATCCCATTTTGGTTCTTTGCTTATTCTCTTTCCATTCCACTTATGTGGATTGCTTCTGGCGTGATATTTTTTCCGTCAATTATTCCAGAGCCATATGATCAGTGGCTCGCGCTTAATCCTTTGCTCCAATGCGTCGAGTGGATTCGTTATTCCTATTATGAAGATTATCCAGATAGGCTTTTGAACGTGCCGTATCTTATCGGTTTTTCCACGGCATGCCTCGCTTTTAGCCTGATCGGAGAAAGGCTCGCCAGACGAGTCCTTTGAGAGCGGCTTCGGAACATGGCCCTTTCTATGGTATAGCAAAGCTAACGCCTACTCCGGCACCTACTCCTCCATTCTAATTGCTAGGTGTGTCGGCACGAAACATTAACGTTGCAGGAGGACTTATTCGAGGCAAAAAAATCGAAGGACCGTAACCCGAGTTCACCAGTTAAAAACTATCATGCTGACGGGCGGCCAGTTTGGGAAGAAAGAAAAGATCGGGATGTTAGACGCTGCGCGCTTGGTATCCAGCCTTCGGCTGGCGTTTAGTTGGCTTCTGAGAATGCGACCCGCGCTTGAGTTTTTGTTAGTTACGACTGCCCTACTGATATCCGCGGATTGCATTGAGGGTCCTCAAGCTCGGTCCGATGTGCGTTTTGACGTTCCTTTCGAGAAGCCGTGGGACAGTGCGATTAGCTCCACGCGCGAATTTGGTGCTGTTTGCGACGGATCAACCGACGATGGCCCTGCGCTTCAGAAAGCCGTCATAGCAAGCAAGGTGGTCCTGTTGGCCCCTAAAGGTTGCACAGGCGCATATATCATCAACTCAACGGTGGTGCTACCTCCCGGGCACGCCATCATCGGCGCTGCCGATGGAGGTTCCCCCAATGCACCTATCTTCACGACCGCGGCGCGTGACACATTTGCTGCGGGAGGCGATAGCTGCGCGTTTGAAAACCTGAATATTACCCATACGGGATCGGCGGGTTCAATCTTCAACCTTGGCCCTGCAAGTGGGTGTCGAGTGAAAAATAACTCGCTCTCGGGGACCGATTCGACCAATTCCAACCCGCTCATCTATGCACGTGGGTCAATGGTACGGATCATCGGCAACAACATCAATAATGGCCGTCGGAACGCGTGGGCGATCGACATAGACAGAACCTCGACACCCTCACTTTGGCTGCCGCATTATCAGTCAAAAGGCGCCTGGGATGCACATACAAACTCTCCGCCGATTCAGTCAAAATCAGGTGCGCTCGGCGACTATTACCAAGTGACTGCGGCGGGGACCGCCGACATAGACGGAACGTCGTTATGGTCGGTGAGCGACCTCATCGTGTTTGACGGCGCACGTTGGGTCAAGAACAATCCGATCAATATCGTCAGCGCCGCCAATGACAATATCGTTGGCGGGGTTGGAAAAGGCCTCGTCATCCACGCGTCCGATGGCGCCCCCCGACCCGAAGGCTTTTATCTTCAAGGCGGGTACTATCTCACCACGAATGTAAACCTTCAGATCGAACAGGTCCTGGACATGTCAGTGCAAGGTGTCGGCTTCGATCAGGGCGACAAGCGCAATATAATTCTCAAGCCGACTGGCACGGGCGTCGTAGGCCTCAAATTCATTGGGAATTGGGTTTCGACGCCCAACGAGCAAAAGACCGGGATCTGCGTCTTCCATGATAATGCCAATGCATCTCCGCTCGGAAATGTCAGATTTATAGGCAATGATTTTGCCTTCTGTGGATACGGACTAGCTCTGAATAGCAATGCCGGCAATATAATCATCGCAGATAATCATCTCGCTTCCATTGGCGCGCAAGGCATCCAGATCAATCAGTCCAAGACGGTCACCCTGCATGGGAACCAATATGTCGCGATCGCGCCAGGCGCGGTCAACCTCAGCCTCGCGGATGGACCCACGGGCGGCCCCTATATCGTCGAGGATGAGCAATTCGATCCAACGGGTTCGATCGCGCGAAATGTCACCGACCCAAACCACTTCCAATTTGGGCGCACGACAGGAAAACTGCTGTCCGGCTGGTCGGCGGCGACCACTGCCTGGATCAACGAGAGTGGCTGCTCGGATATCGCTGTGCCGCATGGACTGGCCGACGCGCCACCTTTAACGCATATTCAGCTAACAGCGAGCGTCCCAACAGGCGAGTTCGGCGCTCTCTCGGCAAGCGTCATAAGCGCCGACCAGACCTCCATCAAAATTCATTTCTGCTATAAGATGGTCAAGCCTGGACGGATCAGCGTTGCGGTCTATGCGTCTTTGTAAAAGCTTCCATGGTTACATTGGGATGCCTAGCTCCATCCCGACCTCTTTAGTATTATGCGGCCAAAGAGCTCCGGCGAGAGCCTTTCTTTTTTCCTGATCCCAATCTGTTGAAGATTTGCCACTCGGATTTTTCCTAAGCTGCACCATGAATTGAAGATCATAATAGAGCCCAAATTCTTGCGTCATCCAGCCCATGAGGTCCAAGAAGGACCACGGAGTGAAGACCCAGCAATGGACATCAATATAGTTTCCAGCCTCGTATTGCCTAGCCGCCACAGCAAGAAGCTCCGGACCATGAGTGTATTTAACGTCTCTGACTATGCGAAAGTCCTCCCATAAGTGCCAGCAGACAACGTTTGTCGCGTAAGCGAAATGATCCATTATGCAGCGTAGGCCCGGGCGTGCACGCCGTTCTTCGTATGCGGCGCGAATTTCTTCGCGCGCACTTAAGCGTCGAAACAAATCCCAGGTAAATCGCTTATCAGGTATCCAGAGAGCGAGAGTTCCTCCGTCTTTAAGAACCGCCAGGATGTCTTTGAGCCATCCGACTAAGTCGGGCACGTGCTCTATAACGTGCGATGCAACCACGTAGTCAAAGGGAGCTTTATCAGCCGTTATTTCCGCTAGCGGTCGGCCATCGTCCACAAAATCAACGTTTACGATGTCATGTGACGCTACTTCGCCGCCAAGTGGATACTTGGAACGAAGGTCTGCTGTTGTGTAATGATCAATATAATAAAACATCAGATTCAATTTTGAGAATTTTTGGGCGTGATAGCGGTCCAAACTCTAGCCCTTTTAATTTAGGGAGGTCCAGCCCAATCAGTGCACGCATGTCTCTTGTCATAAGCTCAATGCCCCTGTGAACTACTATGGGAACAAAGTTGCAGAAAACACTGAAAGGGGCAACATAATCATCACCGACAGTCGTCTCGGTTTCATTGGCGCGCTGATCAGCTACAGGGTTCTTTGCTCAGGTTGCATCATAGCTGTGTCCAACGTCGGCTCCCATGAGACAAATCTGAGGTGAAGATAAGGAGGATTTCTGGCTCATTGTAGCCTTTCAAGGAGCGGGGGAGTAACCGGGGACGGTGGGCTACATTTTGGTATGCCTGTCGCTGCATGTAGACCTTAAGCTATACTGTTAGGTGGGCAATTCTCGGCTGAAAAGAAAATCTGCATTGTGCTGGAGCGCCCGCGTGGCAAGGCAGCATCGCGGAGCTCTGCCGCCGCGACGGAATCCGTCCAGAATCTCTATTATCGCTAGTAAAATGAGTTCCGGAAGGCCGGCGAGAAGCAGCTGGCTGGTGATATGGCGAGGGCTGCAACCTCGGACGAGGTGAAAGACCTGCGTCACGAGGTCAGCGCACTGAGGGACGTGCGGACCGATGAAATCCCACTTATATGTTGGTAGTCATTAATAGCACGACTAAGAAGGCCGTCGATTTGACGGCCGATACGGCGCGAATAGCGGAGGGACATGCACGATTATTGCGGCCGGTTGAAAAGCAGAAGCTGAGACGATACGATTAGAATGGCCAAATCTCGAAACTGAATTTCGGCTTTATCGTCCCTTGCCGAATTGGATGATCAAGAACATGGCAGATGTAGAATTGGGGATGCACGCCGTAATCCTTTCGGGCGATTTTACGCATCTCATTTTCAGCGTTGAACTCTGAGATCGCTAACTCTTCGCCACACCACGGATTCATGCTGATCAACCCACGCACGTCATCAAAATATACAGGAAGCGCCGGGATGTAACGCTCCGGCGCGAACTGGAAAAGCGGCATCGCACGCTTTGTCGACGAGTAGTAGTCAAGATCGACGGAGACAAAGGCGAGATGCCTATCGCCGAGCGTTTGCTCAAACGCGCGGACTGTCTCCCCAACGTCGCCGATGATGAGATGGCCAAACTCCGGCAGACCTACTCGAACTCCTTCATGGTCTGGCCGTGCGAAATCGCCCTTGGACCAAATTTCCGGATGGTCCTTGTAGCCTTGAGGTTCCGGCAGACCGGCCGCATTATCGAATCCGTAGACATCGATAGAAAAGCGGAACCGCTCTCTGAAGTATGCTGCGGCCCGGCATAGGTTCATAAGACCGTTGCCGTGCGCGACGCCTAGTTCCACAGCCACCAGAGAATCGTAACCGCAATGAATCGCCTGGCAGACGCCATGTGCGAGGCCGAGGGCGTAGGGATACCGGTGAGGCTCCACACCCAGCTTTCCGGCGCGGATGGCTTGCCCGATCTCGTGGAAAGTTGCTCGTATCTCGACAACGTTGGCAAACATCTATAGTATCCTTGGAAGCACAATGGCGAGGGTACCGTCCCCGCAGGGTATTCTTTATATGCTTTTTTGAATTTCGATGCCACCGTTCAAGCTCGCCGTCTCTCGTCTTCGCAGATTACGCGTCCCGAAAGACTGAAATTGGCTATGCAAATCGTGAAATGTCATCGCGCGGACAACTTCACCAAGCGCCTAAAGCCGCCACGCCGCTTTAGAGCTGATCCAACAAGGATGGGCTCATGAGCAAGAGCTTGACTGGACAGCTACCTGAGCATGATTCGGATCGTGGTAATGCGGACGAAGGCGGCGACCGTTCGTGCATAGCGCCCGAAGTTGCGGGTGAGGCATCGATAGCGGCCGATTCCGGCGAACCTAATCTCGCAGCAGGGCTTTAAGCTTTGCGAACGCCTGTTCGATCGGGTTGAAGTCTGGCGAGTAGGCGGGCAAATACATCAACGTCGCGCCGGCCGCTTCGATGGCTTCGCGAACGCCACGAACTTTGTGGGCTGGCAGGTTGATGGGGTGGACGCCCCCTCGACGGCATCATTGTGCCAGAATGGCGACCTTGCAGGCCACTAAATGGAGGCGTCCATGGAAAACGTTATCACAGTTGGGCTCGATCTCGCGAAGCATGTGTTTCAGGCTCACGGAGCCGATCAGCAAGGCGCTGTCGTTTTCCGTAAAAAGCTGCGGCGACAACAGGTTTTGCCGTTTTTCGCGACTCTTTCGCGATGCGCGGTGGCGATGGAGGCATGCGCCAGCGGTCATTACTGGGGGCGCGAACTCGCCAAGCTCGGACACTCCGTCAAGCTGATCGCCCCAGCCTATGTGAAACCGTTCGTTAAGCGGCAGAAAAACGATGCGTCCGACGCCGAGGCGATCTGCGAAGCGGCGCAACGTCCGACTATGAGGTTCGTAGCGGTCAAGAGCGAAGAGGCGCAAGCGGCGGCGATCATATTCCGGACTCGTGATTTGCTTATTCGCCAACGCACGCAGGCGATTAATGCTTTGCGTGGTCATCTGACTGAGTTCGGCCTGATTGTCGCCAAGAGACCGCAAGATCTGTCGAAGCTCGTCGCTCTGGTAAAGGATCCGATGTCCGGTCTGCCGGACGCTGCGCGCGAGATCCTCGAACTGCTGGTCGACCAACTGAGCGCGTTGAAGGTGCGCGTCGCAAGTCTTGATCGGGAGATTGAACGCCCAGCGAAAGACGATCAAGTGGCGCGCCGACTAATGAATTCCGGGCATCGGCGCTATCACGGCGACGGCTTTGGCCGGCCTTGCGCCGCCGATCGAAACTTTCAGGCGTGGACGTGACTTTGCAGTCTGGCTTGGTTTGACGCCTGTTCAGCACTCGACGGGCGGCAAGGAGCGCCTCGGAAGAATTTCGCGAATGGGCGAACGGACGCTGCGGCGCCGGCTCATCATTGGCGCCAGCGCGGTCGCCTCATGGGCCGCCCGTAAAGGGGCGCAGCCGGGATCTTGGCTAGATCGCATGCTGCGTCGTAAGCCTCCGATGTTGGTTAGAATGGCGCTGGCCAGCAAAATGGCGCGCGTCGCGTGGGCGCTGCTAAGCAAGGGTGAAATTTATCGAGCTCCGATCATAGCCGCATAGCAAGATCGAGAGGTTGTCGACGGCGTAGGAAGGTCAAACGGAAGGTATGGCGCAGCGGTCGCAGAGACGGGGTCGGAAAATCTTTTCGGCCGAGCGATAGGCATGGATGCCATGCACCCTTCGTAACGAGCTGACACGGTGGGCTGTCCAGGTTTTCCCCTGGCCGGTGCGCATTCCCATTCGGTTCAAGGACGCGGCAATATGTTAGTCGGACCATCGAGCCGCCATGCTGCGGATCACCGCCAGAGCTTCGTCGGGCGTGCGGCAGCCATGTTCCCCGGTCTTTGGTTTACGCACCCGCAATTGCGAATGCTGTCCGCCCCGCCAATGGATCGTCAGGATGACCTCACGCACTGCTTCATCGACGTCGGCGATGATGTCGGTGATTAGGGCGCGCAAAAGCTGCTGACGCGCGCGCATGGTGACATTCGGCGAGTTCCATGCCGCTTTGAGATCATCGGCGAGCCCAGCGAAGTCCGGTGTATCAGCGACACGAGGGACTGTCAGGAATCTTGTGTGTTGGGCCATAGTAGAACCGCTGGAGGCGGACTATGGCGATCAAGAAGGAGACACTGGACCAGCTTCTCTCCTCTCGGGCCGGGATCCGAAGGACGTATTTTCCAAGGACGGGCTTTTCGGCGAGCTGAAAAAGGCTTTGGCCGAGCGGGTTTTGAACGCGGAGCTGCACGATCATCTTGAAGGCGAGGCGGCGGCGGGCAAATCCAATCACCGCAACGGCTATTCGAAGAAGACAGTGCTGACCGAGACGTCGAAGATCGACATCAAGGTTCCACGCGACCGCGAGAGGAGCTTCGATCCCAAGCTGATCGCGCGCTATCAGCGCCGTTTTCCGGGCTTCGACGAGAAGATCGTGTCGATGTATGCGCGGGGCATGACGGTTCGAGAGATTCAGGGCCATCTCATGGAGTTGTATGGGGCTGGAAGTCTCGCCGGACCTGATCTCGACGATCACCGACGCCGTTCTGGAAACGGTCGCCGAATGGCAGAACCGGCCGCTCGAGGCGATGTATCCGCTGGTGTTCTTTGACGCCCTTCGCGCCAAAATCCGCGACGAAGGCTTGGTTCGCAATAAGGCGGTTTATGTCGCGCTGGGCGTTACGCCGGAAGGAACCAAGGATATTCTGGGCCTGTGGATAGAGACCTCCGAGGGCGCCAAATTCTGGCTGCGGGTGATGAACGAGCTGAAAAATCGCGGCGTCGGCGACATTCTTATCGCCGTGGTCGACGGGCTGAAAGGTTTTCCGGAGGCGATCAACGCGGTTTTCCCGCAGACGATCGTGCAAACTTGCATCGTCCATCTCATTCGAAACTCGATGGATTTCGCCTCCTGGAAAGACCGCAGGGCCATCGCCGCCGAACTGAAGAAAGTCTACCGGGCCAAGACGCCGAGGCTGGCAAGGGAGCCCTCGAGGCTTTCGACGCCGGTCCTTGGGGCAAGAAATACCCTTCAATCGCTCAGAGCTCGCGGAGAAACTGGGAGCAGGTCATCCCGTTTTTCGCCTTTCCTGAGGCGCTGCGGCGGATCATCTACACTACGAACGCCATAGAATCCTTGAATGCGAAATTGCGGCGCGCCGTGCGGACAAGGGGACATTTTCCAACCGACGACGCGGCGATGAAGCTGTTGTATCTCGTCTTGCGCCAAGTCGCGGGAGAATGGAAAATGCCGCCGCGCGAATGGTGCGAGGCAAAGACCCAATTCGCCATCATGTTTGACGAAAGGTTCGTCACCGCGTGATGGTCAACCCGGCCCCGCACACAAAATTTCGGACACTCCCGCGACCGGGTTGGGCGCTCTCGTAGCCTCCTCCAATCGCGTCTGACAAACTTTCCACGCGATGGAGCGCTCTTTCCCAGGACTTTTCCAATTGCGCGGCGATCAATCGATTGTCCGGGTCACAGGCGGCATAGCGGCGCTCGGCCAGTGAGGCTTCATAGCGGGCCTACTGCAGTTCCAGTTCGAGGGCGCGTCGCCGTTCGTCTTGGCTCTCCATACGCATTCGCTCCGCTTCCAGCGCGGCCTCGATCGCCATCGGCTCCACAGCTCGCAGAAGCTCTCGGGCCAGAGCAGCCTCGACGCGAGAGCCACCGAACGTCAGGCAACGGGGCTGACCCAGCATAAAGTTGGGATGATCGCAACGATAGACCCGTTGCGCAGGCGTGCGGCCAGAATAGGTGACCGTCAACCGGCGCCCACAATGTCCGCAGGTGAGAAGACCGGCCAGAAGCGCCTGGCCGCCCGGCCGGACTTGGCGCCGCCGATCCAGCCGTAAGTATTGGCCGCCAGTTGTTTTTGGTTCCGTTCGAACTCGGCCCAGTCGATATAACCTTCGTGGTGCCCTTTGAGCATGACCTCCCACTCGTCGAAAGGCTTGCCATGGCCGTAGGTCTTGGAAGGACGTCCATCGATAATCGCGGTGCGCTTCTCGCTTTTTCCATAAGCGTAAGCCCCAGCATAAAACGGGTTTTTAAGAACGGATATGACGTTGCGATAGCGGATCGGCGTCCAATCGAAAGCAACGCAAGCAGCCGGATCCAACATCCAAGCCGCCAACACGATGATCACGCCGGGCGTCGCCTCGACGTGGACAACCCGGCCCCCGGTGCGCTGCTCGCTGTATTGCTGCCGAAGACGCCGACCGTAGAGGGGATGCCAACGATAATGGACCTCGACTTCCTGCCCGATATGGGCAGAATGAACGGATGATTGCGCTCAATCGGAAGAACGCGCTTTTTGCCGGCGTCGCCTCGCTCGTCAAGACATGCAAACTCTGCGGCGTCGAGCCGAACGCCTATCTTGCCGACGTCATCACGCGGATCGTCAACAACCACCCCAACAGCCAAATCGACCAACTCCTGCCCTGGGCCTACGCGTCAACGCAAGATCTCAAAGACGTGGCTTGAAAACATCGCTTACGGTGGATTTGAAGGCGCTGCACGCCAAGATCGCGGAGCTGACGCTGGAAAATGATTTTTTGGAAGGCGCGCTCACCAAGGCGGGCATGCTGAGCGCGATGATCGACCGCAATCACGATCTTCCCGGCGCCCGACAGGCGAACGCGCTGAACCTCAGCCGGGGCGTCCTCTATTACAAACCCAGGCCAGTTTCTCCCGAGAACCTGAAGATCACGCGCCGGCTTGACGAGCTGCATCTGAATATCCTTTCGCGGGCAGCCGGCTGCTGCGCGATCTGCTGAATCGCGAAGGCGTATCGATTGGCCGCCGCCATGTCGCGACATTGATGCGGCGCATGGGGATCGATGCGATCTATCGGTGCCCGAACACGTCGAAGCCCACGCCGGCCACAAGATTTATCCTTACCTCCTGCGCGGCCTGAAGATCGAACGGCCCAACCAGGTCAGGGCGACGGACATCACCTAGATTCCGATGACGCGCGGTTTCGTCTATCTCACGGCGATCGTCGACTGGTTCAGCCGCCGGGTTCTGTCGCATCGGGTGTCGATCACGATGGAGGCGGCGACAGAACCACAGCCGAATCCTCAGACCCGAAAAGTTCTTGGATCTGCTTTGGGGCGCTCACGCCCGCGAAAGCGATGCATCACTGCCCGCGACATGTGCGTTACTCCGCACGCCTCCCGGCGCACCACAGTTTTTCTCTCATGCGATGATTGTAGATATACTCAAACATCTGAGGCGTTGGATCGATTCCCGCGTTCGATAGCATAATTTGATTGTTACCCCAGTCGTGCGTATCTGTGACTATATCTTTGAATCCGCAGATCTCGAATGCCTTGCGGATCGAGCTTTCGTTGAAATACATCAAGTGATCACTTTCGAACCATTCCCATGATTCGATGTCGTGCTGCGCCTTCCAAAAAAGGGCGTTGGGCACGTTAACGAAAACTATCCCTCCCGGCTTTGTCATACGATAGCAGGTTTCCAAGCTACCTAGGGGGGACGCGTGATGCTCTAGCGTGTCGTTGAGGACGATGAGCGACGCGGACTGCTCGAACTGTGGTGGAGTGTCTTCAAACATTCCACAAAACATCTCGCAACCAATATATTCTTTATTGTATGCACACAGGACGTCATCAAGTTCTATGCCTATAGATCTGATCCCTCTCTCTCGTGCGGCATTCATAAACCATCCGCAGTTGCATCCTACGTCAATACAGAAGCCGCTTTGCAGGAATTCTAAGGTGGTGGGGGCTTTGTCACATATCCATTGAATAATCTGTTGAGCGTAGTCCAGACGGACCGGATCGTTAATCGCAGCAAGAAAAATATCGGAAGATCCTATCCCATGCAAAATCGAGGCTTGCTGGTAATGCGTAGCCAAGTCTTCATTGCTCGGCACCGGACTCAGATGCATCATAGAGCATTTCGGACATTGTAAAAGTGTGCTCTCGAATAGCACTGGCAGTCCGCCACGATTTAGAAATCGAGCGCGTCGCGGGACAGACGTGGCGGTGCCGTATCCGCAAATAACCATTTGCTGATGGAGGAAGCCGCATATTGGACATTTCACGCTCTCGTCGGCATGGGGGACCGCATGTAGTGGCCGCCGCCACTTTATTGCTCCATTATCCTGCAACCCGTACAAGCTCATGTCGTGATCCTATTCTTGAAATTGTCAATCGCGCCTAGCCGCCGAATACCGCCCGATAGATATTCGTCACCACTGGCTAGAGTCGGTCCGCTGGACGCTGCCGAGCCGACCCTCTCTAGGCACCCGCATGCACCTGCGCTTCCACTTGATATCTATTGAATGTTATTGTTAGTACGTGTTTAGGTAAAGTGGTTTGGATCGGGAGCCGAACCGCCCTAACGAGAGAGTGTGATAATCGCTTGCAGCGTAGTCAACCTGCGATATCCGCACTTGAAGCAGATAAAACAAGAAACGACTTATTGATAAATATCGTAAAATCAACAAGTTAATTAATGATAGATTGAAATATTTAATTGGCAATTTATACTTATTCGTGTAATTCAGAGAAGCATCCCCTAAGGGAGATTGTCACGAAATTAGATCGATTTCTATCACAAGATAAAAACTAGAGTATAAAAGTGTCCGATAGGCCGAATCTGAATGGAACCCATTGCGCTGCTATGAAAAAACCTTCGATCTTTATCCTGGATGTTGACGGTGTCATGACAGATGGTATGCTTTATTATACTATTGAGGGAAAAGTTATGAAGCGTTTTGGTCCTGATGATCATGATGGTCTTAATCTTATCAAACAATACTTACCGGTTCAGTTCATTTCAGGCGACGCGAAGGGATTTGCCATTACAGCAAAACGCATTAGGGACGATATGCAATATCCCTTGGAATTAGTCAGCACGATACATCGTCGTAATTGGATTGCGGAGCGATATCCGTTGGATGAAGTGATCTATATGGGGGACGGCATTTTTGATGCGCTTGTTCTCGGGCGCGTCGGATATGGAATCGCCCCTTCTAACGCATCCCCTCTGGCAAAGTCGGCAGCACATTTCGTGACGCAAGCGGCTGGTGGAGACCGCGCGGTGGCGGAAGCGTGCATCCATCTGCTAGAAAAATTCTTCGAACCGTTGAATTTAGAAGGCCTCCTCGTCAAGAAGATTGAGGTTTCCGGAACATGAAACACACGCAAGCTTCAAGCCGTTCCTGGTCGGGGGGCGTGTCCGCAGTAGTCCGGACAAGCGACCGCATTCGAAAACAAGCCCGTCGTTGGCCCTGCACTCTGCTTGGAGTGGGCGTAGTCAGTAAGACCGCTGTCGACGCCGCCATCGACCTTGCCAATGAGTATAACGTCGATATCATGCTTATCCCTAGCCGCCGTCAGGTTGATATGGATTCGCTCGGCGGCGGATACGTCCACGGATGGAATGCCCAGCGGTTCGCCGATCACGTACGCGCGCGCGATCGTGGTGGTCGAATCCTAATGTGCCGCGACCATGGTGGACCATGGCAAAATACGGTAGAAATAGCTAAATCTCTGTCTCCCGCCCAGGCAATGGAAAGTGCGAAGCAATCCTATCGTGAAGACATCGAGGCCGGATTCAGTGTTCTGCACCTTGATACCAGCGTTACCCCCGAGGGAGAGCCGAGCGCCGAGGACGCACTGGCGCGTCTGTTCGAGCTTTACCGGTACTGCGATCAGACATCGCGCGAATTGGGACGGGATATAGCATTCGAGGTAGGCACCGAGGAGCAGGATTCTCTTTCCCATTCCATGGAAGCATTCTTTACTACCCTTGAGCGGATCGTTGCCTTCTGCAATGCCGAGGGCCTGCAGAAGCCCACTTTTGTGGTAGCACAGACTGGCACAAAGGTAATGGAGGCGCGCAATGTTGGTCTGCTTGACAATCCCTACCGGATTGAAGGCGCGCTTCCCAGCGAAGTATTCGTTCCTCGATTGATCAAAGGATTGCAGCGGTTCGATATTTTCTTGAAACAGCATAATACAGACTATTTGTCGGATGAAGTGTTGAAGTGGCACCCGTGGTTGGGTATCCACTCGGCTAACGTGGCCCCCGAATATGGCGTGGCAGAAACACGGGCGCTGCTCAGACTCCTCTACGGATCACGCTTGGATCATCATTGCGAGCGCTTCCTCGAATTAGCTTATAATTCCCGAAAGTGGGAAAAATGGATGCTGCCGGACACCACTGCGTCCGATCGTGATCGCGCGATCATCGCCGGTCATTACGTGTTTTCGACCGATACGTTCCAGGAGCTCAAATCGGCCATTGAGCGGGACCTCCGCGCACATGGCGTCGAACTCGATCAATATCTACGAGAGCAGGTCAAGGTGCCCCTCCTACGCCATTTGAAAGCGTTTCGATTATCGGGAATGTCATAATGCGCACAGCAATTATTATTCTAAACCGTAATATGCCGGATGCAACAGATCAGTTGGTCGAGAACTTCCTGGCTTATGATACAGGTAATGCTGATGTATTCGTGGTAGAGAGCGGATCGAATCAGGGTTTGCTGTCGAAATATTGCTCCTGGTGGGCCGATTGGCCGGAAGCCATGCGCGATGGGCTACGCTATCCGAGGGGCTTCAATTATGGCCTGAGCCAAATTCTTAAGGGCGGCAAGTTCCGCGATTATACCTATTTCTTCTTAGTATGCAACGACGTCGAGATTTCAGGTCCGCTGGTGGCAATCCTAGTGGAAGAAATGGAACGGCATACGCAGGTGGGGATCATATCCCCTTGCGCTGCCAATTGGGCTGAAAGCGAACTTATTGGGCCCAACAACACACGATATGTCTGCCACGGCAATCATGTAGCTTGGTTACTACGGCGCGACTTTATTGAAGCGGTCATGGAGCGCGATAAGCCAGACTACATGAATTTCCTATATGATGGTACAAATTTCCGCGGATACTATGCCGATCAGGAGTTGATCATCAAAGGCTACGTTAATCATTTCGCCTCTGCCATTACCACGAAGGCGGTTATCAATGAACGGACTGAATTATTGAAAACCCGCCATGATTTGATCCGTACCGACCGTTACGAGATCAACCTGCGGCGCGTGTTTGAGGAGGGACAACAATGGATGCACCGCAAGTACGGTTTCAGCACGCGCTTCAAAATGAACATGTATGCAGAAATGTTTTACGAGAATTTTTTTACGCTTTACCCCAGCCTAGCTCAATATCGTTTGTGATGGGAGCTGCGTCCAATGAAAATAATTGAAA
This sequence comes from Methylocapsa polymorpha, assembly GCF_045689225.1. Lineage (GTDB taxonomy): Bacteria > Pseudomonadota > Alphaproteobacteria > Rhizobiales > Beijerinckiaceae > Methylocapsa > Methylocapsa polymorpha. The sequence continues at coordinate 3,733,591 of NZ_CP136862.1, read as the reverse complement.
AACCCTGGGGTAAGGAAGTTCTGGTCGCCTGCAATGATCGCTATGCTTTAAAGGATATTTATATGATCAAGGGGACTCGATCGAGCCTTCAGTCTCACCAGCGCAAACTGGAAACGATTTTTGTCCTGTCGGGTGTCCTATCTCTCGAACGTCAGGTGCCAGGTGAGGAAGCCACGGTCGACGTTTTTACCGCCGGGCAATCCTACGACATCGAACCTGGCACTATTCATCGCGTCACGGTGATCGAGGATGCGCGTCTGATCGAGGCATCTACCCCTGAATTGGACGACGTAACCCGTCACGCAGACGATTACGACCGCGAGATCGTCCGTGCCACCCGGTAGGTGGTCACGAACGTGTCATTGCTGCGGCGTTTCAGGGACGGCAAGCGCCTGTGCGAGACGGAAACGCCCCAAATGGTACAGATACCGCGCCATCGACTTGGAGTAGAGCGGTGCCATATTAATGAAGATAATCGCGTTTAATATTTTGACTCTGTGATAGTCGTACGAATTGGCCTCGACAAAGGTCCAGAACGCTTCGCGAGCTTCCGCCTGTGTCGGCGTGTCTTCGTGGCCAATGTCAATTCCGTCCGAACCAAGCTTTATCCAATATCTGCCGCTGTCCATAGTCTCTACGGAGAGATCGAGAGTGTGATAGAACTTGGCGAAATCATAATAGCGGTCGCCCACGTCCCTTAATCCAGCGAAATCTTGCCGCCAATCAATCAGCACAAGGCCGCCGTCCTCCGCCACGACGACATTATCGGCGTGTAGATCGCCGTGAAAGGTCGAAGGGAGACCTCCTGACCAGAATTCGTACGGAAGATCCATCAAACTTTGACGAACGGTTCTGCAAACAAGACCATTGATTACCATTGGCGACGTCTCACCCTCCGGTTCGAAGCGTCGCAGGTAATCATCAAGACGATCGAGAGTCTTTTCGCCATAAAACCGGCGACAGACCTCTTCGAACTGATGTGGATCGCATGGAGACGCACGCCAGAAAGTCTCATCAAGCCAGCGTAGAGAGGCGAGACAAGTGTCAGCCCGAAGCACGGAAGATAGCATGACCCCATCCGCAAAGCGGTAACTGAAAAAACTTCCTACGCTATCAATGACTTTTGCAAATGCCGAGTTTGCCAGTCCACGCGAATATCGAGACCGCGCCGCACCATCATTAGGGAAAAATTTGATCACGCGGTCGTCAATCCGATAGGTCACATCCGTCGTCTTCCCTTCGAAGCTATAGTTTTTTGGGAACTTCCTCAGAGCAACCTTATAGTTTTCCTCGACGCCAGTATCGATCCACCCCATCTCTGTCGCCCGCAGGCCGGATGGCACCAGAGCGGCAAGGCCGTCATTGACCTGGTATTCGCCTTCGCCACCGATCTTTGCGCCAAGCCCATCCCAGAACGCGTCATGGTCATAAATCCCGGCGAAACCGATGAACCCCAAATGCGTCCCCTCCATCGTTTTGAAGTACAATTTGCGGACAGTTCCATCGTTGGCTGCATCAACTGTGCACCATAATTTGGGGTCATCCACTGATTGAACGCCGATGAAGTTTTCATTCAAAGGCGGCGGCGCAGTGGTGACCAGAGTATCGCAGGCGGTGATATAGAAAGGCTCGGCTAGATTCTGCCGACAGCACCATAAGGAATATCCGGGTCCAGCTCCGGGACCATCGAAATTGTCCACCGATACAAATTGGACAATATGTTCCGGGTGAGCAATGGCGATATAATCGCGAACCTGATCGGCAAGATGGCCCAACGCGACGACGAAAGTGGCACTCCTAGGGAATTGCGCCATTATTTGCGAAATTATTGCGAGATTCCCTAGAGGCAATAAGCCCTTATGCAGTTTGCCGCCGAATGCATTCATGCGTGTACCCTTGCCGGCCGCAAGTATGCAGACTTTCATCGCCCCATCTCCCCAGCGTTCAGCGATGTTTGACCGCGAGCAGCGATATCCGCTTTTCGGGGATGGCCGACAATCCTGCAATTACTTTGAAATCCTCGTTCCACTCCTCCGACGCCCCTTCGGGCGTACCGACCAGACTGTAAAGAGTGAACCCGAGATGGCCAAATAGATTATTGTATTCCGCAATGGTCATGTATTGATGGATCTCGCATTTCTCAACGTTCCACCGGTCCATGTTGCCAGCCTTGATTTTATTATATTGGGTCAATAGGATACAAAAGTCATGTGAATCGATCGAAAACTCGTCATCAGCATGCCAGCGCACAGCAATGCGGCGTGATGGATATTCATCAAGGAATTTGGAAACGGCTTTAATGACTTTTGCATTGCGCAGCCGAATGCGTAGTGGCACTCGCTCGGGAGACAAAGCATTATCGGTGATGATGATGCCGCCCCCCAGCTTGACCAAACGTGCGACCTGGAACAAGGCGTCGTACACCGCTTGTTGGCCACGGACATGATCGATTTCCACGTTCACATCACGGACCGGCCGACCGTAGAACGAATAGACTTCGTGAATCATATCCAGCAAAAGTATGAGATCGAAACGGTCTTCCCATGCTCCGATGTTGAATATGTCCCCGACTTTCCATTCGACTGTTGGGTCGTTGACGCGCTTGCGCATCTCTTCGATCACCGCTGGGTCATAGTCCATGAATACCATGCGTGACGCACCCAAACGCTTACGCAATGTTTGTGCGATGACACTGGTGCCGCATCCGACATCGAGGACGGCGTCGCAGTGATCGGGGAAGTGTTGGGAGATAAGTTCGTCGATGGCTTCGGCCTTATAGATGCCAGTTTCACCTTCGACAAGATTGCTCCAATAGCCCTCTTTCTTGCGAATCTTATGGTCTTGGGAAATTTCCATGCTCGCCCTCCCTCGTAACAGCTCTCGACGCTCCGACGCGCATTGCAACGGCTTTGCTCCATAGTATTCAATCAGTTCAGATGAAGCTACCTTCATATCACTTAGCAGTATGTCGTCCGTCTCTGCAAACCAGAGGCGGATTGAGAGAGGATATTGTAGGAGTCTACAGAGTGAAACTCCTAATCAACCGCTGGAATGGATGGCGCAATCGTCATACCACGCTAAGCTGGAAGTTGTATTCTTCTAGGCTCGTTATGTCGCTTCACCGTTAGCCATAGAGAATGCAGCTCTTGCTCAACCCAGAACAGGACCGATGCCCAGTTCTGGGTACGCTACCTCTTGTCCAATTTGCTTGGCCGCCAAGAAGCAGGTCGACATCGTGTCATGGTGGCCCTTCAGAGCGGCAATTTTCGCGCGTCCAATAAATGGTTCAGGAAACTGGACCCCGTTCATTTCCACCGCATTCGCAAGAATTCGTGACGCTAATTCCTCTTCGCCGGAAAAATGTGCGTCAACGGCATAGATGCTCTGGCAAACGGAAACACAGAGTTTCACAAACTCGGGTAGCGTCCCTATCTGTGTTAAATCCTTCTGCACAAGTTCAAGCATGCGCTCGTATCCGACCTGTCCAACGACGCGGGCTGGCGCGGGCTCAATTTTAAGAACGTCACGGTGGAGATCTCGACGGGCGAGATGATAATGGAGGGCCCTTTCCGGTCCCCGTTCAGCAAAGGGCCATTCCAATAACACATCCGGGTTCCAAATTCGCGGCAGGTCCCTCCAAATAGATGTGGCATAGGACATGGTGTCAGAGTCGCCCATGAAGAACATATCATTCGAGAGGTCTGCGCATCCCAACGCGTCGTAAAACGGGTTATACAAAGTGAACAAGTGGTTTCGAACTTTCGATAGATCAAAGTGTATCGGCGCATAGAACAAAAGATCTGGACGAGTTCGAATTACGATGTCGTATTTACATCGTTGTTTTTTCTCATATTCCTTTCGCAATTCATCACAAGCATAAATCTTATAAAACATGGGAGGAGCGTTAAATATGGTCGTGTTGAATGCCAACTGTCTTAATCGCGGAATATCAAAAAGTCTGTTGAACATATCATCGTTGAAATCTTCAATACAATAACTGACCGGCTGATATCTTTCTTTAAGCTCATCTTCTGTTACCTGGAGTTTCGTATCGGCAATCGCTTGTAGTTCACCATACATATTAGGCAATATGATTTGAAAAAGTGATGGCTGGGAGGTCAAAATATCAGGATTATCATGCCAAAAGCTTTGCGGCAATGCTAGATGAAAGCCTTTCGGCAACGACAATATCAACTTATTTGTATTCCCAGTTTCACGCCAAGTATGCACGAATACGTCAGCGCCGAGTGGCTTCACTAAATTAGCCATCAATGAATTAGAAACGCGTCGAAAAGTTCGCATTTGTCCAGAGATGCAAACTGCGACCTTCATTTCTACCTCGTTTTTCAGTCCAGTGTAACAAAAAGATGCTATTTCCATTTCGTTGCACGCTAGCACTTTATTTCTTCAAAGCAACCGAGCGCTTCGGTCGAAGTCCCCACCGCGTAGAAACACTGCCAAACGCTCCGGCCGTTGCTCCGTGTTTGAGAACAGGCTGATGATCAGCCGGGTTACGCTGTCTTCATCAGGACCAGACCATCCTGTCCGCATTTCGGGTCGGGGCGCTGGCCAGACCATACCCCCCACAGGATTGGTTGCGCCATTGACAAGCCACCTCTCTCTATCATCTTTTTTAGGGCATCTTCTTCAAAGGCCACCGCACCTCGCGGTTCTTCTATCACGTTTACATGACATCCTAGCCCGTACGGATATCGAAATGACAAAGCATGTCGCGTCTGCGCATCATCTCGTATCGCATCCAAAATTTCGCGATGCACAATAAAGAAAGTCGCCCACACACGTCCACTAGGTTTTAAGACACGCCGAAATTCGTTCATATAATGTACGATTTCATCCGCGAACATATGGGTAAAAACTGATTGCAGAATGATCAAATCAATACTGTTATCTTCGGCAGGCAATTTTACGTCAAACGCCTGCAGGGTTCCATTGGGGTTGTGCAAACTGTCATGAATATCGTGATGAACAAAGACGAAATTTGGAAATCTGACGCTTATGTTTTCGGCACACCACTGAATAGATGGAGCGATTGTGTCTGTCCCTATATAATTGCCACGCTCCAATAGCTTGGTTAGTGGTATGGCGTCCCGACCAATTCCGCAGCCGATTTCCATAACGTGATCGGTATCCTTGACGCCAATATATTGCTGAAGAAGATTCATGTGATAATCTGATATTTCCTCAAAGGTCTCAGGCCCACCCCCAGTTTTTTTAAGCAGGTCAACCGGTATATCAAAACCGCGAAAATGAAAGAGTTCAGTCATGTTGGCGCCTGTCAAAGTTCTTGTGAAAGCGAAGATGTCTCGATTCCCTAAGAAATAAATTTCTCGATCGATTGCGCCACCGCCGCTGCCGAGAACATCTTACCTTTGCATGGGATCGCAGCAATAGGCCGAAATTGAGCCGACTCTCCGATCGTCGCCTCGGCCCGCGAAACGGCCAGAGCTATCTGCTCCGCCAAGGAGTGAGGCGTGAGTAAATCCGTGGATACGATATTGTCGGACCTGAGACTTAGATCCTTCTCGTCATACTTGTTTGTAACGGTAATCGCTCCCGCCTCCGCCATTTCGAGGGGCGGATAGCTCGGATGCGGCGAAACCATAAGACTTATTCCAACCGCCGAGCGGCATAGAATGTCGGCGTAGTCGCTCAGCGACAATTTACCGAGAATCTCGAAGTTGGACACATGCTGCGCACGCCAAGGTTCGAACTCCTCGCCAGCTGAAACAATGCGCCAAGCGCGCGCTTCGGTGGGATAAGTCTGCTGCCAGAGACAAAGGCCATCTAACAGGATCTCGAAGCCGTTGCGGGGTGTGCCGGGCCGGCCATAGATCAGGATGATGCGTTCCTTCGGCCGCGGCCGGAAATGGCTCCTAAGGCGCTCGTTCACGGCGTAAGGCACGTAGTAGGCGTCCTCGAATCCGTAATTCTTCTCCATAAAATTGTAGAGCTCTTCCGAATTGACAATCATCTTGGCGTCGGACTTTCGGAAATAGGTGGACTGCGCCAGAACGTAGCGCGACGACCAGCCATAGAAGTCTGGCTCATGGTCCTGAATGAAATAAAAGAGCGGCGGGGCGGCGCCGAAAGCCTCCCGCTGCATGCTCTGCATCTCGAAGCCGCTGAAGGCCGTCCACCAGGCCGTCGCGAGAAAGATCTCATGGCGACGCAGCGGGAGTTGCGCCGATTGCACACCGCTCGCATCGACCACGGTTCTCCTAAGTGCGGTATTTTCGGCGCCTAAATTGACCAACGTATAGCCTTTTGCAGATTCCATGCAGTCGAGATCGACATTGTCAGTAAGTGAGACAATTCGGGCGTCCACATCGTTCCGAAAATGACTGAGGATTTGCTCGAAGAGGCGCAAAGCCGAGGCAATGCCGCCAAATACCTTCGTCGGCTTGAGGGTCGGGATGAGCAAGGTGAACCTCGGACGAGAGGACGCCTCCGGCCGGAAGCCGACCGCCGTAAGTTCGGGCGTGAATCGTGGCTGCAAATTCGTGGAAACCCTGTTGCCTAAGAGTCGTCGCGACGCCCGCGTGACTGCGAGCGAGACATCTTCCTTTCGCCAAACCGAAATCAAACGGTTCCTCTGCTTGCAATCTTGCGCTTGAACAATCTTGGCCCAACGCCCTCCACTTACTTCAGTCACGAAGGCAAGCGAGCGCTCAATCGCATGTGCTAGAGTTCCGTCGATTTGTCCCGTCTCCTCAGGAAAATCCTTGAGTTGCAAGCCGAGGTCTAGAAGAGGAGCTAAGGCGCGCGACCGCGCCCAAAACATCGAACCCGAGGGAAACTCAAGGAGAATGTCCTTGCTGAACGCAACCCCAAGACGCCCGAGCAAGTCCCGCATCAGATCAAAATCATATCCATAATTAAGAGATTGCACGACCGGGCCAAAATGATCAGGAAACAACAAATCGACTGCGCCGGAGTCGAGAGAGTGGAAGATGGAATTCACGATCGAAGGCGAACCAAGCAATTGCCTGAAGGCGTATTCTCTCCAGCCATATAAAATATCATTATGCTTGGACCTCTTGGAGTGAAGGTGGCATACGATATCGTAGCGAAGAATTTCATCGCTGAAACCAACAAGGAAGGGAGCGATATCGCGCCCTCTGTTGGGAAAGACCTGAACGGTGCAGCGTCCTGGACCAAACGCTTGAAACTCGCCTTCGATCTCCGATTTTTTCTCGGGCGCATCCGTCGAGACAAAAAGATCAAAGTCAAGTGGGATATTCCCCAAATAGCTTCGAATCTCCGCACTCAGTTCCGGATAAAAAATATGTGCGAAGACGGCCACTTTAAGATGACTAAATTGGGAGGAACGGATCTCGAATTGAAAAGGGATAGTTATGGCCCGATCGCAATTGAGTTTCATCCGCGAGGCGGGAAGGGCGCCATAGGCGCCCTTGAGGCCAAGGACCAGATCAAATGGTGCGCTCATTTGCCCAGTCTCATGATCTTGGCTTTGCGGTTCTGCTCAATACGGCTATCGAGGCGTTCCATTACGAGGGGTTTTAGAGCTGGATCGATAACGACATGGCGTTGCCAACCCGCCTTGTCGATGCCGCTTATATCGTCTCTCAACACCTGAACCTTGACGAAGGGAAACCCTCGTTCGATGAGATCGCGCCAATTGTCTAGCGTTGGATTTACGTCCTCTTTCGATGACAAGCTACTGACTGGGAACAATACCTCAGATTTCAGACCAAGATATGTCATCACCTCCAACATCTTGACCTCATAACGCTGAATAACTTGGTCTTTATCGTCGAAGCTGCGGATATTGCGCCAAAAGGTCTTTACGCCATGGTGCCGAATGGCGTTTGACTTTAGAGCAAAAAAATAACTCTGGTAATGATGCTCGATCTGCCAGCTTTCCGTTAACCCGACATAATCCGCTGAGGAAGTTCGTATCCTCTCCAAAAGGTTGCCGAACGCGGCCTCCGTGAGGGGTCCAAATATACTGTCATTTGCAAATATAATTGTATGGGCGCGCCAAATCGACGGCATCAGATGTAAGCCTAACGCCCATCCAGCAAAGTCAAAACCGAAGTTGTCGCGGCTTATTAAACCTTCGCATTCTATCGCGTCATCGGCGTAAGGCTTACCTGAATTCTGAGTCGCCGCAATCATAATCACCGCAATGCCATGACGTTTCAGAGCGGAAAGAAAATAAAGCGTCGATCGTGGCAGATACCCGTTCGGTGCATAGGCGCCGAACAAACAAACAACTTTATCCTCAAGCGTATCAGGCGTTTGCCATACCTCGTAGTGCGTATCGAGAACTCCAAACTGTTCCTCTACAATACGTCTAAATTTTGCCTCTGCTCCCTTAATTAAAAGCATTTTTTCAAATGCATTGCGAGCTGCGTCGCTCCGCGCGTCTGGGATTTCACCGATGAAATTGAGAATACTATCGTAATGCGGGTTTGGAAGTCGGCCTACGTCGATGCCTGCGGTCACATAATCCACATAGCAGTTTACTGTCGTGTCGATTTCTGGACCATAGGCATTAACGTACCAGTCGGCATCGAAGAGTGGATGCGGCATCTGATGATTTGGCTTGGAAAGTGACAAGTAATAGGAAAGCGGACAATCATCCCCTTTGTAATTGTAATTCGATATATACCAAGACGTATTAAAGAACGGGCCAGGGTTTCTATTTTCTCGCCAGCCAGAAGCGAGATAATGACGGAGAGGGTCTAGACCCGCCCGCGCAACGTCTGGATACTGCTTTAAATACCAATTTGAGTCGAAAAGCGGATGTGGGCTTCGCGCCTCCCGCCAGCCGGATTGGACGTAATGCTGGAGAGGATTAAGCCGTCCTTGCGCGATGTCCGGATACTGCGCAAGATACCATTGCGCATCAAACAATGGATGAGGGCTACGTTTTTCGATCCAACCAACGCAAAGATAATGGAGCAATGGATTAACTTCCGCCCGAGCGACGTCAGGATAGTGTTCTAAATACCATTTGCCATCGAATAATGGGTGTGGGCTTCGCTTCTCGGTCCATCCGGCCTTCAAATAATGAAGAAATGGATTAATCCCGGATTCGGCGATATCGGGATATCTTTCCAAATACCACGCAGCATCAAATAGCTGCATTGGGTTCCGCTTCTCCTTCCAACCCGAGCGTAAATAATGCAAGAGCGGCGGTAGGCCAGCCTTGGCTACATCTTGATTTTCTAGTAGATACCATGCCGGATCAAATAAGAAATGTGTTAGCAACGGCTCATGCGAACCGGCAAGAAGATAATGGAGGAGTGGGTTTAGTCCAGCAGATTTCGGATACGACTTTCTGTACAGTTTGGGATCGAATAGCGGGTGCGGACTGAGACCGAGACGCCAACCTTCGGTAACGTAATGTGTGAGTGGGTCGAGACTCGATGATCGTACTGCGGGACTTTGCTCCTGGTACCACTTTGTGTCGAATAGTGGATGGGGATTGCGTCCTTCTCGCCAGCCGTGTTTTAAGTAGTGAATCAGCGGATTAGCTCCCGCGAGCTTAACGTCCTGATAATTGTCTTGGTACCACCGGCCGTCGAAAAGCGGACTGGGGCTTCGGCCCAACCTCGCTCCAATCTGAAGATAATGAACCAGAGGATCTAATTTCGAAGCCTTGACGTCGGCGTACGTGCTCGCATACCAAATGCTGTCAAACAATGGATGGGGAGAGCGGCCCCCCGCCCGGTATAAATAATCCTCAATCAGCTTTAGCTTTGAAGATTGCGATTCGCTATATTGATTGAGATACCAAGAATAATCAAACAGTCCGCTTTTGTAAATATATTTGCCAGCGGTCTTCGGATGCCGAAGCAGCCATTGAAAAGCAGAAGCCTGTAGGCTGCCTAAATAAGTTATAATGTGAATTAATCGCATACTCAATATCTCGAAGCTCCCAAGGAATACACACACTCTCTCTCAACTTCTTTACAGCTTAGCAGCTTCACCAAAGCAGCTAGATAGCCCAACGCTTTAAGGCGCTCTATAGTCTTCAAGTTTGGTGTTCACAGTTTTGAACTCCAATATTCGACCTCCTCCTGAGCTAATGCACTTGGCGTCCTCTGTTCATATATTCCGGCGTTGACGTAATGGCTCCGTGCATTCAGACTGTGTAATTTGACCGCTATTGCGATATCGGGATACTGAGCGATATAAAACTCTGGATCAAATTCCAGGGGCATTGGACGCCCCTCAAAGTAACCTGCTTGTCTGAAATGATGGGCATATTCGCCTGACGGACGGTCTTGCAGCGCCTGAGCCACATCAGGATTCTCTTCAGCATACTGATGGGGGTCGATTTGCAAATCAGAAATGGCCGCCAGCAGAAGCGCCTTTAACAACTTTAGAGAGATAACAACTTTCTTTTCTTCCAAACTTGCATCGAGAAAGTCACTTTCATTAATATTTAGCTTATTACAGAATGCTTTAAGGGGAGGAAAGAAGAGCTTATCCATCGTTCTGCTCCGGTTCGGTGACAGCAATACCACTATTCAGGATTTGATATTCCCGCCCGTAATGCTTACGTAAAAGCTGAGCTATTTCTTTATGGTTTTTGCGTAAAGCAACGTCAAGAGGCGTCTCACGTAGTGAACTATCGATAGCATTCGGATTCGCACCGTTATTCAGTAAATATTCAGCTATATTAAGGTGATTGAAATCGGCAGCTCTGTGCAATGGTGTAGCACCGTTGCGTTCAGCGACATCAGGTGAGACTCCTCGCTCTACAAGGCGAGACACAATCTCTAAACTGCCAAAATTTGCTGCAAAATGCAGATGGCTCCAGCCGACTGATCTGAAGAAGGCATTGTGTGGATCGGCAGGCGGCGGATCGGCCTCGATCAAGTCTGAAAGTTGATGTGAAAGAGGCGAAGATCGAGACAATAATCCAAAACGCATGATCTTGATCCATGCGGTAATAGGGGTCTGCGCGCCATTGAAAATCTTGATTCTAATTGGCTTATGCCCCCCTTCCGTCTGAACAGCCTCGATAGGAAAGGTAAACGCGGCACTAGTCGCACGGCCATAGTTGCCTGGCCTTGCGGATGCTCTGAACCATTGCGTTATTTCAGAACTCGCGTCAGCATTTTGAACGGCAGCGCACCATTTACCGTTCAGATCATTGGTATCGTCCCAAGCAAGGTCCAGTAAGAGGAATATCTGTTTTGCATCGGAGTCAATCGGAGCACACACAAGGTCCACGACGTTCAGATCCAGGTAAAAGCCATCATCGAAAACGAAGCAACGAAGACCATCTGGCGTACAAAATACGCTACCAGCCTGATCATTGTGCTTTATGACTCTGTCAAACGAAATGATGTCAAGGCCAGTAAATGGTTGTGTTTTACATGAAACCCGCCCAAGCCGTGTATAACCGAACTGCTCCATGGCAAAGGCTCCCGCATCCCAAATAATCTTGTTCTGATGCGGCGTCATTTCGTCCTGCCAGTCGCCAACAATTCCTTTACGATAAAATATGGGGTCACGCGTTTTTGAAATATCTATTGTCTCAAGTTCCGCTTGCACTTTTCTTAGCCTTATCGGACATGCTTCAAAATCAAGAGCACTTAGAAGGTCTGTAACTTGCGCGACAAAATCGTTTTTTAGATCCTCATACCTGACAATAAAATCCGGAGCAGCAGACAACCACGTCAAATTGCAGCGAGACCAACTGTTGATAAACTCTCGCAAATAGGCATCATCAAATGAAGCTATGCGTCTCTCGGCAAGATCAGGCCAATAGGCTTTCGAAGAGACAAAAACATCACGGGGATCTCGGACAATCATAACCTGCTTGGCTCGGGGAAAGAAATATCGACCCATATCCACTGCGTAAGCAAAAACTCGATCGTCTCGCCCCGCGCCAGGAAGGCAAGGGTACGCGCTCTTGTCGCAAGAACATCCAGGAACCTGAGCCAGCAAAGAGCTAAAGGCGGCGCGAACAAATGCCAATTCGGCTTTCCTTTGAATTGCCCGCGGAGCTGCACATAATGTTGAAACATGATTTTCGGCAGCTTCGACCAAATATGGAAGCTGCCATTCCGCCTGAGAATTTATTGGCGTGAAATGACTGATGATGTTTCGTAGCCATGTCGTCCCAGATTTTTGTGTTCCAAATAAGAAAATCATCGGGACATTTTTGTACTTTGGCTGGATTGTCTGGCTCAATTTTGCTGTCTCGATAGTTGACTATCAGAAAAAGCTCTTCAACAAATTCATGGCGGCGACTTTCACCAACCTAGCTACGTGATATGAAATATAAATCGCACTGACCCGAGCGATCCGGGGAGGCGTCAACTTTGATGGGTGTGAAACGCTGAACTTGCTTGAAAGAAAATAATATCTATCGTTCAATGTCAACGCCCAGCCTTCAGATCGGCGAGTCTTTCTCATCGACGGGTTTCACAAAGCTGGTGCGGAAGACATTTTTCTGAGCTCTTTGATCGGCGGCACGGAGGAAGATGATCTCCTGCTCCGGGTTCAAGTCATGATCGCCGAATATGAGCGAGCAAAGATTTTAGAGCGTGGCTAGCGCAGACCCGACATGTCTGCGCGATCTGGGTCGGTCAGCGCCCTGACTCCGCGACCCGTTGTTCAAGGATCGATTCTTCTTGGATCGGCTCTCAGACGTTCGTTTTTCTGCGATTCGTTCCACGAATTGAGCGCATAACTGGACAGTTTCAATGCTAATGTGCTTGCCTTCTTCCCAAGCAGCTGCAACTCCATTTCAAATTTGGTGATAATCGGGGCTTCCTCCGTTCGCGCGCACGACGACTTCGAATTTCGAATGGCACACATTTGTACTGCCAAAGTAGTCCGAGAGAAGCACGCCATTGTCGCGCCTTGAAGCATTTGGGTTTGGCGTCCATGGTCTGCCAAAGACAGGCCGCTGGGCTAATCTAGGTTGCTCGTGACGCAAAAAGGGAAGATATTTAAATAGCTTATCGCGCCGTGATGCGCCCGCCAAAGCTACGTCGCTTTTCATTGAAGATCGCTTTTTATGTCCGTTGTCGAGCAGATTTTGGACTCTAACGGGCCTTTCGTGCCGGTCTATCGGCCCCTCCTGCCCAAGGCCGAATCTGTCGCCGGATACCTCGCGCAGTTGGATGCGTCGCGGCTTTATACAAACCACGGCGATTTGAGCGCATTACTCGAGAGCCGGCTTGCGGCGGCGTTTTCGATCGCCACGGGCTGCGTTATCGGGGCGGCTTCGGGAACCGCGGCTCTGACCGGTGCGATTCTGGCTGCCGCCGGGCGCGCGACGGCGAAGCAGCCGCTCTGCCTTTGTCCGGGCTACACGTTCGTCGCGGCGCCTTTGGCCGCAGAGCTTTGTGGCTATCAGATGCATTTGGTCGATGTGGACGAAGCGACCTGGGCGATGGATCCTGACGTTCTCGCCGCGCATCCGCTGCTTGATCGTGTCGGCGTGATACTTGTCGCCGCCCCCTATGGCCGGCGGCTCGCCCAAACGGCTTGGGTGCGTCTTTCGCAACAAACGGGCGTGCCGGTGGTGATCGACGCCGCTGCGTCTTTCGAAGCATTGGCGGACGATGCGAAGAGCTTGATCGGCTCTGTTCCGGTCGTCTTGAGTTTCCACGCGACGAAAGCCTTCAGCACGGGCGAAGGCGGCGCTATCGTTTCTACCGATCCGGCGATTGCGAGAGCGGCCATCGCGGCGCTGAACTTTGGCTTCGACGGCGTGAGGGAAACCACAGGACCGGGCTTCAACGGCAAGATGAGCGAATATCAAGCTGCCGTGGGTCTTGCCGAATTGGACGGCTGGGCGGAAAAACGCGCTGCATTTCGTCGCGTCGCCGAAACTTATCGCGAATTTGCCGAGCCAAGAGGGCTACGCCTCCATGTGGCGCCCGCGGTGAGCTCGAATTACGTTCTCTTCGAGGCTGCGAGTGAACAGAGCGCTGGCGCAGCCCAAGTCGCCCTTGATTGCGCGGGATTCGATCATCGGCTCTGGTACGGTCGTGGACTGCACCGAGAAGCCTATTTTCGCCATGTCTCGCGTGACGTCCTCCCCGGAGTCGAGGCGCTTGCGCCGCGGCTCATCGGTCTCCCGATGGCGCCGGATCTGTCGGAAGGCGTAGTCGAGCGGATCGTCGCGGCGCTAGCCGCTACCCTGACGCAGTGAGAGCGCTGGCGACGACTTGCGTCTCGGCCCTGTTCGTCGGGACAGTTTGCGGCGTTAAAGCCCCAAACCCGTTTTTACGTGGCAGTCGAACCACATTGAAAAAGTGCCAGTGCATCACGCAAACATGGATGAACATGCTGAACGGAAGAGCCTCGCCTCTGAGCGGCAGATTCTCGACGAACCAGGCGCGCAGATAGGCCCCTCCTAGCCGGCGCAAGAGCTTCGCGCGCGCGAGCGCCCGCCCGAGTTTCAGCGCCTGAGCCAGGCCGCCGATGGCGCCGCGGATCTTCGCCGCACTAGACTGCGAGCCCGACGCCATGGCGTCCATCGCCGCGCGTTTTCGGCGGAACGCGGGCGACCCCCGATAGCCCGCGTATAGCCGACTGAAATAGGCGTCCGGTTCATACAATCGCAAAAGCAATCGATCATAGCCTTCCTTCAGCGCTTCTCGACTCATGAGTTTGGGGCGAAAGGTCACGTCGGGATCTGCGAAATCGAGCCGCCCCTCGGCCAGCAACCGATCATAGAGGGGCGTCGTTGGAATTGGGGTCAAAAGGCCCACCGCCGCTTGGGCTATTCCGGTGCGTTGGATGAATTCGAATTGCTCTTCAAAAATTGCCTCGTCGTCATGGTCGAAGCCGACGATGAAGCCGCCTATGACCACCAGACCGCCGTCGCGAATGCGTTGGATCCTGGCGTCGAAACTATCGCGCGAGATGTTTTGCACCTTGCGGGTTTCGGCTAGCGAGTCCTGTCGCGGCGATTCGATTCCAATGAAGACCTGGCGGAAATTGGCTTCGACCATCAGATCGATCAATTCCGCATCGTCGGCGAGATTGATGCTCGCCTCGGTGTAGAACTGAAGCGGATATCCGTGCGCTTGTTGCCAAGCGATGAGAGCATGCAAGAGTTTCTTCGCTTCCTTCTTATTGCCGATGAAATTGTCGTCAGACAGGAAACAGGATTGAAAGCCGGCGCGCCGAACGGCATCGAATTCCTCGATCATTTGTTCGCAACTCTTCACCCGCGGCCTTCGCCCAAAAATTGTAATTATATCGCAAAACTCGCACATGAACGGACACCCGCGCGAAAATTGCAGCGGGGCCAATCTGTAACGATTCGCTTTGACGAGGTCGAAACGGGGAGGGGGAACTGTGGTCATATCCGTCTTGGCTGATTGCTCGTAGCGCTCAGCCACTTTCTCGCCGGCTCCGAGCGCATTGAGAAATGCTGGCCAAGTCTCTTCAGACTCGCCGATGAACCGAACATCGCAAAGCTCCTTGAAGACATCTTCCGCGACGGATACATGCGGGCCCCCCACGACGATAATGGCGGGCAGGCGCTTGAGCTCCAGCAGAATTTCGTGCATCCGAGGACCCTGAACGATCATGCCGGTGAGGCCGATTACGTCGAATCTGCGGAGCGATTCGAAATCGATCGGCTCGACATTTTCGTCAAGCAGCGCGACATCGCAGTGAGGCGGAGCCAGCGCCGCCACGGCTGGCAGAGCGCCCGTCACATTCGAATAAAGCTTTTTCCCGGGCATGAGAGGAAGGGCGAAATCGAGACCCCAATAAGTCGGCTCGAATCGGGGATTGATCAGGCAAACCGAGAGCCGCCGCATTTTTTTCGCCGCAGGCAGTGCGCTCACGTTGGAAAACTCCACCGCCATGGCTCCTTCGAGTAAGCTGAAAAATCTTGAGCCCTATGCAAGCATAGGTGAAATTGCGCGCAATGGGGAGTGTTTTGAAAATGGCGGATATCGTGGTTTTTGGCGCTGGCCAGATCGCCGAAGTCGCCAAAGTTTATATAGATATGCACAGCACGCACCGGATCGTCGGATTTACGGTCGACGCTGCCTATAAGACGGCCGATAGCCTTCACGGATGTCCGCTCGTGGCTTGGGATCGCTTGGAGGAGCGCTTTCCGCCAGGTTCGGTCGAACTCCTCGGCCCTTTGAGCTATCGGCGGCTCAACGAATTGCGCCGCGATCGCCATCTCGAGGGAAAGCGACGCGGTTACGCATTCGCCTCTTTCATACATCCCGCCTCGCATATCTACACGAGCAACATTGGCGAAAACTGCTTCATCTTGGAGAATAACGTCATTCAACCCTTCGTTCGAATCGGTCATGGGGCGATGATCTGGAGCAGCAACCATATAGGTCACCATGCCGTCATCGGGGACTATTGCTTTCTGTCGTCGCATGTTGGATTGGGCAGCGGCGTAAAATTGGGAGAGCGTTGTTTCCTTGGCGGGAAGGTCGGGATCGAAACTGGCGTCGAAATCGGAGCCGGTTGCTTCCTCGGCGGCGGCGCCGTCGTGAAAAAGAACTTGCCGGACGAAAGCGTCGTGCCTGGCCCGAATGACGCCGTCGCTCCCTATAAGGCCTCACGAATTAAGCGACTCGTCTTCCGCTGAGGGCCGACGCCGCTCAAGGCAGGCCGATCGGCTGAAGGCCCGTCATCCGCGAGAGTCCAGCCAAATGCGGAGTTCGATCGCTTCAGGCGCATTTTCGCCGATTCGATCACTATGTCGAGCTGATGAGGGCGCGCCATATTCAATCTCCGACAATTTGCCGAAGGTCCTCCCGGTCGTCTTTGGATTCGGGACAAATATGGATTCAAATGAGCATGGCGCTCCTTTTCTTTTCTCTGAGCTTGTCGAAAGGCTCTTCCGATGAGTCGTCGGTCTCCGTCTCTTTGGCACCGCGAGGGCCTGCTCGTTTCGGTCAAGCCGCAGCATTCCTGGTGGAAAAGCCACGCCCAATTGCCTACCGTTTTGCCGCTGTCGAACCGACTTTGGCGCGTCTATTTCGGCGCGCGCGATCACGATAATCGGACGCATTTGGTAGCCGTGGACGTCGACCCCGGAGACAAGATGAAGATCCTCGCGGAACATTTCGATCCCATGTTGGCGCTTGGGCCGCCCGGAACATTCGACCATCGCGGCGTCTGCCCATCGGCCGCCCTGGCGGTCGATGGGCTGATCCGTCTCTATTATATCGGCGTCTGCGTCCGCGAAGATGTCCGGGGGCAAGCCGCGATCGGTCTCGCTGTCAGCGACGATGGTCTGAACTTTCACAAAGCCTTTTCCGGGCCTGTGCATGGAACCGGGCCGTTCGATCCTTATTTCAGCACTGCGCCGACCGTATTCAGGACCGCTGAAGGCTATCGGATGTATTATGTCGGCGGCACGGGATGGCGGGAAATCAATGGTCGACTGGACCCTTTTTATGAGATCCGCACGACCAGCTCCTCCGATGGCTTGATCTTCGACCCTCGCTCCGAAACGGTCGTCGCCTTGAAGGACTCTTTGGAAGCGGGACTCGGACGGCCCTGGGTCATAGAGTTGGATGACGGCCGGCGGCTCTGGTTTAGCCGCCGTGGCGAGGTCTATCGGGGCCCCGACGGGTCCCCTTATCGCCTGGTTTCGATCGCGGCGGACGAATGCGGCGGCTTCTCCGCGCCGGCTGAGCCGGTGGTCTTCGAAAACCCGCCTGAGCCAAGCGACTTCGACGGATGGATGCAGGCCTATGCCTGCGTGGCGCCGCATGGCGAAGACCTGATGATGTTTTATAATGGAAATGATTTTGGCGGCGGCGGGTTCGGTTGGGCGCGCCTGCCGGGCGGGGCCATACCGACGCGACCAGCCTGTCCCTGAGCGAGCTCACCTGCGTGCTTCGGCTTTTCGAGGGCGCCATTCGCGAAAGAACCAGCACGCTTTGTTGGTCGACGAAGTTGGACCTCGCAGCATCAGCTTGCTCCGAAGACGTGAGTGTCCAGACTTACGGCCGCCCACTTGAACGCTCGGTCCACGATTGCCGATAGGTCAAATTTAGACGGCCCCCGACGCGTTCCACGCGCAAGTGTGACTCCTCGACGGGTGACTGCGTGTTGCCAGTCTACAGTTGCCGCATGAGCGCCGAACGTCTTCCAATCTCACGGCCGATTGGCCTCAGCTTTGCGATTGACCATATGCCCGATATCGAGCTATTAGTTTTCATTAGGCGATATTCATTACTTCCGGCAATTTCCGCTATGGCGCGTACCAAAGAACCGCGCTGCCTTTAGATATGAACCTCGTCATTAATTCGTGGCTTGCTCGGCGGGTATCTAATTGCGTCTGAAGCCCTCGGCCGAAATCCGCCCGGCATCTGTCTGCTGTTGGCTTCTTGGGCGAACTTGGAGACTATTTCATGAAGCGACTGCTCGCGTCCGCGGTGTTTGCGACCGCCCTGAACCTTACCTGTGTTAGCTGGGCTTTCGCCCAGGAACCATATCTCGGCGAAATCCGTCTCTTCGGCTTCAATTTTTGTCCTGTGGGATGGGCGCCTGCGAATGGCCAAACTCTCAGCATCAGCGCCAATAGCGCCCTTTTTTCGCTTTATGGAACATATTACGGCGGCAATGGCACGACAAATTTCAACTTACCTGACCTGACAGGACGGGCCCCTGTGGCCTTTGGCTCGCCTCCAAACGGCCAGGCCATCGGGACCGCCTACGGCGCGTCCTCCGTCAATCTGACGATAGCACAATTACCTCCTCATACACATCAGCTTAAAGCTACTTCGCAAAGCAACAATCAAAACCTTCCCGCCGGAGCGTTGTTGGCGACCTTTCCTGCAGGTGAAAAGATCTATTCGGCAAGCACTGCACCTGCGGATACCGCTATGTCTTCCGCCGCGATCGGCCTGACCGGCGGCGGGCTACCGGTTCCGACACAAAGCCCTGCGCTCGCCGTGAGCTGGTGCGTCGCCACTCAAGGCATTTACCCATCGCGGCCATAAAAGCGCTTTTTTGAAAGCCCGAGCCCAGGGCTGACCAGCAATGAGTAGCGTGATTAGTTACGCTGCTCTTCCAGAAATGGCTTCAGTGACTTTGAAGGCGCGCCTGCAATTGCCTTCCTGATGAAACTTGTAGATGATTTTTCAATAAGTGATTGAGTTGGTATGGTGACGGCGGCAATCGTCGACCGTAGGCCCGTCCATGACAAACCCAGTCAGTCCAGTGACCGTCTTTATTCTCTCGTGGAATCGCCCTCATTATTTATGGACTTGCCTGGATAGCTTGTACCGATATACGCGTTGTCCTGTGCGGTTCATTTTGGTGGACAATAATTCCGATGATCCAGGCGTCCGCGAGGTCGTCGAAGGATTTGGGCGGCGCGGTATGTTTCATGCCATTGAATGGGCGAGCACAAATTCGCCGACCCGCCTTTTTGAAACAATATACAAATACCGTCATCTTTACGGCGACTATTTTGCGTGCATAGAAAGCGACGTCGTCATATTTGACACTACGCCCTGCTGGCTGTCGCAGCTTTGTGCATTGATGGACGAAAATCCACGACTGGCTCTTTTGGGATCCTACATCGATACGAGCGACTTTATCGATCCCGAAACAGCTCGCAACATAGCCCCGCAAATGCCAGAAGAAAGACGCGCAGCTCTCATCAAAGCGCAGAGTCCCGAACGTTGCCTTCCTGTTAATCCTCCAAACGAACTTATCATCGAACCATTCAACCCGCCGGGGCGATTGGTAATGTTGCGAACGCAGCTTTTGGACATTATTCCATCAGGGCCGGATCATTTCATTTACAAGGCGGTAAAGGAAGCCGGGCTCCAGGCAGGCATATCCACCAAGGTCCGCCATCGACATCTGTCCTTGCTTAATTTTTTTGATTATCCCGAATATGACACAAAGGCTCGCGACCGGTTTCATACATCTTCCTACAACTTCAACACCACGTCGGACTTCGCATAAGATGCGACTCAGCTCTCGCTGATTCCAGTGGAAGCCGCACACAAGAATGCCGATCCAATGCGGCTGGGTTCAGCAATTCACAAGACAATAAGTGGTTGTGCCAACGAGGTCGGATTGTATCGCCGTGATGCGGAAGACTTATCTGCTTGACCGCGCCTCACCCGTATGAGCGGGGCTATAATGCGGGGGTGCGCGACCAATTTGTTAGAAATGCCCATATTGGTCTACGATTAATGCTGATGAGAGGCGATCCTGTTAGAATATTCGCTGGGCGGCGCGCTTCGCGTAGGTCGCAAATTATTGAAACGTGCAGGAACTGAAAGGCACATCGCGTGATCGTTTCAATCCACGTCCCTAAGACGGCAGGAAAGTCCTTTCGCCTGCGTCTCGAGGCTGCTTTTGGAGCGCGGATGCTCTGCGATTATGCGGACTGGATTGGATTGGATACGCCTGAGGCCTATGCCCAGCGGGCCGCGCAAGCCGCCAAGATGCATGCCTGCCGCGACGAAATTTTGCGCGATTTCGATCTCATCTACGGCCAATTCATCGCCGACAAATATGTTGGACAATTTCCGACAGTCGAATTCACCGCATTTTTCCGCGATCCCTACCAGCAAGCGGTGTCGCATTATCAATTTTTGCTGCGCCATCCAGAGCTGGAGCACCCATGGGTGCAGAAATTCCACGAGCTTCGGCCGACGCTCCCGGAAATGATCGAGGCCGTCCCTAATTTTCAATCGATGTATCTCGGTAGCAATTCGCTCGACGATTTCGCGCTGGTCGGGCTGACGGAGCAGTATGAGCGCGGCGTCGCGCTGTTCGAGGCCGTGTTCGGTCGCAAGCTTCCTCCGGAAGCCGCGCGTGAGAACGTCAATCCGAACCGCCCCGGCGACGCCTATCCGATCGATCCCGCCGTTCGCAAGGCGATCGATACACATCGCGCTGCCGACGTCGAATTATATCGCCGCGCGTGCGAAAGATTTGCCAGCCTGACTGCGCAGTACGGCATATGAGCCGGACGATCACCCGCGTCGATCCTCAACGCGGCCCGCGTCCAGGCGCAATCGCAGTGATGCAGCCTTATTTCTATCCTTATGCGGGCTATTTCCGGCTGCTCGCGGCGGTCCAAACATTCGTCATTTTCGACGACGTGCAATTTGTCCGTCGTGGCCGCGTGCATCGATGCGAAGTGCCGGGTCTGGCCGGTGCGCGGGAATGGCTGACTCTGCCGCTCGCCCGCCAGCCGCGCGACACTTTGATTAAGAACCTTTCTTTCCAGGTCGGTGCGCGCGAGATCTTCGACGCACGCTTGACACGGCTGCCATGGCTTAAAGCGCGGCGCGGGTTGGTGGCCGAGCGGGTCCGCGCCCATCTTCATGCTCCGCTCGAAACCGTGATGGGCTTTCTTGAAACCGGATTGCGGCTCGTTGCGGATGCGCTGCAATTGCCGGCTCAAATCGTCCGGAGCTCGGAATTCGGCCTCGACCCGGCGCTACGCGGTCAAGAACGCGTCATCGCCCTCGTCGAGGCCTTGAGCGGGCGCATCTATGTCAACGCGCCCGGGGGCGTCGGGCTATATGATCGCGACGTCTTTCATCGTCACGGCGTCGCGCTCGAATTCCTTGCTCCCTATGACGGCGTCTTCAAATACATGCTGCCGGCATTGATGAATGAAGACCCGGCGCTGTTGCGTGAGGACATTCTGCGCAGCACCTATATGCTCGATTAGACCCTATGTTCGCCTATCGCCCTGAAGATCTCGGAAGCGATCAAGTTCAAGCTCACAGGTCACATCCCCGTTTTCCGATTCCGGGCGAAACTCGTCGTAGAGGCGGCTAGTACGCAGGGCGAAGTGCTATCGAGCATGTCGGCTACCCCCGAGTAACTCCACCTTTCCGCCGGGCTCGAAGCCCTGAAAAAGATGATGGAATAGGGCGCCGTGGCGGCCTCTTTAATTGGCCAGGGATGAGATTCATTTGTCCTGGACAGAGAATTCCCGAAGAATGAAAACAATACTCCACTCAACCTTCGATCACATTGTTCCTGTTGGCCTAACAGGAAGACGCCCTTCGGCCCGTCCATGAAGCAGATAATGTGCGAGCGGATTTAACCCCCGCGACCGCACGTCTGGATAAGTCACGAGATAGAAATTGGTTTGGAAATCGGGGCCCGGATCCCGGCCTTCGCGATAACCATGCATGATGTAATGTAGAAGCGGATTCATGCCGGACCGACGCACATCCTCGTAGCGCTCCAAATACCAGCGCGTGTCAAAAAACGGGTTCGGCCGATAGCCGTGCAAGTAACCCTCATCGAGATAATGCCTGGCCGGTGGGCGACCGCTTTCGGCTACATCTTGATATTCGCTCTTATACCAATCAGCATCGAACAGACCGCTACCCAGGAGTTTGCGCTCGAATCGGCGCAATCCGCTCGTCGGCGGCAGAATCTTGCGCCATGCGGCTCGACTTTGATGCATGGCGCATGATTTGGCGCTGGCTGCTTCGGCATCAATGAGCTGGTCACACAGCGCACGGATTTGCGCTTCAAATTTATTTTTTGTCTCGGCCGCAGTCTTCTCTAGTCGCGCGAGTTCGGCTTCCACATTTTCTTTTGCGGCGATCGTCGCGTTCAATGCAATCGCATCTGCCTGCCTGGAAGTGTCGGCTTGAACCAAAACAGCCATGTGAACGGCTACGATCTCATCCTTTTCTGCGCGTGTGCGCTCAAGGAGCATCGCAGCTTCTATGTTTTTCTCGAGGGCCTCTTCGTGTTTAGATTTCGTCTCGATGAGTTGCGTTTCGGCCTGCTCCAAACGCTTGGTGCGATCAAAAAGAAGGGCTGTCACATCGACGAGATCCAACCGTTCCGCCCGCGATCGCTCCGATAAGCGATCCATTTCATCTTGAATAGCCGCCAGCTGCACGGTGCGCGACATGAGACTAGTAGAAAGTTCGTCTTTCTCACGGGTCGCCTCTGCGAGTTGTGCTTCAGTCCGCTCCAACCGAGAGATCAGGTCGGCATGGAGATCGGATACCGCCAACATCGCCTGCTCGCGGGTCTGCGATTCAGCTAACAGTCGCTCTTGTTCATCGCAAACCGCGGCAAGTTCGGCTCTGAGCTCTCCGTGTTGAACGCGCAACAGTTCATTTTCGCTTCGACGCCCGTTAGCTTGCTCCTGCAATTCCTCCAAACTGCTCTCATAATCGGCGAGAACACGACCAAACATGGCGCATGATTGTTCGAATAGCTCGCCGATTTCATCCAATCTCTCGTTGGCCGAATTAGAAAAGGGGTCGCATGCCAATTCAAGCAAAGCTTCGTAAGCACGCGCGGTCCATTCATGAACGTCGGAATGGGCGATTAGCTCCGCGTGATCCGTTTTATGATGCACTAATTCTGAACTCAGAAATTGTTCAACTTCTTGCGCCGAGCGATCGGATAGACGAGGCCAGAATAGACCAGTATCCAGAGACACTTTGTCGGAAACCCTCCGCCAGTCCGAGAGAAATTGGTCCCAGGTGAAAATTGAGCGTGCGATGCTTCTTGTCTGCACTTCCGCATCAAGAACATGGCGCAGCCAAAGCAGCAATCCTTTGGTGAGCGAGATATTGTGGACGCGTCTCAGCGAAACCGCTACGTCCAAGGGCGAGCGGATCGGAATCACGATCCGCGGCGTCGCATCCATTTCCTTGAGAACGTCGAGCCAGAAGGGCGCGAATCGACAAATTCTCGGATCCTTCAAAATCGGCAACGGGGCATTGCCAAACTCAGATGCGAATATTTCCTTGGCGCGGCGCTTATAGGAATCGAGGGCAGGTGATCTATACCAACTAGGATTGAACTTTCGCCAATCATGCCAATAGGAGCCCGCGGAAGCCAACAATTCGTCATGAAAATGCATAAAAGGGATGGACTCGAAATATCCCCGGGCATTTCCTGAGTTCGCCGCCATCAGGTGGGCTGGCTCCGCCCCGCCGAGTTTCGTAAGAGCTCCTGCAACGGAACTGGTCCCACTGCGATGCATTCCAAGAACGACAACGACGTCGGGCATTTTCTTCTCGCTCGCCTTTCTAAGGATATGTCTCAAAGGTATCGCCGGTCAGCCAGCCCGTGGCGACGTGGATCTCCTCTGAGATGTCAGCTTACAATTGATCAACTGAAATTGACAATATTTATATGACTGTATTTACTATTAGCGGAACGATCCATGTAAAATAATTGAATTGCGTGGAATTTGACGCGCCGCCCGATCTCGATTGTTGTTTTAAAAAGCGAATTGGCAATAGCGCGCTAAGATCGGTTCATGCAGGGTCAGGGACTCTCCTCTTCGCGACTGATCCAGCCCCTATTGAGGGGCGGAGACCGCCCGGGCGCGCTGCGCTGTTGGATACAATATTTCTTATTCGCGGTATCATGAAATCAGGCCACTCCTATGGAAGCGTCAATCACGTGCCGGCCCCTAAGATTGCAGTACTTTCTAAGAATTCCGAATGTCGGCGACAGAATCAATCCGGCCATCGTGGCTGCCATTTCTAGACGTCCGACGGTCCATTTCGACGACGGCGACAAACCTTGTCTTCTCGCCGTAGGAAGTATGATGGCGTCTGCGACCCCTATGAGCCACATTTGGGGCACAGGCGTAATGCATCCGCACTACGGGGTAGGCTCCGCTGTAGCATCCAACATACATGCGGTGCGCGGTAAGCTGAGCCACTGCGCATTACATCAAGGTGGTATTGACGTATCTGATGTTCCACTGGGAGACCCCGGCTTTCTGGCCCCAGCATTATTTGGGATCGCTAAGTCTGCAAGGCCAACAAATCGACTTGGCGTCGTCCCTCATTACGTCGAGAGGGCTAACCGGCACTTTCGCCGCCTCGTCGCTGAACCTGGCGTGTCGGATCTGAACGTCCATGCTGATCCTGAACAATTCCTGCGCGCAATGGCGGATTGCGAAGCCGTGATTAGTTCATCCTTGCACGGCCTGATATTTGCGGAGGCATTGGGAATTCCCAACCTCTGGGTTACCGCATCTAATGAAATTGCCGGCGGACCATTCAAATTCGACGATTGGTTTTCAACAACCGCCACGCCGCAGATGAGTGGACATCCTCTGGCGTCGACGGATACCGTTGATAGCTTGATTGACAGGACTATCCTGCACA